>NZ_JBEXYE010000005.1:0-446748 GCF_040630785.1 Nocardia sp. NPDC005746
ACGCTGCTGCCCGCACAAGGCCGGCTCCCTGACCAAGGCCATCCACGTCCTGCAAAACCACGAGATTCAATCCGCACGAGGATGAAAAAGGCTCAGTCATCGGGCTGGGACGCGCGAGAGCCGTCGGCCCGAGGGCGAATCGCGCGCGGGTGCGGCCGAATCCCGCCCCGCCGGTCACACAGGCGACTCGAAGGTCAGCGGCGGGAGGCAGGAGGCCGCGCCCGCTGCCGCACAACCGGAACCCCGTGCTGCACAACCCGAGCCATACGCCGCGCAACCCGAGTCCCACACCGCCCGACCAGAGTCCCGGACAACGCAACCCGAGTCCCGGACGGCGCACCCTGAGTCCCGCACCGTGCAGCCGGAATCGCCTGCGGCACAGCCGAAGCAAGAGGGTGTCGCTGAGGCGGGGGCGGGTAGCTCGGGCAGGCACGGCTCACCGGCTCCAGTGCACGCACCGGACCCCCTCACCCAGGTGCGCGATTCGCTGCGCCCGCTCGGCGTCGACCCGGACGGGATGAGCCCGCGTGAATTGGAGCGGGCCTCCGCCGACGCCATCATGCGCCGCCTGAGCGAACTCACCTCCGCCTCCGACGATCTCGCCAACCAGGGTCTGGGCCCGGCCGAGTATTTCGCCCGCCGCGATGCCATTCAGCAGCGGATCTCCGAAACCATGGCGCTGCGTGGCGAAATGCGTTCGCTGTTCGAGCAGCACCGCGCGGGCACGACACCACCAACGCCCGCCGCCGCGGCGGCTCCCGCGCACCCACCGGCCGCACAGACTGGCTCGCACTCACCCTCCACGCCGAAGACCGAGCCCGCCGGACCGAAGCCCGAGCCCGCCGAGCCGAAAGCCGGATCCGAATCGGTGGCCGAGCCGCAGGTCGAGGGCCGGGCCACGCCCGGCGAGGAACCCAAGGCTGAAGCGGAATCGAAGCCCGAAGGGCGCCGGACCGAGGGCGGGGACGGGCTCGACTCGGCGCGGGAGAAGTTGCGGCGGCTCGGGGTTGATCCGGACGGAATGAGTCCCGAACAGCTGCGGCAGGCCGCGGAGGAGGCGTTCGCGCGGAAAGCCGATGAGTTCGCGGACCGGACGGCGGCACTCGAAGGAGCGGGGCTGCGGCCCGGCGAATTCCGGGTGCAGCGGATGGAGTTGCAGAAGCAGATCGACGAATTCCTCGGTGTGCGGCGGGACTTGCGGGACGACCTGGCGCATGCCGGGAACGGCGAACGCCAGGAGCCGAAGACCGCCGAGCAGCCGACGAGTCCGGAGCAACCGTCCAAGACAGGCCAGCAGACGAACACGGAGCAACCGGAAGGCACGCAGAAGCCCTCGGGCACACAGGAACCGGAGACCCCGCGCCCGGAGGAGGGCGAACCGGAGGCCGAGGCCGGCGCGGGTTCGGATGATCGCGCGAACACGGAGTCACCCGAGCAGCCGGAGACCAGCCGCGGTGAGCAGTCGCCGGAGGCGCCCGCGCCGAAGGAGGAGTTCCCCGACACGACGTCGAAGATTCCCTACACACCAAGGTATTTCACCCTGCCACCGATCCCCAAGTTCGACGCGGCGAACCCTCCCCCCGATTCCGTGTGGGAGCCCGAGCCCACGCCCGAACCCCAGCCTCAGCCCGAGCCGGAACCTCAGCCCCAGCCCCAGCCCGAACCTCAGCCCCAGCCCGAACCTCAGCCCCAGCCCGAACCTCAGCCCCAGCCGGAACCGGAGCCGACCCCCGCGCCCCAGCCGCCTACACCCGATCCGACGCCTACACCGGACCCGACGCCCCCTGCCCCTGCCCCTGCCCCGGAACCACCTACCCCAACGCCAACACCCGAACTGCCCACACCAACACCAACTCCGACACCTGAACCACCCACACCAACACCAACTCCAGAACCGCCGAAACCGCCCACACCCACACCTGGACCGCCCACACCCGAGCCGACGCCTGAGCCGACTCGGCCGTCACCCACGCCCGATCCTTCGGCGTCTGTTCCGACCAGGTCCAGTGGAAGCGGCGAAGACGGTTCGGGTGCGGGTGATCTCGCGATCCGCGAGGGCGGGGTCGGCGTGCATGCCATGTCGGCCGATTTCGCCGCGCGCGACGACGATGGTGCGCGGAGTCCGGGAGCCGGGCCCCGGTTCAGGGTGGGCCTGGTCAGGGTGGCCCGGTTATGGGCGGGTCGATTCCAGGTGGAATGCCATTCGCGGCAGGCGGATCACGCGCGGCAGGACGGAGTTCCGCATTGTGGCCGCGGGCCGCGGCGCACGGTGGCGCCGGTGCTGACGCGGGCGGTGGCCGGTTGCTGGTGCGGTCGCTGGCCGGGTTCGGGTCGTTCGCGGAGCTGGATCCACGGACCGGCGAATTGCGGCCGGTGAGTGGCATGCCGTCCGAGTCGGCGGGTCTGGGTGGGGTTTTCGGCCACCTGGACGCGGTGACCGCCGTGTTCTACCGCGACCAGGCCGGATTGGCGCTGCGACTGGACGGCGCGGTCGTGTATCTGGACGACCCCCGGGGTGTGGGTCGAGTGGTGCCCGGTGGACGGCGGATGGGCCCGGCTGGCCGTGTATCGGGGCCCTCAGTTGTGGTGTGACCTGACGTATCGGAATGCCTTGTCGGCCGGCGATATCGGATGTTTCGTACGCGATGTGGTGGCCGATCCGATGCGGCGGGCGCGTCTGTTCGGTGGTTCGGCGTGATGAGCACGCCGGATCGAGTGAAGAGAGAGTGGATGTCGAACGAACACGTCAAAGCCGAGATGGTGCAGCTGCTCGACGAAATGCGCGGGCAGATGCGGGAAGTCGCGCGGATTCAGCGGGCACGGGCGGAGATCACCGGCAGGGCAACCGTGCGCAAACGGGTGACCGTGACGACCGATGCGAACGGCGTCGTCGCCGAGGTCCGATTCGGTTCGGGGATAGCGGATCTGAGCTATCCGGAAATCGCGGACGCGATCGTGCGGGCGTCCGAGGCCGCAGCAGCGGATGCCGCCCGTCAAGTCCGGGAACTCATGGCCCCGCTGCAGCAGCGACGCACCGGCATGCCCTCGCTGAGCGACCTTGTCGAGGGCGCACCCGACATCCGCCCCATGCTGCCGCCCCTGAGTGGGGAACTACCACCACACCAGGATTCACGGCAGCCGAGCGCCGAGGACACCCGCGACCGCGATCCGGGCGCCATGTTCCGCGAATCGGGTTGGTAGCCGCCGCCCGGCGGCACGACAACGTCAAGGAATCGAAAATCCGGAATGCGCGGCGGTTATGGATGTGTAAGAGCCGCCGGGTAGGAAAGTTCGCGGCGGTTGAATCGAGGTTCGAGTCAAGAACCAGCAGGAGAGGCCCCCATCATGGGCATCATCGACACGGATGTCTGCCTGTCGTCCTTCCAGGTGTTCTGGTCGTCTTCGGACGCCACTTTCATCGCCCTGTCCGACCGATATCCCGGTCTCGTCGCCCGCAACGAGTTCTCCTCGCTGGCCGCCGTCGACGAGTTGATCGATCTGATCGAACGAGAACGGCGGCACCGGCATTCGGCCGGGCGACCCGCGGCCTGAACCGCTACACCTCGATGTGCGAGCCCATGGTGACCGTGCGGTCGCGGGGCAGCGCGAAGTACTCGGCGGCGTCGGCGGTGATGTGGGACGTGGCGATGAACAGGCGTTTGCGCCACAACGCCATGGTGGGTGCGTCACCGCGCCGCAGCTCGATCTTGGACAGGAAGTAGGACGCCTGGTCCAGGTCGAGCGCGCCCTCGGTGTCGGACGGGTCCAGCAGGCCGATCGCGGCGGGGACGTCGGGTGCGTCCATGTACCCGTAGGTAGCGGTCACGTGCACGATGCCGTCGTCGGCGTAGCCGAGGTGGTCCAGTGAGATCCGTTGCGACGCCGGGATTCGCGGGACGGGTTCGGTGCGGATGGTCATGATGACCACCTGCCGATGGCGCACGTGGTTGTGCTCGACATTGGCGCGCAGGGCCAGCGGGGCCGTCTCCTTGCCGCGGTTGAGGAAGACCGCGGTGCCGGGGACGGTGAGCACCTCGGCCCCGCCGGTGCGCAGCCGATCCACGAACTCGCGCAGCGACCCTTCCCGCCGTTCCCGCTCCGCGGTGACGAGCTCGCGGCCGCGCTGCCAGGTGGTCATGATGGTGAACGCGATGACGGCGATCAGCAGCGGCAGCCACGCGCCGTGCACCAGCTTGGTCAGGTTCGCGGCGAAGAACAGCAGATCGACGGTGAGCAGCGGGATCGCGCCGAGCGCGATCAGCCACAGCGGTGTCCCCCATTTCGCCCGCGCCACATAGAAGAACAGCATTGTGGTGATGGTGATGGTGCCGGTGACGGCGGTGCCGAAGGCGTAGGCCAGCGCCGCGGACGTGCGGAAAGCAAACACCAGGGTCAGCACCGACACCAGCAGCAGCCAGTTGATCCACGGCACGTAGATCTGCCCGAAGGTGGATTCGGAGGTGTGCGCGACCCGCAGCCGGGGCAGGTAACCGAGCTGCGCGGCCTGCGCGGCCACCGAGAACGCCCCGGTGATGACCGCCTGGGAGGCGATGACGGTGGCCGCGGTGGCCAGCAGCACCAGGGGCAGTCGCCCCCAGCCGGGCGCGAGCAGGAAGAAGGGCGCGCTCAGGTTGGCGGGATCGTCGAGGATGAGTGCGCCCTGTCCCATGTAACTCAGGACGCAGGCGGGGAAGACGAGGAACAGCCAGGCGCGCGTGATCGCACTACGCCCGAAATGACCCATATCCGCGTAGAGCGCCTCGGCGCCGGTGACCGCCAGCACGACCGCGGCCAGCGCGAAGAACGCGATACCGAAGTGCCCGAACAGGAATCCGAGCGCATAGGTCGGGGACAGCGCCTTCAGGATCTCCGGATGCTTGGTGATGCCCGAGACGCCGCACACGCCGATCACCAGGAACCAGGCGATCATGATCGGCCCGAACACCCGCCCGACCGCGGCCGTGCCGCGCCGCTGCACCAGGAACAGCACCAGGATGATCACCGCGGTGATCGGCACGATGAAGTCGTCCATCCCGGAGGAGACGGTCTTCATGCCCTCGACCGCCGACAGCACCGACATGCGGGCGTGATCATGCTGTCGCCCAGGAACAGTGACGCGCCGAAGAGTCCGAGCGCCGTCAGCATCATGGCGGTGCGCCGGCCGCCGGGCATGGTCCAGCGGCGCAGCAGGGTGATGAGCGCCATGATGCCGCCCTCGCCGTCATTGTCGGCGCGCATGGCCAGCAGCACGTAGGTGACGGTCACGATGATCATGACCGACCAGAACACCAGCGACACGATACCGAAGATATTGTCGCGGCTGACCGGAACCGGGTGCGGGTCATCGGGATTGAACACCGTCTGGAGGGTGTAGATCGGGCTGGTGCCGATATCGCCGAACACGACTCCGAGCGCCCCGATCGTCAGCGCGACGCGTGATCCGCTGTGCCCACCGGAAGCAGAGGCCGACGCGCTGTCCTCCACCGGGCCCGGGGAAACCACCACGTCGTACCTCCTCCACGCGGCTTCGGCCGAGTGCCTGCGTATCGGTCCGGACAATACCGGCCGATCGTCTGCACGGTGGCGGGGCGCACCCACGACGACGCGGAACCGATTCCTATTCCGTGGACTCCGGATGCGTCGTGGCGCCAGTCGGATCCGGATCGATGCGTGACAGTAGCGTCCGATAGCGGCGGAGCACGTCGGCTCGGTCCGGTTCGTCGGTGATCGATTCCCGGGCCGAAGCTTCGATCATCTCGGCCTGGTCGATCAGCACCCGCAGCCGCTGCGGATCGGCGGTGCGGTCCGCGATCTCGGTGAGGGCGTCCAGTTGTCGGATCATGACCGCGGGCATGCCGCGGCCCGCCTGCCGGATCTTTTCGAAGGCCCGCTGCACCAGGCGTTCGTAGGTCACCTGGTTGGCGATGACCCGCACATATCCGTCGCGGTCGCGCCGCACCGGATCGGGGTTCCAGCCGGCGACAATTCTGGACAGACAGTCGCCGAGCCAGTCGATGCAGGTCATCGCTGTGAAGGTGTCGTTCACCGCAGGAGACAATGCGCGGAGCGCGATTTCGACGATTTGGTCGATGCCGAACGAGATGTCCTGGGTGAGGGTTCTGGTGGGCCCGGCGATCTGGCCTCGTGCGAAGTTCTCCGCGATCCGATCGGCCGCTTCCGCCGGCCACACATGCGCGACGATCTGTCCCGCGGTGAGGAAATGGCCGGGCCGGAAAGGCAGATGGATGACCGCGTTCTCGGCGGCGGCCATACGCACCAGCTTCTCGTGGCGGATGTACTGCAAGTATCCGCTGCCCGCCACGCGCACCAGTCCGCCCGACTCGGTCAAGCGGATCAGGAGTTCGTCCGGCGAGGGTCCGCGCGTCGGTCCCGACCACGCGACGTGGCGGTTGGTGTCCACCGCGATCGACACCTCCGAGGCGATCCCCGCGATCACATTCGGAAGCTGAATGGCCATGGCGATGTGATTGATGAAGTAGATCAGCACCGCCAGGTCTACGACCAGGGAGGCGATCGCGACAGTCGTCGCGATGTGGGGGACGAAATCCGCACTGACCGACACCAGCGCGGCGATCGCGTACACGAAGCTGGCCACGAAGGTGCCGAGGGTGATCTGAGTGCCGCGATCACGAATGAAGTTGCGCAGCATGCGCGGACCGAACTGGGTCGAGGCCAGCGTCAGCGCGACGATGGTGATCGAGAAGACCACACCGACCACGGTGATGATGGCGGCCGCGATCGCGGTGAGGATCTGCCGGGCGGCATCGGGAGTGCCGCCGATGACCCATTCTGGAATCGTCAGCGCACCCCGATAGACCGCACGGTCGAGCCGATAGGTGACGGCGAAGAGTCCAACCGCCGCCAGCACCTCGAGCGTCGGGACGAACCACAGGTTCGTCCGCAATCCTTCCCGGCGCCGGTCGAACTCCAGGTAGGGAGCGCGGATCAACGGTCGCGCACCGAATCCGGGAGCTCGTAGAGGGCCTCCCACACCGCGAAGCTGGACAACAATTCGACAGTGCGCCAACCGCTCCCGGTCAATCGGATGAGGTTCTCGCGATCGGGCGCCTCGTCCCAGCTGCCGACCACATCGGCCTCGACGACCCCGTAGGCGGCGAGTAGGCGCAGCACCCGCGATATCCCAGACCGGCGCAGCCCCAGTTCGTAGCGCAGCTCCCATTCCGTGCGCGGATCGCGGGCCAGCAGGTCGAGTACCTCCACCACGCCGCGATGGTTCAGCAGCTGACGCAGAGCGGACAGCTCGTCCGCCAGGTTCTCCATTGCACCGACGCTAAGCGCGCGGGCCGTCCCGGGCACCCGGCCTTGACGGCACCCGTTGGCCATGCCCCGGCTTCTTAACCGATTCCTTACGGCTCTAATCTCGAGCCGCAGGGCTGAAAGACAACAGAATTCGGGGTTTTCGGTGAACGGTTTTCCCCTCGAGATCGTGCTGGCGGTCATCGGTATAGCGGTGCCGATCATGGCATTCGTCTGGGAATTGGTGCTGGTGGGGCGGAAACGGCTCGGGTATCGGGTGCAGATGGACACGCCGGTCACGGGTGAGATCGAATCGGTCTTTCCGGGCGTGCTACCGCAGTTGCGGCCCGAGGGTGACGGGGCTGCACCCGATCTGCAGGACCTCTCGGTGGTGCTGGTCCGGATCGAGAACAGCGGGCTCACCGACGTCGACAGCACCGACTACGCCTCGCCCGACAGTGATCGGGTAGGGATGCATATCCACTTCCCGCACCGGCGGGTCATCGGTATGGCGGTCACCGAATTGTCCGATGACGCAATGGGTGACAGCCTGAAGCCGGGAACGGGGATCGGGAGCCGTGAGGACGCGCAGCATCGGGTCGGGATCATCGATCTGCCCAGGGTGCCGATGGATCGAGGCGATCACTACAAGATCCTGGCCATCCTGCAACGGACGGCCGGGGCCGGGGACTATCCGCCGCCGGTGGTGCGGGCCAAACTCAAGGGCGGGCGAGTGTCGGAGACCCGCAGCCGCATCGGCGCCTCACCGAAACTGCTGGCGCTCATCGGGTTCCTGGTCGCGGTCATCGTCGTCCAATTCGTCGTCGGACCGGATGACTCGGGAAGGAAGGACGCGGCGGATTGCGTGTCCGGCAAGCTCACGCTGGTCGGGTCCACGGCCTTCGAGCCCACCATCCGCGAAGCCGCGGCGGCATACACGCAGAACTGTTCCGCGCTGGCCTTCGACTTCGAATTCGACAGCAGTGACCGGGGTTTGAGCCGGGTGGACGAGCAGGGCAAGAACGAGCCGGGGCTGCTCGCGATCACCGACGGCCCGAAGGGCGTCGGCTACCCGACGCTGCTCCCCCGCCCGCTCGCGCTGTCGCTGTTCACGATGATCGTCAATCCCGCGGTGGGAGTTCACGACCTGACCACCCAGCAGATCCGCGATATCTACGCGGGCCGGATCGACAACTGGCAGCTGCTCGGCGGCCCGGATCTGCCGGTGCGCGTGGTGAATCGGATGCTCGGCTCCGGCTCCCGGGAGGCGTTCCGCCAGCATGTGGTCGGTGACGACCAGCCGCCCGCGCCGGCCGCTACCAGCTGCCGCACCATCGCCGCCACCAAGCCTCCTGGCCCCGCGTTCTGCGAGGTCCCGGTGACCAATGACATGCTGAGAACGGTAGCCGACCTGCCGGGCTCCATCGGCTACAGCGAATTCTCCGACGCCGCGAAGGCCACCGGCGTCAAGCCGGTGACCATCGATGGTCACACGCCCACCCGGGAACAGGTGCTCGCCCACGCCTATCCGTTCTGGAGCGTCGAATACGCCTACAGCAACGGTGAACTCCCCGCTGACTCACCGGCCGCGGCGTTCCTGCGTTTCCTCACCGGTGGGACCGGCAAGGACGTGCTGCGGTCGCGGGGCAATACCCCGTGCGGCGAACTGCCGAACCCGACCACCTGTTCGCCGTAGCGGTGAAAGACCGAGGGGCCCGGTCGCCTTTGTGAGCGAGGCGACCGGACCCCAGGTATCGGCTGATCAGCCCTTGAACGGGTACTTGCTGTCCAAGTCGTAGTTCAGCTCGACGACATTGACCGTGGGCTCCCCCAGGAAGCCCAGGGTCCGGCCGCTCTTGTGGGCATCCACGACGGCCTTGATCTGGTCGGCGGACACGTTGCGCGCCTTCGCGACCCTCGCCACCTGGATGGCCGCGTACTCCGGGGAGATCTGCGGATCCAGGCCGGAGGCCGAGGCGGTCACCGCGTCGGTCGGCACCGGGGTGTCGGAGGACGCGTCACCGCGGATCGGGACGATCTGCCCGGCGGAGTAGTCCTCGCCGCGCTTGGCGCACTCCACCTTCACGCCCTCGTACGCCTCCTGGAACGGGGTGGTCTCGTGCTTCGGATCGGCCGAGCACGCCTCGTTGACGCTGATCACCCGGGTCGGGTGGGTGACCAGGCCGTGCGCGTCACGCTCGCCCATGACCGCCAGCACCGCGCCGAGGCCGCCGGAGGTGCAGTACGGACGGCTGCCGTCCACGCCCTCCAGTGTGCCGACCGCCGCGCTGCGCGCGCAGACCGTGCTCAGCAGGCTGAGCTTGTCCTTGCTCGGATCCTCCGCGTCCAGGGTGTCCACGGTGGACTCCGGGCCCATATTGCCGAAAGCGGAGTTCAGCGCGTTGTAGCCGTCGGTGCTCTCCTCGGACCACGCCGCATTGGACGGCCGCGTCTGGAAGTACTGCACCAGCGCGTTGCCCTTGGCGTCGGTGAAGGCCTGGCCGATCAGGCTGGACCCGACGACCTTGCCGTCCCGCTCGAGCAGCGAGCCGTTCGCCTTGTCCTTCAGGCCCGGCAGCTGCGAGACACCGAGAACGACGGCGGGATAGATGATTCCGGTGATCACGGTGAGCACCAGCAGCGCTCGCAGCGCCGCGATGTGCTGCCTGATCCAGGCTGACATACGCATTAGGACATCCCCGGGAAGAATTGAATGACAAGGTCGATGAGCTTGATCCCGATGAACGGCGCGATGATGCCACCGAGTCCGTAGATGTAGAGGTTGCGGCTCAACAGTTTCGACGCGCTGGACGGCCGGTAGTTCACGCCGCGCAGCGACAGCGGGATCAGCGCCACGATGACCACGGCGTTGAAGATGACCGCGGACAGGATCGCCGACTGCGGCGAATGCAGCCGCATCACGTTCAGCAGATCCAGACCCGGGAAGATCGACACGAACAACGCGGGAATGATCGCGAAGTACTTGGCGATGTCGTTGGCGATCGAGAACGTGGTCAACGCGCCCCGCGTGATCAGCAACTGCTTGCCGATCTCGACGATCTCGATCAGCTTGGTCGGGTCGGAATCCAGGTCCACCATATTGCCCGCCTCTTTCGCGGCGGACGTTCCGGTGTTCATGGCGACACCCACGTCGGCCTGCGCGAGCGCGGGCGCGTCATTGGTGCCGTCACCGGTCATGGCGACCATGCGGCCGCCGGCCTGCTCCTTCTTGATGAGCGCGAGCTTGTCCTCCGGAGTGGCCTCCGCGAGGAAGTCGTCCACGCCCGCCTCGTCGGCGATGGCCTTGGCGGTCAACGGATTGTCGCCGGTGATCATGACCGTGCGGATGCCCATGCGGCGCATCTCGTCGAAGCGCTCCCGCATACCCTGCTTCACCACATCCTTGAGATGGATGACGCCGAGCAGCTTGGCGGTGTCCCGCTTGATCTCCGCGACCACCAGCGGGGTGCCGCCGGAGGCCGAGATGCCGTCGACGGTCTCGCCGACCTGGCTCGGGATCTCGCCGCCGTGGGCGCGCACCCATTCGGTGACCGCGCTGGCCGCGCCCTTGCGCAATCGGTGTCCGTCGGACAGGTCCACACCCGACATGCGGGTCTGGGCGGTGAACTCCACCCAGGTCGCGCCGGTGAGCTCACCGGGGGTGCGCTCGCGCTTGTTGTACGCCACCTTGGCGTACACGACGATCGAGCGGCCCTCGGGGGTCTCGTCCGCGAGGCTGGAAAGCTGTGCGGCGTCGGCCAATTCGTCGGCGGTCACGCCCGGCATCGGCACGAAATCCGAGGCCTGGCGGTTGCCCAGGGTGATGGTGCCGGTCTTGTCCAGCAGCAAGGTGTTCACATCGCCCGCGGCCTCCACGGCACGACCGGACATGGCCAGCACATTGCGCTGCACCAGGCGGTCCATGCCCGCGATGCCGATGGCCGACAGCAGCGCGCCGATGGTCGTCGGAATCAGGCAGACGAGCAGCGAGACCAGCACGATGCCGGTGACGCCATTGCCGTCCAGCGCCAGATTGTCCAGCACGCCAGGGTTGTTGGCCTTGGAGAAGATGGCGGGCGGCTGCAGCGTCGCCACCGCGAACACGAAGATGATCGTCAACGCGGCCAGCAGGATGTTGAGCGCGATCTCGTTCGGCGTCTTCTGCCGCGACGCGCCCTCGACGAGCGCGATCATCTTGTCGATGAACGAGCCGCCCGGCTCCTGGGTGATCTGGACGACGATACGGTCCGACAGCACCGTGGTGCCGCCGGTCACCGCCGACCGGTCACCGCCGGATTCGCGGATGACGGGAGCGGATTCACCGGTGATGGCCGACTCGTCCACGGAGGCAATGCCTTCCACGACGTCACCGTCACCGGGGATGACCTGGCCCGCCTCGACGACCACGTAGTCGCCGCGCTGCAGCTCCGGAGCGGCTACCCGCTCCTCGACGACGCGCGCTCCCGGCGACCAGTTCGCCAGACGACGAGCGACCGTATCGGTCTTGGCCTTTCGCAGCGTGTCGGCCTGCGCCTTGCCGCGGCCCTCGGCCACCGCCTCGGCCAGGTTGGCGAAAATCACCGTCAGCCACAGCCAGACGACGATCGCCCAGGCGAAGAACGTCGGGTTCGCGATGGCCAGGACGGTGGTCCAGACCGCGCCGATCTCGACGATCAACATCACCGGATTGCGCCACATGATGCGCGGATCCAGCTTCTTCAACGCGTCCGGCAGCGACTTGATCAGCATCTTCGGGTCGAACAATCCCGCTGACACACCGCGTTTCGGGTTGCTGTGCGCCGTCTGCACGGGCACGGAATCGATGGTGGGAGTGCTCATGAGTGGATTCCTTCAGCGAGCGGGCCGAGCGCCAGCATCGGCAGGAAGGTGAGCGCGACCAGAATGAGGGTGACGCCCGCGACCATGCCGACGAACTGCGGCCGATGCGTCGGCAGCGTGCCCTCGGAGGCCGGGGTGTGACCCTGCGCCGCCAGCGAGCCGGCCAGCGCCAGCACGAAGATCATGGGGATGAAGCGGCCGAACACCATGGCCAGGCCCAGCGCGGTGTTCCACCACACGGTATTGCCGGACAGACCGGCGAAGGCCGAACCATTGTTGTTGGCCGCGGAAGTGAAGGCGTACAACACTTCCGACAGCCCGTGCGGACCCGAGTTCGCCATGCTCGCGCGTTCCCCCGGCAGGGCCATCGCGACAGCGGTTCCGGTCAGCACGATCAGCGGCGTCACCAGGAAGTAGGCGGCGGCGAGCTTGATCTCCTTCGGAGTGATCTTCTTGCCCAGGTACTCCGGCGTGCGGCCGACCATCAGGCCCGCCACGAACACGGTGATGACCGCGAGGATCAGCATCCCGTACAGACCCGACCCGGTACCGCCGGGCGCGACCTCACCGAGCTGCATGTTGAACATGGTCATCATGCCGCCGAGGCTGGTGTACGAGTCGTGCGCCGAGTCCACCGCACCGGTGGAGGTGAGCGTCGTCGCGGCGGCGAAGGTCGCCGAATTCGAGACGCCGAAGCGGGATTCCACGCCTTCCATCGACGCGCCGATGGCACTGGGAACGGTGCCGTGGTGCTGCAGCTGGAAGAGGTTCATCAGCGTCACGCTGAGAATCGCGAGGGTCGCCATGACGGCGGCGATCGCCACGCCCTGCTTCGGCGAGCCGACCATGCGCCCGAGGGTGCGCGGCAGCGAGAAGCTGATCACCAGCAGCAGGAAGATCTCGATCCAGTTGGTCCATGCGGTCGGATTCTCGAACGGGTGCGCTGAGTTCGCGTTGAAGAAGCCGCCACCGTTGGTGCCCAGCTCCTTGATGACCTCCTGACTCGCGACCAGACCGCCCGGCAGATTCTGCGAACCGGTGTTGCCCACGGTCTGCGCGACCTGGTCATAGACGTGCAGGTTCTGGATGACGCCACCCGCGACCAGCACGATCGCGAAAACGACGGCCATCGGCAACAGGATCCGGATGGTTCCCCTCACAAGATCCACCCAGAAGTTGCCGAGCTCGCCGCTGTGGCGACGGGCGAACCCGCGCACCAGCGCGACCGCCACGGCCATGCCGACGGCGGCGGAGACGAAGTTCTGCACGCTCAGGCCCACGGCCTGAACCACATGGCCCATCGTCGATTCACCGGCGTAGTTCTGCCAGTTGGTGTTGGTGACGAAGCTGATGGCGGTGTTCCACGCAAGATCCGCGGTCATCTCGGTGCCCGGATCGCTCAGGTGCAACGGCAGTTTGCCCTGGATCAGCTGTAGGAAGAACAGGAACAGCACACTGATGGCCGAGAAAGCCAGCACGCTGCGCGCGTAGACGGCCCAGGTCATCTCCACGCCCGGCTGCACGCCGATCAGCCGATAGATGCCCCGCTCAGCCTTGTTGTGCTTCTCGCTGCTGTAGACCCGGTACATGTAGTCGCCCAGCGGCACATGCACCGCGGCCAGCGCGATGATCAGGGATACCGCGAACAGGATCCCCGCTGTCGTCGTGCTCACTTAGAACCTCTCCGGATACAGCAGCGCCGCCACCAGATAGATGGCGATACCGATGGCCAGGACCAGACCGACAATGTTCTGAGTCACAGCCGTTCCACCCCGCGTTGGATCAAGCCGAACAGGGCGAAAATCGCCACAGTCAGCACCGTGAACACCACGACGGACATCTCTCGAACCTCTCTCTGAACGGCACGTCCCAAGACGCGCCGGAGTGAGTCAAGCGCCCGATAAGGCCATATTCGAGGACCTTTACGCCTTCTTAGCGTCCCACGGGGTCGCATTGACGCTCCGCTTACAGCGTCGCCCCGCGCGTCGCACAGATGTCGTCGACAAGTCGCCCGAATCCGTCAAAAAACCGTCAGGACCTGCGGTCTCAGGCCAACTGACCGACCCGGGGGGCTAGCGCCCCAGCACCCTGAGGATGGTCCCGTCCAGGCTCGCGGAGACGTAGCCGCCGTCGTTGTACGCGTTGGAGATATAGACGCGAAGGACCTGCCGACCGTCGCTGAAAGTCCCGTCGGCGTCGACGATGATGTAGCGAGTCGTGGGGTTGGGGACCTTCAGTTTCTGGGCGGCCTCGGCCAGCAGGCCGGGGAGGATATCCCAGTTGATGGAGCTCAAGTCGATGGTGCTGCCGGTGAGTTGACCGCCCACGCCCTCGCGCTTGGCGGCGCCGTTGCTGTAGCTGAACGTGTCGTAATGGTTGGGCTCGTTCGCGACTGGGGCACCGGAGGACACGTGTTCGGGATAGATGGTGGTTTCGGTGAATTGCTTTCCGCCGCTGACCTTCTCCAGTGCCGCGATGGCCTTGCGGACCCCGTCCGGAGTCAGCAGATCGACGGCGGGGGCGCCCTTGGCGGTGGTGGGCGCGATCATCGTGGGCAGCGCGGCCCCGCTGCTCAGGATGATGTCCGTGGGGTCGGCTTGGCCGGTCGGCAGGCTCGACCCGCCCTGGCTGTCGGGCGAGGGCCACAGGGCGATGGCGGCGGCCACGGCGACCGCCAGGCCCACGGCGACACCGGCGAAGATCCACGGACGCGCATTGCGTTGCGGCGCAGCGGGTGTGGGGTTCGGCGGCATCGGCACGAACGCCTGCGGAGCGGTGAAGCCGCCCGGGTGCGGGATGGTCGTCGCGAATCCCGGAGGGGTCGTCGGGAACGGCTGCGAGTGGGCCGCCGTCGCGAACGGCTGAGGCTGGGCCACCGTCGCGTACGCCTGGGGCTGCGGGGTCGACGGAAATGCCTGGAACGCCTGGGGTTGCGGGGTCAGGTCCTGGGGGGAGGTGACCACGCCGTGCGAGCCCGAGAACTGTTGGTGCGCAAGCTGTTCCGGGGCGGTGTCGCCGGTGGCGATCACCTGGGAGAGCATGCGGTCGATCTGGTCGGCGGGCGGGCGGTGGCCCGGATTGGGGACCAGGAGGGCCTGCAGGACCGGGGTCAGCGGTCCGGCCTGACGCGGGGGCGGGACCGAGCCCATGAGGACGGCGGCGAGGGTCGCGACGTCGGTGTCGCGGCGCATGGGCTGGTAGCCCTCGACCGCGGCGAACATCACCAGGCCGAGGGACCAGAGGTCGGAGGCGGGGTTGCCCTCGTGGCCCTGAAGGCGTTCGGGGGCGACATAGGGCAGGGAGCCGACGACGCTGCCGGTGGAGGTGAGCCCCGTCAGGTCGTTGACGGCGGCGATGCCGAAATCGGTGAGGACGGGCGAACCGTCGGTGCGCAGCAGCACGTTCGGCGGTTTCACGTCGCGGTGCAGGACGCCGACAGCGTGGGCGGCGCGCAGACCCGCGAGGATGCCGCGCCCGACCAAGGCGGCGTGCGCGGGCGTCATGGGCCCGTCGTCGAGCCGGTCCGCGAGCGAGCCGCCCGCGACCAGTTCCATGACGATCCACGGATGCTGCTCGGCGGGCGTGTCCACGATGTGGTGGATGGCCACCACATTGGGGTGGGTGATGCGGGCCAGGGCGCGGGCTTCGCGCAGTACGCGTTCGCGCTGGACCTCGGCGGCGGTGGCCTCGCCCTCGGCCTTCACTTCCTTCAGCGCCACCTCGCGGTGCAGGGCCACGTCGTACGCGCGCCACACCGTGCCCATGCCACCGCTGCCGAGTGGTTCGATCAACTCGAAACGCCCGTCGACCATTGACCGCCCGGAATTCACGGACGTCAGCTTAGGGTTCCCCCACTGCCTACGCGAGATCTGGTACCGGTTGGCCTTTCCCCCCGCCCGGATCCCGCCGGCACCGCGGCCGGTGGCTCTCTCAGCCGCCCTGCAAAGCGTTGCCGATCCCGGTGGCCGCGCCGAGCTCGTAACCGACGGCCGCGCTGATGGCGCCGACGGAGACACCGGCCACGATCGCACTGAGCACCGCACCGATCACGGCGCCGATGCCGGCCCCCGCGAGGGCGCCACCCCCGATCCCGATGGGCGCACCCACTCCCAGGGTCGGAATACCCATGGCGAGACCACCCGCGACCCCGCCGATGGCGGCACCGGCCGCGGCCCCGATGAGCGCTCCCGGCACCGCCCCGATCACCGCGCCCGATACCGTCCCCACGACCGCGCCGATGATGAGACCGGCGGCGCCACTGTTCACGTTCAGGTTGGTGGCGTTGTCCGAGTAGCCGGCGGCGACGGGGACCGGGTGCAGTCCATCGCCGACTGCGGCCTGAGCGGCGGCCGCGGCGTTCTTCGCCTGATCGAGGACGGCGGCGGGAATGGCCGGCACGCCGGGCTGCGCCAGACCGTTCTGAAGCTGCTCGAAAAGCACCGGGGCCGGGTCGCCGGGTTGCGCCGCTGCCTCGGCGGTGGCGATGGAGCAGGTCACGGCGACGGCCAGTGGTATCGCGCCGACGATCGGCAACAGGGCGCGTCGCGACGCGCTGGTCCGGGATCCTCCATACCGACGAGTCATTCGACAACCCTCTCGCTGGATTCGACTTGGAAATACTCCCCTGGCTACCGGTGATGGGCATGTGCGTCACGAACGATAGCTGATAAGTAGCTATTTCCGGCTCAAGGGCGTGGCCTGTCTCCGATCCCGTGCGAGAATCCTGTCAACAACACCGGACACGGCCGCAAAGAAACCGTCAGGAACGGCTACGTGACCAGCATCGGAGGTATGAAGTGGGGAGCCCGGCCGCGGCCGAGGCGATACCCGCGCATACACAAGGAGAAACCGTGCCGCACGTCGCCGTCACCTTGATGGTGATCTTCGGGTTCATCGGCTGCGCGCTCATACTGCGCGTGATGGCCAACGCCGAAGCCCGCCGCGAACCCGTCCGCATGGCACCGCAGGGCATCCGCGCACCTCGCGCGATGATGGACGAGTGAAGCGCGGTGTGACTTCAACGCCAACAACTGTGTTGGAGAATCGAATCCCGGACTGAATCGCCCCGGTGAGTCCGGAGGTATCAGCCAGACCTGGAAATGGGTCTTGCGACCCTCGCCAGGGCGATGGTGACCCGCGCCCGCCTCGGCCCGGGACAGTCATGACGACCATCCCGGTGGCCCGCTTGCGGGCCATGCGCGAGGGCGAGCGCCGTGCCCGGGTTCGCCGCGACGGCGGACGCCTCAGGCCTCGTCCGAATGCCGGGTGAGCAGCCGCTCGGTGGCGTCGTACTCGTAGAGTTCGGCATAGCGTCCCCAGTCGATGGCGATCCGCAGTTGTCGCCGCGCTGCGTGCTCGGTGAAGCCCCGCCGCAGCAGGTCGAGGAAGAAGCCGTCACGCAGCCGCTGGTTGCGTGCACTGGCCAGCGCGTGGTCGATCGCCGCGACCAGCGGCGCCTTGGCCCGCGCCTGCCGCGCGAAAATGGCCTTGGCACTGTCGATATCGGCCTCGGTGAACAGGGTGCCGTCGAGGGTGAGCTCGATATCCCCGTCGGCGGTGGTGGCCAACCCCAGCATGGTGGCGGCGTCGACCAGCGGCATCAGATCGTCGACCTCGAAGCGCAACCCGCCCGCCAGATCCGGCAGGTCGGCCTGCCCGCCCCGGGCGGCGACAAAATCCAGCATGCCGGCGATTCCGTCCACCCCGGCATCGGGCAGCGGCCGGGTGGTGGGGGTGGGGGTGATGCTCGGCCAGCTGCCATCGAAGGTGGCGTCGGTGAGCATCCGATAGGCCTGGTCCACCAGCGCCTGGAACCCCGCGCCGCGCGGGTCTCGCGGCTGCGGGAGACGCACCTGGATCTCACCCTTGATTCGCCCGGGATTGTTGTCCAGCACCAGGATTCGATCGGCCAGCTGCACGGCCTCCTCGATATTGTGGGTGACCATCAGCATGGTCTTGGTCGGGAAGGCAGTCTCCGCCCGCAGTCGCATGAGCTCGCCGCGCAGGTTCTCGGCGGTCAAGACGTCCAGCGCCGAGAACGGCTCGTCCATGAGCAATACCTCCGGCTGCACCACCAGGGCGCGGGCGAATCCCACTCGCTGGCGCATGCCGCCGGAAAGCTCCTTGGGATAGGCGTTCTCGAAACCGTCCAGGCCGATCATGTCGATGGCGTCGGTGACCCGCTCGCCGCGCTCCCAGGCCGAAATCCCTCGGGCGCGCAGGCCGAGTTCGACGTTCTGCCGCACGGTCAGCCACGGCAGCAACGCGAAGGTCTGGAACACCATGGCGGTATTGGCATTCGGCTCGGTGATCTCGGTCTCCCGGATGCGCGCGGACCCCGCGGAGGGGGGCGTCAGGCCCGCGATGATCCGCAGCAGCGTGGACTTGCCGGATCCGGATTTGCCCAGCAGCGCGACGATTTCGCCCTCGCACAGCTCGAGGCAGACATCCGAGAGCACAGGCAGCTGCTCGCCGGAGGGGTTGGCGAAGTTCTTGGTGACACGATCGACGGTGATGATGGGGGCGGACACGATGGGTCCTCCTTTCGAAAAGTGTTTCAGCTCAGCGAGAATCGCCGTTCGGCGGTGCGCTGCAGGCGTCGCCACAACAGGCGGTTGATCGTCACCGTGACCACGCTCATCACCACGGTGCCGAGCAGCACCCTGGCGAAGACGTCGTCGGTGGTGGCGTTGGTGATGTACGCGCCCAGGCCGTAGGCCTCCATATGCGTGTTCCCGGCCTCCACGACCTCGCCGACCAGCGTGGCGTTCCACGCACCGCCGAACGCGGTGATCGCACCGACCACGTAGCCGGGCGCGATCGCGGGCAATATCAACGACTTCCAGCGCTGCACGCCGTGCACGCCGAGATCGTCCATGGCCTCGCGCAGGTCCGTCGGGATCTGCCCGGCCGCCGCGATCACGTTGAACAGCACGTACCACTGCGCACCCAGCGCCATCAGCGCGATGCCGCCGATATTCAGTGAGATACCGGTGTAGGTGAGCGCCGCGATGACGAAGATGAACAGGAACTGGGCCGGGAAACTGGCCAGCACCTGCACCACCGGCTGAGCGAACCGGCAGATGCGCGGATTCATCCCGATCCACACGCCGACCGGCACCCACACGATGGTGGAGACCACCAGCAGCACGATCACGCGGCCGAGGCTGGCCAGCCCCATCAGCGAGGTCGGCCCGAATTCGGCCAGGCCCACGGTTCGCTCGAAGTAGGAGGCGAGTGCCCAGGTGCCCCAGGCGAGCGCGGCGAAGAGCAGTCCGAAGAAGAGCACATCGCCGATGCGGCTGCCCGCGCGCTCGTCGTAGGCGGAACGGGTGCTGCGCCCGAAGACCCGCATGAGGCGATCGACGTGCTCACCGACCGGTCGTAGCACCCGTGCCAGCCGGCCCGGCACCGTGCTGCGGCGCAGCAGGTCGAGCACCAGACTCCGTGGGGCCTGCGCACTTTCGGTGTGCTCCACCCGGAATCGCTCCGACCACGCCGTGAGCGGCCGCCAGAACACCACGTTCACCAGGACGATGGTGAGCACCATGACCAGCGCACCCACGACGAGATTGCCGACCTGGGCCTCGGAGGTGGCCGCCGCGATGAAGCTACCCATGCCGGGCAACGCTTCGTCCCGGCCGGATACCGTGATGACCTCCGAGGCCGCGAGCATGAACCACGCGCCGCCGAAGCTCATCATGCCGTTCCAGATCATCGGCACCATCGCCGTCGGCACCTCCAGCTGCCACAGCCGCTGCCAGCGGGTGAGCCGCATCATGCGGGCCGAATCATCCAGCTCCCGGGGCATATTGCGCAGCGCCTGGTAGTAGGCGAAGGTCATGTTCCAGGCCTGCGCGGTGAAGATGGCGAAGATGCACGCCGCCTCCGCGCCCAGATACGAGCCGTGGAACAGGCCCACGAACGCGGTGACCGTGATCGAGACCAGCGCCAGCACCGGCACCGACTGCAGTACGTCGAGCGCCGGGATGAGCACCTTCTCAGCTCGTCGCGAGCGCGCCGCCCACTGGCCGACGATCAGCGTGAAGAGGATGGACGCCGCCAGGCCGATGAACATGCGCAGCGTGGTGCGGGCCGCGTAATAGGGCAGATTCGCGGGATCGGTTGACACGGTCTCGGTTCCGATATCCGGCGTCCAGGGCACCGCCATGTCCCGAAACAGCCGCAGCACCACCAGGATCAGCAGCACGCCCACGCCGATGATCAGGTAGTCCACCGCTCGGAGCCGGCCGCGCGCCCGCGGTACCTCGGGAGTCGTCTTGGGGCGGTCCGGAATTGCCAATTCAAGAGTCATTGCTGTTCACCTCGCTCCGAGCGGCTTCGTCGCAACTCAGTTGGTCGATTCGGCGGCGACCGCGGGCGGTGCGGTCATGACGTTGAAGGCATGCACGGCCGAGGCCAGCACCGCCGGTGCGCCGACGAGCAGGTTGAAAACCACGACGCCTATCCCGGCCCCGGCCACCGCGCCCTCCAGACAGCCGGTGATGGCGCCGGGAATCGCCAACGTGCCCAACGTCAATGCGCCGACCGCGAGACCTTGGCCCGCGCCCAGCAGGACGCAGCCTAGCGGCGCGCCGATGACGGCACCCAGCAGCGTGCCCACCGCCAGGGCGACGGTGAGTTCGTTGTTGACATTCTGGAAGACGGTATTCATCCGATCCTCGAAGCTGTCGGGATCGGCAATCTGCTGTGCCGCAGGGCCTTCGGCCTGCGCCTCGGTGGCGGCGTGCAGCTCCGCGGCGATGCGTCGTTCCTCGGCGCTGACCGGTCGGGCCCGATCCGGGCTCGGGGTGAGGGTGGCGCTGTCGCCGTCGATGCGGGCGTCGATCGGGTACGTCGTGTCCTGCTTGGTGATGGTCAGCGGGATCGCCCCCACCACCACGCCCTGCGGGTCGAGGATCTGCAGCTGGTCGGTGGTGGTTCGGAACGTGCCGAGGTCGGTGCGCAGCACCACCGATCGGTCCACGATCCGGGCGTCGCCGGACACGGCCTGAATGTTCACAGCGTCGGCGAGCCGGACGTCCGGTCCGGGTGCCGTGGCCGAAGCGGCGGCCGGGGCGACCAGTCCGGCGGCGGTCAGCGCTGCGGTGGCGAATGCGAGCAAGCGAATTCTCATCGGGATGTTTCCCCTCGGGATACCGCTGCCCGCATCGGTTTCCGGGCAGCGTCGAATACCGTCGAGCATGGTGGCGCCGACGGGTCGGATATATGCGAATCTCCGAATTCATTCGCAAAATGTGC
Source organism: Nocardia sp. NPDC005746 (assembly GCF_040630785.1). NCBI lineage: Bacteria > Bacillati > Actinomycetota > Actinomycetes > Mycobacteriales > Nocardiaceae > Nocardia > Nocardia sp. NPDC005746. Next base: position 21,379 of record NZ_JBEXYE010000005.1, read on the forward strand.
ATGCGAATAGTCCGGTGCCGCGCTGGCGGCATCGTGATATCGGAGAATTACGTGCGTCGAGATATCGACGCGATTTTGGTGTGCTGGCTAGCGGCCCGGACCGAGGCGGAGGGGCCGGCCCGGAGATCCCGGGTCATCATCGGGTGCCATTGTGCTACCCGACCTCCTCACTGGTAGAACGCGATTCGTCAACGCACTGGGGAGGTCGCCCGGAACTCTCGGGGCGGACGCACACCCCTCTCGTCAGAGTTTTGGCACTGCACGACGTGTTCCGAATCGGAAAGCCACTTTGGATTACCCCTTGAGCCGGAGAAATCTGTCCTAACCTTGGGCGTCTCTCGACGTCGTCAGATCAGTGGCCTATGTTCGTGCAGGAGCCTCGCCTATCGAGGTGCAACAGGGAACCTAGTAAAAGACTCGCTAAAAGTCAAAACCGCTATTCGCTCATTCTTCGACCGCGGCCGACACCGCTGATAGAGCACCGGCGCGCCGAGGAGGTGCAGTCCGAGGGTGGTCGCGTCGTCGGAGGCCACCCGGGTGCGGGCTCTGATCTCAGGACCCGATGACAGGCCCGCCGGGAGCGTCGTCGACCAATCCCGCGGCCATGTGTTACTGGACCAACATGGGCGCCCCCGCCAAGACCGCCGATGTCGGCTTACCTACCCAATGTTGAAGCGGCAGCAGTGGTCAGCCAGGGGCTGGAAGGCTCTGGAGCAGCCGCGGCTTTCTGGTGTTCCATTGACTGACTCACGACGGGGAGGACCCCGTCCGGACTTCGGGCCCCGGACTCGCGCATACGGTACGCAGGAACCCCAAGTACCGGAACCAATGGTGCAGGGGAGCGGGCGTGGCCGGCGAGTTCAACCGGTCGAGGTCCATGTAATGAGAGCGTTAAGACGGCCGGCACGGTAGTCCTCGACCATCCGGTCATACGCTGGGCGTTTCTTGGTCTCGGCGAAGGCTGAGACGGGCTTCTCGGTATAAATTTCACATATGGACCAGCCTCGAGCTTCGGCGATCCGCCTACAGTCCTCGAGTTGGCGTTCCAACCGCCAGGCCTTCGCCAGATGTGTCCAGGCTGACCCGGAGGTAGATCACTGAACGAACTGTCACGGTGGACACGAAAGGTTATTTAGGTTGAAGCGCGGTCAACTGCGGATCTATCTGGGTGCCGCCCCCGGCGTAGGCAAGACCTACTCGATGCTCGCCGAAGCCCATCGGCGGCTCGAGCGCGGTCGCGACGTCGTGGCCGCCGTCGTGGAGACCCACGGCCGCAGCAAGACCGCCGATCTGCTCGCCGGAATCGAGCGCATTCCGCCCAAGCTGGTCGAGTACCGCGGCGCGACACTGCCCGAACTCGATGTCGAGGCGGTGCTGCGGCGGCACCCCGCCGTCGTGCTGGTGGACGAGCTGGCGCACACCAACATTCCCGGCGGTAAGCACGAGAAGCGCTGGCAGGACGTGCAGGACCTGCTCGACGCGGGCATCGACGTGGTGTCCACGGTCAATGTGCAGCACCTCGAGAGCCTCAACGACGTGGTCGAGCAGATCACCGGCGTCGTGCAGCGGGAAACCGTCCCGGACTGGGTGGTACGCGCCGCCGACCAGGTCGAACTGGTCGACATCACGCCGGAAGCGCTGCGGCGCAGAATGTCCCACGGCAATGTGTACGCCGCCGAGAAGGTCGACGCCGCGCTGCGCAACTACTTCCGGCCCGGCAACCTGACCGCGCTGCGCGAACTCGCGCTGCTGTGGCTCGCCGACCAGGTCGACGCCGCGCTCGCCAAATACCGGGCCGACCACCAGATCACCACTACCTGGGAGGCGCGCGAACGCGTCGTGGTGGCGGTCACCGGAGGTCCGGAATCGGAGACCATCGTGCGGCGCGCCAGCCGCATCGCCGCCAAGTCCAGCGCCGAACTGATCGTGCTGCACATCGTGCGCGGCGACGGCCTCGCCGGAGTCTCCACCCAGCGCCTCACCCGCCTGCGCGACCTGGCCACCGGCCTCGACGCCGAATTGCACACCGTCACCGGCGAAGACGTCCCCACCGCGCTGCTGGATTTCGCGAGGCAGGTCAATGCCACCCAGCTGGTGCTGGGCACCTCCCGGCGATCGCGCTGGGCGCGCATGATCGACGAGGGCATCGGCGCCACCGTGGTGCAGCAGTCCGGCAAGATCGACGTCCACATGGTGACCCACGAGGAATCCAACAAGGGCGGCTTCCGGTGGTCCGCGCTGACCCGCCGGGAACGCAACCTGGGCTCCTGGTCCGCGGCTGTCCTGGTGCCGTCGCTGATCTGCGCGGTCATCTACTTCTGGTTCGACCGGCTGCTCGACCTCAGCGGCGAGAGCGCCCTGTTCTTCATCGGTGTCATCGCGGTGGCGCTGCTGGGCGGTGTCGCCCCGGCGGCGCTGTCCGCCTTGCTGTCCGGGGTGCTGCTGAACTGGTTCTTCACCGATCCGCGCTACAGCCTCACGATCGACCAGCTCGACAACTTCCTCACCATCGTGGTGCTACTGGTGGTGGCGGTCGCGGTGGCGGCGCTGGTGGATGTGGCGGCCAAGCGAACCTTCGAGGCGCGCAAGGCTTCTCGCCAGGCCGAGCTGCTGACCTTGTTCGCGGGCTCGGTGCTGCACGGCGCGAACCTGCAGGATCTGCTCGAACGCGCCCGGGAGACCTACGGCCAGGACGCGGTCAGCCTCGTCACCGACGACGAGGTGATCGCGTCGGTGGGAGATCAGCCGCCGACCAAGGCCGGCGACGCCGAGACCGCTGTGGAGGCGGGCGATGACATGCATTGGCTGCTCATGCGAGGACGAGCCGTGACGTCCGGGGACCGCCTGGTGCTGGGCGCGGTCGCGAACCAGGCGGCGGGACTGGTGCAGCAGAAACAGCTGCGCGCCGAGGCCAGCGCGGCCCAGGCGGTCATGGAGGCCGACAAGCTGCGCCGCGCACTGCTGTCGGCGGTCAGCCACGACCTGCGCACCCCGCTGGCCGCGGCCAAGGCGGCGGTGTCGAGCCTGCGCAGCGACGACGTGGAGTTCTCCCCCGAGGACACCGCCGAATTGCTGGAGACCATCGAGGAATCGGTGGATCAGCTGACCGCCCTGGTCGGCAATCTGCTGGACTCCTCACGCCTGGCGGTCGGGGTGATCAAGCCGCAGATGCGCAAGGTCTACCTCGACGAGGTGGTGCATCACGCGCTCATGGGGATGGGTACCCGCGGCATGCGCCGCACCACCATGGACCGGGTCAAGGTGGACGTCGGCACCATCGCGGTGTACGCGGATTCCGGCCTGCTGGAACGGGTCCTGGCCAACCTGATCGACAACGCCGCCCGCTACTCCCCCAGGGATTCGATGGTGCGGGTCGCTGCCGAGCAGGTCGGCGAGCGGGTCGCGATCACGGTGGTGGACACCGGGCCCGGGGTACCGACCGGCCTGGAGGATCAGCTCTTCGAGCCCTTCCAGCGGCTCGGCGATCGCGACACCTCCACCGGCGTCGGCCTCGGCCTGTCGGTGGTGCGCGGATTCGTGGACGCCATGGGCGGCGCGGTGCACGCCGAGCCCACCCCCGGTGGCGGCCTGACCATGGTGATAGATCTACCCGGGGGCGACGAACCCGCGGACACGACCGAGGAGAACAGGTGACCAACGCGGCGGCAGCGCCGATCAAAGTGCTGGTGGTCGACGACGAACCACAGATCCTGCGCGCCCTGCGCATCAATCTGTCGGTCCGCGGCTACGAGGTGACCACCGCCTCCACCGGCGCCGCCGCCCTGCGCGCCGCCGCCGAGAAGCACCCCGAGGTCATCATTCTCGACCTCGGCCTGCCCGATATGGACGGCATCGAGGTGCTGGGCGGGCTGCGCGGCTGGACCACCACCCCGGTCATCGTGCTGTCGGCCCGCACGGATTCCTCCGACAAGGTGGAGGCCCTGGACGCGGGCGCCGACGATTACGTCACCAAACCGTTCGGCATGGATGAACTGCTGGCCCGCCTGCGGGCTGCCGTGCGCCGCTCGGCCGTCACCGCCGACACCCCGGAACCGGTCATCGAAACCGCCTCCTTCACCGTCGATCTGGCGGCCAAGAAGGTCACCCGCCACGGCCGCGACGTCCACCTGACCCCCACCGAGTGGGGCGTGCTGGAGATGCTGGTCCGCCACCAGGGCAAACTGGTCGGCCGCCGGGAACTGCTGCGCGAGGTCTGGGGCCCGTCCTACGCCACCGAAACCCATTATCTGCGCGTCTATCTCGCCCAGCTCCGGCGCAAACTCGAGGACGACCCCTCGCAGCCCAAACACCTGCTCACCGAGGCGGGCATGGGCTACCGCTTCCAGTCGTAGAAGATCAGGGAACTCCCCGGGAGCTCCCTGATCCTGTTCGCAGCCCCGGGGTTCGGCAGGGCCGGCGTGGGTTCGGGTCACGACGGCGAATTCCCCGGGGTGCGGCCAGATTTGCCCGGAGCGGGTGACGGCCGGGCGTCCGCGCGGTGATGGGCGCGCGAACAGTAGCCGGGCATTCGCGACGGCTGCCGCGTGCTCAGCGCGTCGGCGGCGTGGCGCTCACCGGGTCATGCGCACCGGCAACGACTTGAGGCCGTTGTTGAGGTTCGAGCGAATGCGGCGGGCGTCGCCGGTCTGCTCCAGCTTCGGGAAGCGCGCCAACAGCTCCTCGAAGAACACCCGGCCCTCCAGCCGCGCCAGGTGCACGCCCAGGCAGAAGTGCTGGGCCAGGCCGAAGGACAGGTGCGGGTTGGGGTTGCGGCGGATGTCGAAGCGGCCGGAATCGGCGAACACGTCCTCGTCGCGATTGGCGGAGGTGTACCACATGGCCACCTTGTCGCCCGCCTTGATCGGGACGCCGCGGATCTCGGTGTCGGCGGTGGCGGTGCGGCGGAAGTAGTGCAGCGGGTTGGCGAAACGCAGGATCTCCTCCACCGCACCGGGAATCAGCGACGGGTCCTCGCGCATCGCCGCCAGCTGCTCGGGGTGCTGCATCAGCAGTTGCAGTCCCGACGACAGCATGGTCTTGGTGGTGTCGTTGCCCGCGGTCACCAACTGGGTGAAGAAGCTGCCGAACTCCAGATCCGACATGGCGGCTCCGCCGAAGGAACCGGCCAGGATGAGCGAGGTCAGATCCTCCTTCGGCGGCTCGGTGCGCCGCGCCATGGAGAACTGGATGGCGTAGATGGCCATATTGGTGAGCTCGGCCGTGACATCGAAATCGCCGACCAGATCCGGATCCTGTTGGCTGACCGACTGTTCGGCCCAGCGGCGCAGGCTCGGCCAGTCCTCCGCCGGAATCCCGAACAGGCCGCCGACCACCTGGCTGGGCAGCACGCCCGCCACGTCGTGCACGAATTCCACATCGCCGTCGACACTGTCGAGCAGGGCGACGGTGAGCTCGCGGACGCGGTCCTCCATATCGCCGACCACCCGCGCCTTGAAATGCTCGGCCAGCGGCTTGCGGTATTCGGTGTGCCGCGGCGGGTCCATCATGAGCAGCATGTTGCGGGTCTGCTCGAGCCGTTCGGGCGGCTGGTTCTCCAGGATCACGCCCTCGACCTCGGCGGAGAACAACTCCGGATGGCGGGCCACGTGCGCCACGTCCGCGTGCTTGAGGACCGCCCAGTACCCGGGCTCGCCCGGCATCTCCTGCCAGTGCACGGGATCGGTGCGCCGCAGCTCGGCGAAGATCTCGTGGATCGGTCCCGCCACATACAGCTCGGGGTCATAGATGTCGCTGACCGTGCCCACGGTCCACCTCGGTATTCACTTGCGGGTATGCCTGTTTCGCTTCGGACGCTAATCCCGGACGCGATCCGGCGGCGCGGTTCCGGAGGGCGGTCCCAGTCAGTGGACCGCCATGAACCACCATGGACGCCATGTCTGTTGCCGCGATCGTGTTCGACATGGACGGTGTGCTCATCGACACCGAACCCATCTGGGAGGAGGTGCGGCGCGAGTACATCGACGAGATGCGCGGACGCTGGCTGCCCGACACCCAGGACCGGTTCATGGGGATGAGCACCGCGGAATGGTCGCGGTACCTGAGCGAGGACCTGCTCGACGGCCGCCGCACCCCCGACGAGGTCGCCGAGGACGTCATCTCGCGCATGGCCGCCCGCTACGCCGACCACCTCCCGCTCATGCCCGACGCGGTCGCCACCGTGCGCCGGCTGGCCGCGAGCTACACCCTCGGCCTGGCCAGTTCCTCCCCGCGCCGGCTCATCGACGTGGTGCTCGACCACATGGGCGTCACCGACCTGTTCGCGGCCACGGTGTCCACCGAGGAAGTCGAGCGCGGCAAGCCCGCCCCCGACGGCTACCTCGAGGCCGCCGCCCGCCTCGGCCTGGCCCCGGGCGTCTGCGTGGCGATCGAGGATTCCAGCAATGGCCTGCGCGCCGCGCACGCCGCCGGGATGACGGTGATCGCCGTCCCGCACCCCACTTATCCGCCCGCCGCCGACGCCCTCGCCGCGGCCGCCTACGTGGCCGACAACCTGACCCAGGTCACATCGGAGCTGGTGGCGGAATTCGGCTGACCACCTCGGTGTTCCGAACGATCGGCGACCGGATGGTCGTCCCGGGTGACCAAAATGGGAGGATTTGACCCATGTCCGAACAGATCGCCGCACCGCAGACCCCCGCCATCGACCCGGCGGCCGAGCCGGTCAAGCTGTGGGCCGAACGCACCGGCACCCGCGCTTACACCGGCCGCAACAACCGCGGCGGCGAAGTGCTGATCGCGTCCGCGGGCGTGCCGGGCGCGTTCACCCCGGGTGAGCTGCTGAAGATCGCGCTCGCCGGCTGCACCGGCCTGAGCGCCGACTTCACCCTCGCGCGCCGCCTGGGCGACGCCTTCGACGCCACCGTCCACGTCTCCGGCGACGCCGACCGCGAGAACGAGCTCTACCCCGAGCTCAACGAGGAAGTCGAGCTGGACCTGAGCGAACTCGACGAGGAGTCTCGGCAGCGGCTGCTGGTCGCCGCGCAGCGCGCCATCGACAAAGTGTGCACCGTGGGCCGCACTCTCAAGACGGGCACCACGGTCAACCTGACCTTCCGCGTCGACGAATGAGCGACGATCCGGTCCGGCTCAGCGCCTGGGTGCACGGCATGGTCCAGGGCGTCGGCTTCCGCTGGTGGACCCGCGCCCGCGCCCTGGAGCTCGGCCTGACCGGTTACGCCCGCAATCATCGCGACGGGCGCGTACACGTCATCGCCGAAGGCCCCCGCGATGCCTGCGAATCGCTGCTCGGCCTGCTACGTTCCGGTACAACACCGGGACGGGTAAGCCTGGTGGTGGAAGACTGGGGTACCGCCGCGGGCGGAATGACAGGATTCGAAGAACGCTAACGCGCGGCGAGCCCACGGAGTCGACGAATGGCCACTGACCGTCCCGGCGGTCCGGACAACCCGGACCGTCCCACCCCCGACCCCGCGCATCCGTCCGAACCCCCCAGTCCTCCCAGCGAATCCGCCACGTCCGATTCACCCGGCGAATCCGGTTCCGAGCCTTCGGGTCCCACGCCGACGCTCCGGTTCCCCGCCGGGGACCCCGGTGGCGGGAGCCATCCGACGCCGCCACCATCCGGAGCATCCGCGACCCCGCCGGATGCGGGCGGACCTCACCCGACCCATCCGCTCGCCGGTGAATCCCACGGCGGCGCGGGCACTTTCGGCAGCCCCGGCGCAGCCCCGCTCGGCGCGGTCGCCCCGCCGCCCGGGGTCGAGCCGCCGTTCACCCTGCCGATGCCCTCGCTGGAACCCGACGCACCGCCGGTGCCCGCGGTTCCGCAGCCGCCGCGGCGCGGGAGCATCATCTCGCAGGAAGCCGGGATCACGCAGCCGCGCCCGCCGACGGTGGCCGAGGTGCGAGCCCGGGACAAGGCGCGCAAACGGGCCGAGGAGCAGCAGCAGGCGGAGGCGGAGGCCGCGGAAGCCAAGCAGCGCAAGAAGAAGCGGGTCCTGATCGGCGGGGCCGCCGTGGCAGGCATCGCGGCGCTGGTCGGCGGCGGCTACCTGGTGGCCTCGGCGTGGAGCGGACCCGACGTCACCGCGTCCTGCACGGTGGTCGCCGACAAGGGCGAGATCGTGCCGATCGGCAATGGGCAGACCGTGACCGCCGACCGCGACAACCAGGAGATCGTGGTCCCGGACAACTACTGCTCGAGCGCCACATCCGGCGGGCATCCCGGAACGCACACCAGTACGTTCATCTACCTGGGCCACTCCTACCGCTACTACTACGGCGGCAACACCACCATCGGGCGCGCGCCCACCGGTGGCACCACGGTGGCCCCCAAGGGCGCGACAGTGAAGACCAAGAGCGGCAGCACGATTCAGCGCGGCGGCCTCGGAGCGAAGATCGGTGGAGGTTCCTAGTGCGGCGGGTTCGCAGCACTCCGCGGCCGGGCTGGCAGCGGATCATCGAGGGGCAGGGTCTGGTCTACGGCTCGCCCGGGCAGTACCCCGACGGCCGGCCGCGGCCCTACTGGGACGAATCGGTGCACTACGAGTTCGACATGGACGAGATCCTCGCCATGGAGGCGCAGGTCGAGGTGCTGCACTCGATGTGCCTGCACGCGGTCGAACAGGTCGTCCTGATGGAGCGTTTCGCCGATTTCGGTCTGCCGCAATGGAGCTGGGAGCACATCACCAAGTCCTGGCACCGCTCCGACCCGCACGTCTACGGCCGCTTCGACCTGCGCTACGACGGCCGCGGCCCGGCGAAACTGCTGGAGTACAACGCCGATACGCCCACCTCCCTGCTGGAGGCGGCGATCGTGCAGTGGCACTGGCTGACCGACACCCACCCCGACGACGATCAGTGGAATTCCCTGCACGAGAAGCTGGTCGAGCGCTGGGGTGAACTGCGCGAGAACCTGCCGGGCAGTCAGCTGCACTTCACCTGGTCGGGTTCGGACGGTTCCGGCGAGGACAACGTCACCACCGCGTACATGCAGGAGACCGCCGCCGAGGCCGGGTTCGACACCATCGCCCTGCCCATCGAGGAGGTTGGATTCGACACGGAGCTGGACCGTTTCGTGGATCTGGCCGAGGCTCCGATCGAGGCGATCTTCAAGCTGTACCCGTGGGAATGGGCGCTGGACGACGACTTCGGCCGCCGCGTGGTGGAGTCGCTGCCGGAAACCATGTGGATCGAACCGCTGTGGAAGACGCTGCTGTCGAACAAGGCGATCCTGGCGGTGCTGTGGGAGATGTACCCCGGCCACCCCAATCTGCTGCCCACCTACCTCGACGACCCGCACGAGCTCACCGAGTACATCCGCAAGCCCAAACTGGGCCGCGAGGGCGCGAACATGACCATCGTCGGCGCCGGCCTGGAAACCGCGACCGGCGGCGTCTACGGCGAGGAGGGCTACGTCTACCAATTGCTGGACCCGCTGCCCGAATTCGACGGTATGCGACCGGTACTCGGTGCTTGGATCGTGGGCGACACGTCCGCGGGACTGGGCATCCGGGAGACCGTCGGCCTGATCACCGATGACAGCTCCACCTTCGTCCCGCACCGCATCCCGCAGTAACCACACCTCGGAGGACCACCGATGACCACCGCTCTCGCCCTCGAAGCCGGGTATTGGCATTCACTCGGCCGCGGCGTAGGCGCCATCCTGGCCTACGCCCTGCTCGGACTGGCGCTCATGCTGATCGGCTTCCAGGCTGTGGACGTGACCACCCCCGGCCCGCTGCGCGCCATGGTGGCGCGCGGCCTGCCCAACGCCGTCGTCGTCAGCGCGTCGGCCATGATCAGCATGGCGCTGATCGTGGTCCTGGCCATCTACGCCCAGGCGGGCAAGCTGTCCGAGGGGCTGCTGGCCGCCACCGTCTACGGCCTGGTCGGCATTGTGGCCCAGGTGATCTCGGTGCGCGTGCTCGAATTCGTGATCGGCATCGATATCGGCGAACTGCTGAGGAAGCCGGAATTCAGCACCGAGTCCCTGGTGGTGGCGGCCGCTCAGTTCTCGATCGGCCTGGTGGTCGCGTTCGCGATCCTCTGACCGCTAGCGGACCCGGCTGTACTTGATGAAGGCCACGCCGTCCTCGAAGATCCGGCTGGTGAGCACCCGGAACTTCGCCGGTTCGGGCAGCCGTCCGGCGGCTCCGAACAGCGGCCGCCCGTGCCCCAGCACGATCGGGTACAGCTTCAGGAACACCTGATCGATCTCCGGCAGCAGGGTCTGGGCGAGCTCACCGCCGCCGCACAGCCAGATGCCGAGCCCCTTCTCCCGCTTGAGTTCCCGCACCCGCGCGAGCGGATCCTCCGAGATCAGGTCCACCCCGGCCGCGGGGCTCTCCGGCAGCGTCGTGGACACCACGAACTGCCGCAGATGCGAGTACGGGCTGGACGTGCCGGTCCGCACACCGAAGTCGTGGGTCTTGCGCCCCATGATCACGGTGTCGAAGTTCTGGCACGGTCTGTCGACGCCGAGCACCTGACGAACCTTGGTCGGCAGCGTCTCGGGATACTGCGCCATGATCGCGGGCCCGTGATCACCCCCGACCGGGAAGAAGTCGACCGAGCCGTCATCGGTGGCGATGTATCCGTCGATGGTGGCCGCGACGTAGTAAGTCAGTTTGCGCATGTGTTCCTCCAGCCGGCACCACGCGTGCCGCTACTGAAAAGGTAGCGCCTGAACCTGAACGACAGGCCGGGTCCGAGATAGTCGGATCGCCCGGCTCGGAAGAAAACCTGCTGGTCTCGGGCGCGGAACCGCCCTTGACGACGCAGTCTCGCGTTAATCGAACGCTTCATGAACTTTCCCCGTTCGTGCGCTCCACGATCCTCAGCCGCGGGGGCGGGGCTGGCAGCGGGGGCAGGAGAAGGAGGAGCGGTTCATGAACTTCTCGCGGCGCATGAGGGCGCCGCAGCGGCGGCAGGGCTCATCCTCACGGCCGTACGCGTTGAGGGAGCGTTCGAAGTAGCCGGATTGGCCGTTCACATTGACGTAGAGGGCGTCGAAGGAGGTGCCGCCCGCGCGGAGGGCCTCGTCCATGACGGTGCGGGTCTCGGCGAGCAGGGTGTGCAGGGCGGGGCGGGTCAGCTTGGCGGCGGGGCGCTCGCCGTGGATCTTCGCTCGCCACAACGCCTCATCGGCGTAGATGTTGCCGACGCCGGAGACAACGGTCTGGTCGAGCAGGAGGCGCTTGATCTCGGATTGCTTGCCGCGCAAGGTCTTCACCACGGCGTCGGCGTCGAAACGCTCGTCGAGGGGGTCGCGGGCGATGTGGGCCGCGGATTCCGGGATCCAGGTGCCGTTCACCTCGACCAGGTCGGAGAGCTGCCAGCCGCCGAAGGTGCGCTGGTCGACGAAACGGAGTTCATTGCCGTCGTCGAGGGTGGCGATGATGTGCGCGTGCTTCTCGAGCGGCGCGGACGTGGGCTGGACCAGCATCTGCCCGGACATGCCGAGGTGCACGACCAGGGAGGTGTCGGGCTCGTCGAAGGTGAGCCACAGGAATTTGCCCCGCCGGTGCGCGGCGTCGACGCGCAGACCGGTCAGCCGGGCGGCGAGGTCGTCCCCGCCGAACGCGTGCCGCCGCACCGAACGCGGGTGCTTGACGGTCACGCTGTCCAGGACGCGGCCCACCACATGCTCGGTGAGTCCGCGCCGGACGACTTCGACCTCGGGAAGTTCGGGCATCTAGCTCTGCGAGCCGTCGGCCACGGTGCCCTCGGGCGCGTTATCGGCGTTCAACGACCGGTAGGCCGCGCCCGCGGCCTTCTGCTCCGCTTCCTTCTTGGAGCGGCCCACCCCCTGGCCGTAACCCTTCCCGCCGATCACCGCGGTGGCGGTGAACTCCTTGTCGTGGTCGGGTCCGGTGGAGGTGATCTCGTAACTGGGCACGCCGATGCCGCGCTCGGCGGTCAGCTCCTGCAGGCTCGTCTTCCAGTCGAGCCCGGCCCCCATCCGGGGACCGCGCTCGAGCAGAGCGGCGAACAGGCGCAGCACCACTTCCCGCGCGACATCGATGCCGTGCTGCAGGTGCACCGCACCCAGCAACGACTCCATGCCATCGGCGAGAATGCTGGGCTTGTCCCGGCCGCCGGTGAGCTCCTCGCCCTTACCGAGCAGGAGATGGCGGCCGAGACCGCCGGCCCCGAGCCCGCGAGCGACCTCGGCGAGCGCGTGCATGTTGACAACGCTCGCACGCAGCTTCGCCAGTTCGCCCTCGGACTTGTCCGGGTGCTCCAGATACAGGCGCTCGGTAATGCTCAGGCCGAGCACCGAATCGCCCAGGAATTCCAGGCGCTCGTTGGTCGGCAGGCCACCGTTCTCGTAGGCGTACGACCGGTGCGTGAGCGCGAGGCGCAACAGCTCCGGCTGTACGTCTACGCCGAGCGCCTCGAGCAGGCTGGCATGGTCGGCGGCGTCACCTACGGCGGGAATATCCGCCGCGTCCTTGCTGGCGGTCACGGTGGGCTATACGCGAATCAGATCGCGGAGGTGACCTGACGGCCCTTGTAGGTGCCGCAGCTCGGGCACGCGATGTGCGGCAGGGTCTGCTGACCGCAGGCGCGGTTCGGGCAGGTGATCAGGGTCGGCGCGGTGGCCTTCCACTGGCTGCGACGCGCGTGGGTGTTGGCACGGGACATCCGGCGCTTCGGAACGGCCACGACTAGCTCTCCTCTGTCTTACTTGCGGCACCGTTGTGTCCCGCAAGGGTGGAATCGGTTGATGGGTCCGACGCAGTGTCTGCATCGGTGGACTCAGCGGTGAAATTCGCGAGCCCGGCCCAGCGAGGGTCAAGTATCTCATGACCGTGGCCGGAACCCGCAATCGCCATCTTGACGCCGCATTCCGGGCACAAACCCGCACAGTCCGGCTCGCACAGCGGCTGCAGCGGCAGCTCCATGCCGACGCCGTCGACGATCACCGGTTCGAGGTCGATGAAATCGTCCACCAGACGCGGGATCTCGTCTTCCTCGGTGGTCTGCTCGGTCGCGCTGTCCGGGTAGGCGAACAGCTCGGTCAGCTGCAACTCGAGCTCGTCGGTGAACGAGTCCAGGCAGCGCGAGCATTCGCCCTCGATGGGAGCGGTGACCGTGCCGGTGACGAGGACACCCTCGGAGACCGACTGCAGCGTGAGATCCAGCTCGACATCGGCACCGGCCGGGATCGCGACGAGATCGAGGCCGATCTTCTCCGCGGTCGTCACGGTGCGACGCAGCTCTTTGATGGATCCCGGGGCGCGTCCGAGACTGCGTACATCCAGCACGAAACCCGCGTCGGTCATCTTGTGACGATGACGCGAGGCATTACCGGAATCGGCGGACATCTCTGAACTCACCTTTGCGCTGGCTGGGGATGGGCAACCACCCAACAATACCGAAAGCCCCGCTCGCGACCCAAATGGGCAGAATTCAATTGCCCTTCGCTTCGCTCCGGGCGGGTTCGCGGCCCCTGGTCCCGATTCTTCCCTCCTCCGCTCCTCCGCTTCGCTCCCCCGCTCCAAGGCGGAGGTCTATCGAGCCGCAGTCCAGAATCGGGACGGCCGCGAACTTCGGGTGATGTTCAGCAATGGAAGAGACTTGGTGCGGAACCGGGTTGTCGATCAGCGGCGGAAGCCGGGAGAGTCGGTGCGGAACTCGGAGGCGTAGTCCGGCACGGACGAGCCCGAACGCACCTGGTGGCGGCCGCGGCCGATGATGCGCAGGGTGGTGTGCAGGGTCTCCTCGAAGTCGGCGAGCTTGCCGTCGACGTAGTCGTCGCATTCGGAGCGCAGGCGGTCGGAGTTGGCCTGGGCGGTGTCGATGAGCCGGGCGGACTCGGTGTGGGCGGCCCGGACGACTTCGGTCTGGGAGACCAGGCGATCCTGTTCGGCCTTGCCCTCGGCGACCGAGCGGTCATAGGAGGCCTGGCCGGCGGCGGCGAGACGGTCGGCCTCGTCGCGGGCACGGCCGGTGAGGGAGTCGTACTCCTTCTTACCGTCGGACACTGTGCGCTCGGCCTCCTCCTCGGCCGAGGCGACCAGGTGGTCGGCGTGGGCGCGGGCCTCGGCGACCATGCGGTCGGCGTGGGCCTTGGCGTCGGCCAGGATGCGGTCGGCCTCCTCGCGGGCCGAGGACACGGTGTGGTGGGCCTGGTCGTTGGCGGTCTTGACCGTGGTCTCGGCACCGGTGCGGGCGTCGGTGACGATCTTGTCGCGGTGATCGAGCACGTCCTGGGCGTCGTCGAGCTCGCCGGGCAGCGCCTCGCGGACGTCGTCGAGTAGCTCCAGCACCTCGCCGCGCGGCACGATGCAGTTTCGGGTCGGCGGGATGCCGCGGGCCTCTTCGATGATGGCCACCAGTTCGTCGAGCGCTTCGAATACCCGGTACATGTGCTACCCCACTCTCCTGCCAGGACTCACGGCGAGACTCTCCGCTTCCGCCAGTCTGCCAATCTCCGCGCTGTCAACAAGGTCCGACACGGCGTGTCGCGGGTTTTCCGCAACATGGCCTAGTTCACAGATCGTGACCCGAAAACAAGTGGAGGAAATAGCTCCACTTGGTTTACCGTTGATGAGCAAGACAAGTAACGGTGTGTTCGGATGGGGTAGACGATGGCTGTCCACGAGATTCCGGAGCGGGCGACGATGCCCGTGCCCGGTCTGGTGCACACCTACACCCTCGGTTCCGAAGCCTTCGCCTACGGCTCCGAGGCGTTCGACCGGAGCACCGACGCCCTGCGCGCGACCGGCGTCCGCTGGTCGGCCCGGATCGGGGCCTGGCTGCGCGGCGATGCCGCCCTCGCGCAATTGATCCGCTTCGCCCTCGTCGGCGGCCTCAGCAATGTCGGATACATCCTGCTGTTCCTCGCCCTCTACGGCGGCGGCGCGCAGGTGGCCAATCTGGCCGGATCCATCGTGAGCACCGCGCTCGCCAACGAGATGCACCGGCGGCTCACCTTCCAGGCCGCGGACCGGGTGCGCTGGTACACCGCGCAGATCGAGGGCGGGGCGCTGGCGCTGGCCGGGCTCGCCATCACCTCGGCGGGTCTGGCGATTCTCGAGGTCACCGCACCGGGCATGGGCGATATCGCCGAAGCCGTTGCCGTCCTGGGCATTACGGCCGTGGTGGGCACCATGCGCTTCCTCACCCTGCGGCTCTGGGTGTTCTGAGCCCACTCCCCCACATGTTCTCCGCGAACGCGGGAACCCCTTTCGGCGCGTCGACGTCCAAGCCAGTATCGACGACGAAAGGGGTTCCGACATGGACCGCGGGCGCGGATGCCTTGGGGGACGGCGGGATACGAGCGGACCACGACCCCAGCGACCCCCGGGGCGGGGGTGTGGATCGTGCGTGCGGCACCGGCGTCCGCGGCCGCCCCGGCAGGAGGGCTGATGACCACCGTGGCGACGACCACCGCCACCGGAGCAGCGGCGACCGGCTCGGCCGAATCCCCGGTGACCGACGCAACCGAGCCCACGACGACCAGCCGGGCACCGGTGAGAACCGCGGACGGTGGACGGCATTGCGGGGCACGGGAATCCCGGACGGCGCTGCTCGCGGGGTGTGGCGCGCAGCGTGGCCCGGGACGGCATTCGGGTGCCGGACCGCGGAGCAGATCCGGGCAGCGGGTGCACGAACCGATGCCGACCGCGCTGGACCGGCGGGAACAGCATCGCCAATTGGTCGGGGCTCTGCTGCCGGAGATGGCCGCGGGCAGTGTGGTGAGTCATCAGTCGGCGGCGGTGCTGTACGGGACCACGCTGTGGCGGACGCCGTTGGACCGGGTGTGCGTGACCCGCAATCGCAAGGGCGGCGGGCGGACCCGCCCGTTCGCGAAAGTCCATGGCTCGCCGGTGGATCGCGCGGTCGAGGTCGACGGGCTGCCGGTCACCACCCCGGCGCGGACCGTGGTGGATCTGGCGCTGACGCTGCCGTTCGAGGCGGCGGTCGTCGCCGGTGACGCGCTGGCGGGCAGGTTCGGACTGACTCCGGCCGAACTGGGCGAGGAGATCGCGCAGGCCAAGGGCCGCTACGGCATCGGCCAGGCGAAGGAGGTGATCGCCCTGCTCGACGGCCGCAGCCAGAGCATCGGGGAATCGCTCAGCCGCACCATGATCGAGCGGCACGCGCTGCCGCTGCCGAGCTCCCAGGGCAATGTGCTGACCCCGGACGGCCGCTTCGTGGCGCGCGTCGACTTCTATTACGAGTCCGAGGGCGTGCTGTGCGAGTTCGACGGCCCCACCGAATACGGCCGCCTGCTCCGCCCGGGCCAAGACGTCGCCGCAGCCATCCATCGTGAGCGAATCCGCGAAACCTACCTGCGCGCCCTGGGTTTCGAGGTGGTCCGCTGGACCTGGGACGACGTGATCCGCGACCGCGCCGCCCGCCGCCTGCGCGCCGCGCTCTCCCGATCCCGCCCGCGACCCGACGGCCGGATCGAACCTGCCCCGGCCTTACCCGCCCACCCGGCCCTGATCCGCGCGCTGTGACACAGCGGCGGCGGCCGAGGTACACGGCACCTCGGATACGGCCGGGCCCGGATCAACAACGACGTGGGGCCTCCCACACGTGAACTTCAGCGACGAGGGGTCTCCCCGGTCAACTTCATCGGCGAGGGGCGACAACGCACTCACGGCGCGGGGCGACAAGGCAGTCCCGGCGCGGGGGGCGGCAACGCACTCACAGCGGGGGCGACGAGGCAGTCCCGGCACGGGGACCTCGAGGCGGCCTGACCAAATGGGGTCACCGGGAAGACGGCGGCGGGGGCAGGCGGCTCGAATCCGGGTCCTCGCTGGGCCGTATGGGGTTGCGGCCCAGCGGGTTCCGGTCGGTCAGGCGTTGGCCTTGCGTTCGGCGATGCGGGCCATGAGGCGCTTGTGGACGGCCGGGGGCAGCAGGTCGGCGATGTCGCCGCCGAGCGTCGCGACCTCCTTGACCAACGAGCTGGAGACGAAGCTGTAGGCGGGGTTGGTGGCGATGAAGTAGGTGTCGACGCCGGTGAGCTTGCGGTTCATCTGCGCCATCTGGACTTCGTAGCCGTAGTCGGTGGCGTCGCGCAGGCCCTTGACGATCGCGGTGATGCCCTGCTGCTTGGCGAAGTCCACCAGCAGTCCGCGCCAGGATTCCACGCGCACGTTGGGCAGGTGGGCGGTCACCTCGCGGATCAGCTCCATGCGTTCCTCGACGGTGAACATCCCCTGCTTGTTGGGGTTCACCACCACGGTCACCACCACCTCGTCGAATTGCTCGGCGGCGCGGGCGATCACGTCGAGATGTCCGTTGGTCACCGGGTCGAAGGACCCGGGGCACAGTGCTCCAGCCATGGCCGCACGCTACCGCACTCCGGGGCGCCATCCGCGTCCGCCCCAAACTTCACAAAGCTGATATGCCTGGTCAGCTATGGTTTGCAACCCGGAAACCGCGGAACGTGGTGTCGTTCGAGAACGACTCCGTCGGCCGCTCCCGATTCAGGCTTCGGCCACGACCGGGAACCCGAAGGCCGGGACCAGGGCCGGGTCGTTGAACGCGGTGATGCGGGCGACGCGGGAGCCGATCAGCGTCAGCACCTGAATTCCGTACGCCTCGTAACGCCCCTCGGCCGAGCGTTTGTACACGACGAACGCGGGCTGCCCGTTCGCGCGGACCGGGAGCATGCGCCACAGGCCGCGGCTGAGGATTCGAGCGGTGAGGAATCCGGCGACGGCGTCGCGGCCGGTGAACCAGGTTGGGGTGGGCGGCATCTCCATCTCGACGTCGGCGCGCAGCAGGGCGACCAGCGCGGCGTGGTCGGCGGTGGTGAACGCGGTGACGTAGTCGTCGAGCAGGCGACGCTGCATCCGTTCATCGGGTTCCGCCAGATCGGTCTGTACCGGGCCCGCCTGCGCCAGCCGGGATCTGGCCCGCCGCAGCGCGCTGTCCACGGCGGTGGGGGTCGTGTCGAGGATGGCGGCGACCTCGGCGGAACGGAAGGCGAGCACGTCGCGCAGCGTGAGGACGGCGCGCTGCCGGGCGGGCAGAAGTTGCAGTGCCGCAAGGAAAGCCAGCCGCACCCCGGTCCGGTCCGCGACGATCGCGGCCGGGTCGTCGAAACCGAACAACGCGTCCGGCGCGGGCTGCAGCCAGGGCACGGTGGGTTCGCGCGCCGCGACGGCCACCCGGTGATCGTCCTCGGGCGCCCCCAGCCCCGACGGCAGCGGCCTGCGTGCCCGTCCTTCCAACGCGGTCAGACACGCCATGGTCGCGATCTTGTACAGCCAGTTCCGTACCGACGCGCGCCCCTCGAACCCCCCGAATCCCCGCCAGGCCCGCAGGTAGGTCTCCTGCACCAGATCCTCGGCATCGTGGATCGACCCCAGCATCCGATAGCAGTGCGCGAGTAGTTCGGGCCGGAATCGCTCGGTGAGACCGGCGAATTCGCGTTCGGAGGGCCGCTCGACGGCAGCCGCTCCGACACCGCCGGACACCCGCTCGGTGGCCGACATCCGCTCGCCGCCGGCCGGCCGCTCCGTGCCGGACATCCGCCCCGTGCCGGACGTCGGCTCGACGTCCGACGACCGTTCGGTGCCGCGGTGGCGTTCGATGCCGGGGGACATATCCCATGCTCCTGTGGGTGCGCTGATGGTCATGGTCGCGCCGCCTCAGCCGATCAGCCGCAGCCCGGCGCCGCTCACCAAGTATTCCGCCGCGCTCCCCGGATCCCCGGCAAGTTCCAGCACCGCTTTGCCGACCTGTTCGGGTGTGAGCGCGGGCCCCATCTCCGCGACGTAGGTGTCGACGTCGATGCCCTGCCGGGCGGCATACCCCGCGACCGCCGTCGCCCCGAGCCCGGTGGCCGGGGTCAGCCGGGGCAGCAGGGCCACGAACCGAATCCCGAGGCCGGCCCGCTCCGACTCGTCCGCCGCATAGGTCCGGATGAACCGGATCGCCGACTTGGCCCCGGCGTATCCGCCGCTCAGCGGCGACCCGTTCAATGCGGCCCCGCTCGACATGGCGATCACCACGCTGCCCGGCGTCAAGGGTTCGCGCAGCGCGGCCCCGGTCCACACGAACGCGTGCTTCGTGTCGGTCTGCCAGTTGCGGGTGAAGCTCTCCCAGCTCTGCTCGTGGATCGGCGCCAGCGGCGGCGTGGCCCCCGCGTTGAGCACCAGCACCGCCGGCCGGAATTCGTGAATCACGCGCTGCGCCACCGCTTCGTCGGTGGCATCGGCGGTGACGGGTACGAACGCCGCCCCGAGCTCGTCCGCCACCTGTCCCAGCGCCTGCCCGTCGCGGGCTATACCGACGACCTTCATCCCCGAGGCGACGAGCGCGGCGGCGATTCCCCGCCCGAATCCCCGGCTCGCACCCGTGACCACCGCGGTCTGCTTCGGCTCCGTCATCACGCACTCCCAACTCCGGTCTGTTCCTGTCAGGTATTGAGACCAGCGGAAGGTGAGGAATCCGTCGGGTGCCGCCCAAGAATTTCGCGAGGACCGGTCGGCCCTCAGGACCGGCGTGCGGGGAGGTCGTCGAGGTGGATGCGGTTCTGGAGGAAGCCGGTGAGCCAGACGTCGTCGAGGGTGGGGTTGTGTTCGGCGTCGATCATGCCGGGTTCGGCGTCGGGGATGACGGGGCGTTCGCTCATGATGGCGCGGCCGAGCAGGTGGGAGCCGTCCCAGGTCTGGCGGATGCCGAAGCCCGCGTGGGTGTCGCGGAAGGTCTGCATGTGCGGGAAGATCTCCGAGCAGCTCGGCTCGGTGCCGTCGGCGCGGGTGAAGTTGACGAACAGCCGATTCGTGCGCATGCCGACCTCGGCGTTGTAGACGTGGCCTACGCGCGCGAGATCGACCAGGACGATGGGCGTGGTGATCGTCGAGGGGCTGGTGCCCGCGTCCAAGGGGAATATCGAATACAGCCAGCGCAATTCACGACCGGCCTGGGTGACGTGATAGTGATGCCACACTTTTCGCAGCGGGGCGAGCTGTTGCTCGTCGGAGATGAACCGCGCGGACAGGGAACCGGCCAGGGTATTCCGGATGCTGTCGTGGGATGCCCGGGCGGAACCGCCGATCCCGTCGGCGACATCGGTCAGCCGCTCGGTCACGGCCGTCAGGACCCGCGAGTTCTCGGCGACGACATCGGACATCATGCGCGAGACCGCGCTGAGGCCGCGTTCGACGTTGGTGCGGGAGAAGAGATCCTGCATCGACGCGCCGACAATGCCGCCGCCCACCGCGGTCAGCGCTCCGGCGATGATGGTGTCGATCGGGGCGACGACCTTGCCGCCGGAACTCGAGATGATGCCCCACATCGAGCCCAGGACGGTGACGAGGATTCCGATGATCAGCGTGACTTTGGCGGCGGTATTGCTGCTCACCGGCGGCTCGGGCGGCGGGGTCGGGGTGGTCATGGCCGCGCCTCGGTGGAGGCGGCGGACAGCTGGAATCGGGGTACCGGCGCCGCGTCGGTGCAGGCGAGCTGCGCGGCCAGGTGGCCGCTGGTGATGGTGAATTTGAAGCCGTGCCCGGAGCAGGCGCTCAGCAGCACCGCCGCGCCGCCCGGCAGGCGGTCGATCACGAAATCCTTTGCTGCCGTGTTCGTGTAGTGGCAGGTCCGGACTTCGCGGAGGGTGAGTTGCCGGGAGTTCAGGGCCAGCCGTTCGCGCAGATACTCGAGTTGCGCGTCGACCGACGCCTTCAGTTCGGCGTCCTCGATCGGCTGGTCGGCGTCCACGATGGTCGCGGGCTCGTGGACGCCCATGATCTGTACACCGTTGCCCGCGTTGACCATCCCGTACCACTCGTCGGCCGTGACGTCCATCCAGCTGCACCCGCGGCCGTCCGCGATGGGCTCGGTCGATTCGCAGACGATCTGATATTGGCGGGTGACGGTGATACTGGCGGCGGCAGCCGGTGCGAATCGCCCGAATTGTCCACCGGCGGCGATGATCACGCGATCCACGCGCACCGGCCCGTCCGACGTCACCACCGTAACGGCGCCGCCCGTCTCGTCGATCGCCGAGACGGCGGCATGCTCGCGGAGGGTCACGCCGAGCGCCCGCGCCCGTATCGCGAGCGCGGGCAGCACCGATGCCGGAGTCATCATCCCGGCACTGCGTTCGTAGACGCCGATTTCCCCGGCGCGCAGACGCAATCCGGTCCGCGTGGCCGACGCACCGCCGGTGAGGATTTCGCAGTCCTGCCCCGACCGTTCGAGCGATGCGATGACCGCGGCGGTCCCCGATTCCCCGCCGATCCCGAAGTGCAGCATCCCGCACAGATCGATCAACGACGTTCCGGTGTCGTGCTCGAGCCGCTCCCAGCGTGGCCGGGTATCGCGCATCAGCTCGGCGTAGAACGGGTCCGTGTAACCGAACCTGATGATCTTCGACCGTCCCGCGGAGGCCGCGGAGTCGGCGCCGATGGCGCTCCGATCGAATCCGATGACCGACCACCCGAGTTCCGCGGCCGCCAGGCACGCGGACAGCCCCGCGGCCCCCAGGCCGATGACGGCAACGCGTCCTGTGTGCACCGCTGGAACCCCCTCACCGCGATCGCTCACCCCGAGGTGATTCTATCGATCGCGGCCGGGGTACACCCGCCGAAACTGCGAAAGCCCTTGTGTCAGTAGGCTTCGGCGAATTCTGCGAAGTCGAGGCGGGTCTCGCCGTAGGTGCGGGACTTCAGGGGTACGAAGCCGTCGGGCCAGACCACTTCGGGTGAGCGGGTAGAGCGTTCGACGACGATGAGGGCGTCGTCGTGGAGCCAGCCGTGCTCGGCCAGCGAGCGCAGGTCGGATTGCACGTCGGCGACGTCGAGGTCGTAGGGCGGATCCGAGAAGACCAGGTCGTAGCGTTCGGGGGCAGCGCCCGAGAGAACGGAGGCGACGCTGTTCTGGCGGAGTTCCGCCCCGGGGAGGCCGAGGTCGCCGATATTGCCGCGGATGATGGCGGCGGCCTTGCGGTCCGCCTCGATCAGGAGGGCATGGGAAGCGCCGCGGGACAGGGCTTCCAGGGCCAGGGCCCCCGAGCCCGCATAGAGGTCGAGGACGTGCAGGCCGTCGAAATCCATGCGGGCGTGCAGGAAGCTGAACAGGGCCTCGCGCACGCGGTCGGAGGTGGGGCGGGTGCCCGCCGGGGGGACGCGTAGGCGTCGGCCCCCGGCGGTACCTGCCACGATGCGGGTCATTCGGCGGCGGTCTCGTTCAGGTTCACGTCGACGAGCAGGTCGCCGCCCTCCACCTGCTGGACCTTGGCGATGGCGACGCGGCGCACCACACCGCCGCGCGGGGCGGTGATGGCGGCTTCCATCTTCATGGCCTCGATGGTGCCGATGGTGTCACCCGCGGACACCGAATCGCCTTCGGAGACGGCCAGGGTCACCACACCGGCGAACGGGGCGGCGATGTGACCGGCGTTGTTCCGGTCGGCCTTCTCCGCCGCCGGGATCTCGCTGGCGATGGAGCGGTCGCGCACCTGGATGGGGCGCAGCTGCCCGTTGAGGATGCACATGACCGAGCGCATGCCGCGCTCGTCGGGCTCGGAGATGGCTTCCAGGCCGATGAGCAGGGTGACGCCCTTGTCCAGCTGGACGTGGTGTTCCTCGTCGTGGCGCAGGCCGTAGAAGAACTGGTTGGCCGACAGCCCGGTGGTGTCGCCGTACTTCTCGCGGTGAGCGATGAATTCGGCGGTGGGTCCGGGGAACAGCAGCCGGTTGAGGGTGGCGCGGCGTTCGGCGGAGGTGCCGTTCAGTCCGGCCTCGTCGGCGGCGGTGAGCTGGGTTTCCGGCTTGGCGGGACCGCGGCCTTCGAGGGCGCGGCTGCGGAACGGCTCGGGCCAGCCACCGGCCGGGGTGCCGAGTTCGCCACGCAGGAAGCCGATCACCGAGTCCGGGATGTCGTAGCGGGCGGGGTCGGCGGCGAAGTCGTCGACGTCGACGCCGCTGCCGACCAGCGCCAGCGCCAGGTCGCCGACCACCTTGGAGGACGGGGTGACCTTGACCAGGCGGCCCAGCATCCGGTCCGCCGCGGCGTATTTCGCCTCGACCTCCTCAAACTGGTCGCCCAGACCCAGCGCGATGGCCTGCTGGCGCAGGTTCGACAGCTGCCCGCCGGGGATCTCGTGGTGGTAGACGCGGCCCGTCGGGCCCGGCAGCCCGGACTCGAAGGGCGCGTACACCTTTCGCAGCGCTTCCCAGTACGGCTCGAGGTCGCACACGTTCTGCAGGTTCAGCCCGGTGTCGTAGGGCGAGTTCGCGGCCGCGGCGACGATGGCCGAGAGCGCGGGCTGCGAGGTGGTGCCCGCCATGGGCGCGGACGCGCCGTCCACGGCGTCGGCCCCGGCCTGCCAGGCGGCGAGGTAGGTGGCCAGCTGGCCGCCCGGGGTGTCGTGGGTGTGCACGTGCACCGGCAGGTCGAACTCCCGCCGCAGCGCCGTGACCAGGGTGGACGCGGCGGGCGCGCGCAGCAGACCGGCCATGTCCTTGATGCCGATGACGTGCGCCCCTGCCTCGACGATCTGCTCGGCGAGCTTGAGGTAGTAGTCGAGGGTGTAGAGGTCCTCGTTCGGGTTGGACAGGTCGCCGGTGTAGGACAGCGCGACTTCGGCCAGGGCCGTGCCGGTTTCGCGGACGGCGTCGATGGCCGGGCGCATCTGGTCGACATTGTTGAGCGCGTCGAAGATGCGGAAGATGTCGATGCCGGTGGCGGTGGCCTCGGAAACGAAAGCGCGCGTGACCTTCTCGGGGTACGGCGTGTAGCCGACGGTGTTGCGGCCGCGCAGCAGCATCTGCAGGTTGATGTTCGGCACGGCTTCGCGCAGCGCGGCGAGCCGCTCCCACGGGTCCTCGTAGAGGAAGCGCAGCGCCACGTCGTAGGTCGCGCCGCCCCAGCATTCGATGGACAGCAGTTCGGGCGTCATGCGCGCCACGTGCCCGGCCACGTCGAGCAGGCCGTTGGTGCGTACCCGGGTGGCGAGCAGCGACTGGTGCGCGTCACGGAAGGTGGTGTCGGTGACGGCCACGCCCTCCCGGTTGCGCAGCCACTGCGAGAAGCCTTCGGGGCCGAGCTCGAGCAGCCGTTGCCGCGAGCCCGCCGGCGGCGGCACGGTCAGGTCGAGGGCGGGCAGCTTGTCGTGCGGGTACACCTTGGTCGGCCGTGAGCCGTGCGGCTTGTTCACGGTGATGTCGGCCAGGTAGTTGAGGATCTTGGTGCCGCGGTCCGCGGAGCTCTTCAACGTGAGCAGCTGCGGCCGCTCGTCGATGAACGACGTGGTGACCCGGCCGGCCCGGAAGTCCGGGTCGTCGAGCACCGCCATCAGGAACGGGATGTTGGTCGTCACGCCGCGGATGCGGAACTCGGCGACCGCGCGCCGGGCCCGCGCCACCGCGGCGGTGAAGTCGCGGCCCCGGCAGGTCAGCTTGACCAGCATGGAGTCGAAGTAGGCGCCGACCTCCGCGCCGACGTTCGCGCCACCGTCGAGGCGCACGCCCGCGCCGCCCGGGGAGCGGTAGCCGGTGATGCGGCCGGTGTCGGGGCGGAAGCCGTTGGCCGGGTCCTCGGTGGTGATGCGGCACTGCAGGGCGGCGCCGCGAATGTGGATGGCGTCCTGGCTCAGGCCGAGGTCCGCGAGGCTCTCCCCCGCCGCGATGCGCAGCTGTGACTGCACCAGGTCGACGTCGGTGATCTCCTCGGTCACGGTGTGCTCGACCTGGATGCGCGGGTTCATCTCGATGAACACGTGGTTGCCGCGCTCGTCGAGCAGGAATTCCACGGTGCCCGCGCAGGAGTAGCCGATCTGCTCGGCGAAGGCCACGGCGTCCGCGCAAATGCGGTCGCGCAGTGCGGGATCCAGGTTCGGGGCGGGCGCGAGCTCGATCACCTTCTGGTGGCGGCGCTGCAGCGAGCAGTCGCGCTCGTAGAGGTGGATGACATTGCCGTGCTGGTCGGCGAGGATCTGCACCTCGATGTGGCGGGGGTTGACCACCGCCTGCTCGAGGAACACGGTCGCGTCGCCGAAGGCAGATTCGGCCTCGCGCGCGGCGGCCTCGATGGACTCGCGCAGCTGGGCCGGGTCCGCGACGCGGCGCATACCGCGACCGCCGCCACCGGCGACGGCCTTCACGAACAGCGGGAACTCCATCGACTCCGAGGCCGTCATCAGCGCGTCCACGTCGGCGGACGGCTCGCTGGACTTCAGGACCGGCAGTCCGGCGGCCTTGGCCGCGGCGATGGCGCGGGCCTTGTTGCCGGTCAGTTCGAGCACCGAGGCGGCCGGGCCGATGAAGGTGATGCCCTCGCGGGCACAGGCGGCGGCCAGGTCCGGGTTCTCCGACAGGAAGCCGTAGCCGGGGTAGATGGCGTCCGCGCCCGCGCTCTTGGCGGCCTCGATGATGCCCTCGACCGACAGATACGCGCGGACGGGGTGACCGGGCTCACCGATCTGGTACGCCTCGTCGGCCTTGAGCCGGTGCACGGAGTTGCGGTCCTCGTACGGAAAAACCGCGACGGTACCGATGCCGAGTTCGTAGGCCGCGCGGAAGGCGCGAATGGCGATCTCGCCGCGGTTGGCGACCAGGACTTTGGAGAACATGCGTAGAAGGTACCTGCCCGGGGATACGGATCGGGCATCGAAGTCCCGTTCGGTGCAATCTTCACAGGCCGGACTCTCCGCTTGCGAATTTGTGTTAATCACCGCGATACATGCCTGCCGGTGAGGGTTACGCGCCTCCGACCACGGAATTCGCCGCCGTGCTAACGGAGACCGGTCCGGCAGCGGCCGGGCGGGGCGCGCGGACCGAGACGTCACGGTGCCCGGATTGCCGCGCGATCGTGTCCGAGACCACACCCGGCGCGTCCGAAGGTGCGCGAGCAGTCGGGGCCGAAGGTGCGCGAGAAGTCTTGAGCGACGGTAAAATCCGCCCCGGGAGGAGGGGACGTGCGACTGTTCGCGGCGTTGATGGGCCTCACGATGGCGCTCGCGGCCGGAACCGGCTGCGCGAGCAATGTTCCCGGCCACCCGGTGCGGCAGCCGACCGATCCGGCGAGCCTGGAGGTCGGCAACTACCAGACCACGCCGCGCACGGTGGGAAATGCGAAGACCGGCAAGCAATCCCGGATCCGGGAGTCACAGCGGCTGTCGGACTACGTGGCGCTGCCGTTCGAGGCCGACCACGACTACGCCTACGAATGCTCCAACAATGTCCGCCCGCACGTCGTGACCAACCACAAGGGCCTGGGCGACATCGTCATCAACGACACCTTCGACGAGGTCGCCCACGATCTGCGCGGCGGCTGGGTGACCACCTGGTGCACCGGCGCGGGCAGGGAGGAGAAGCACCGCAGGCTCAGCATCGCGGTGCTGGAACTGCCCGACGCCGGGCGCGCCGCGGCGGTGGGGCCGGTGCTCGAGCACGACGACTTCACCTACAACACCGGCAATCAGCCGGTGCGGCTGGCCAAATATCCTGCGAGCACAGCGCATTGGCGGCCGACCGTGGCGTCGCTGGGCTCGTGGACGGTGCGCGACCGCTACGTGGTGTACATCAAGCTGGTGGACGAGCTGGCCGCCGCGCCGGATCTGGCGGATCTGAGCGCGCGCACCGAACGCATGCTCGACGTGGCGCTGCCGCTGCTCGACAAGTTCCAGCCCACGCCGGCCGACCAGTTCGAACACATTCCGCTCGATCCGGACGGCATTCTCGGCCGCACCCTGCCGACGAATCCGGAACTGCCGCTGCGCCCGGACCCGGACGGGGTGTACACCGGTCGCGGCTCGTTGCAGAGTCTCGACGGCACGGACCTGGAGTTCCTCACCATCGGCGATGTCGATCTGGTCGGCTACGGCGACGCGCTGGTGTTCCACAGCCGCACCGGCGCGGCGGCACGCGCCCTGTGGGACAAGTGGAATCCGGCCAAGGAATCCTCCGACAAGCATCGAGCCGTCGACCCGCCGCCACGCTTCCCCGGAGATGTCGGCTGCTTCGCGGATCTGGAGAACGGGCGGGTCATGTTCCACCAGTGCACCTTCCACGTGGACAAGTACACCGTGCAGGTCGGCGCGTCCAACCTGGCCGAGCTCTATCAGAAGACGGCCGCCCAGTACGTCCTGTTGACGAGCAGGTGAGCGGATGAGACGACTGCGGACGGTGGCGTTGGCGGCAGCAGCCGTGGCGGTGCTCGGCGCGGGGTACGCGGTCGGGTCGTGGCCGGTGTCCGGACACGCGGTACCCGGCATGACCGCGGCCGATCTGCCGAAACTGAAGGTCGGACCCTATCCGTCGGCCCCGGCGGAATTCGTGCCGTTCTACGGCACGGTCGCCGACGCGTACGCGATCGAATCGCGGCGCATGATGACGTATCTGGCCGGGCCCGACCGCATCGATCCCGACGTCCGGTATCTGGGCGGGGCCCGGCTGCTGAGCAGCTCCGGCGCCGATTTCGACGACGACAACGGGCCGTTCCCGAAGAACTGGCAGCCGGTCGCGGAACGCAATCGGCTCATCGCGGGCGCCTACATCTGGCGCAACAACGACAGCGTGCGGGCGCGCAAGCACATCACCCTCGCGATCCAGCGCTTCCCGACCGAGCAGGCCGCCCGCGCGGCCGTCGACGGGTACTGGGAGGCGTTGAACGCCCCTGGGCGGCACCCGATTCCGATCGACACCGCCGAGCTGCCCGCCGACACCCACGACAGTGTGCGAGCCTCCTCCCGGACCGACGAGAAGGGCGAGGTGGTCGCGGCGCGCGGCGTGTACGTGATCATCGGCCATGCCGTGATCCCGCAGAACGATCCGGCGGCGCTCGGCACCCGGCTGCGGGAGATGCTGCGCGCCCAGCTCACCGCGATGGCGGATCTGAAACCCACACCGCTCGAGGATCTTCCGGACCTGCCCGGCAATCCGGACACGATCCTGGATCTCACGCTGCCCAATCAGTACGACAGCTCCGACTCCGACCGGTCCGGGGGTCGCGGTCAGGGTGGGGTCTACACGCCCGCGGGCGCACTGCATTTCGAGCGCGACACGGCGGTGGCGCGGCCCGCGTTCGAGGCGGCCGGGGTGGATCTGGTCGCCCGCAACGGGGCGACCGTGTACCGCACCCGGGATCTGCAGGCGGCCTTCGGCTTACAGACCGCGCTGACCCGGCTGGGCCGCGACGACGACGAGGTCCCGAACCCCGGCGGTATCACCGACGCGCACTGCGTGCGGCTCGACGAACCCGAGCCGATCCGCGACGCCACCTATCTGTGCGCGGTGGTCTACGGCCGGTACGTGGCGGTGATCGGGGCACAGGCCCGGTTCAGCGGCGGCGCGCCCGGCTCGTTCGAGCAGCGGGTGTCGGCGCAGTATTCGATGCTGGCCAGGAGCGGACAGCGATGAGGATCGCACGAGCGAGAACCCGGCTGCTGGCGCTCACGGTGGCGGCCGTGCTGGCCGGGGGCTGCGGGTCCGGCCCGACCGACCCCGCCGCGCCCGCGTCACCGGCCGCGACCGTCGATGTGTCGCAATTGGATCCGGGGAACTATCCGGTGGTGCCGCGGCAGATCACCACCATGAAGCCCGACATCAGCGTCGGGGACGTGGTGCAGGAGGCGATCCGGCTGGGCGAGCACGTCCCGCTGCCGCTGGAGATCGACGAGCGACTGGGCTACGGGTCCGCCGGGAGCGCGATCACCGCGGACTATCCGCCGATGGGGATCGACGGGTTCAACGATCGCGCGCCGGGGCTGATCGCGGGCTGGCAGACCGGTGGGCGGCATCGGTACGACACCTCGCTCGGACTGAACGTGCATCTCACCGTGCTGCGCTTCGGCAAACCCGCGCAGGCCGCGACCGCCGCGGATTTCCTTGCGTCACAGACGAATCCGGAATACCCGGACAAGGGTCCGGTGCAGATCCCCGGCTATCCGACCGCACGGGCCGCGCTCACCTCCCTCGAATGGGTGCGGGCCCTGTACCCGCAGGGCGAGTACCTGTACTGGCTGCACGTCGAGGACGACCTGACGGTTCCCGACGGTCCCGCATTCCTGATCGACGTGGCGAAGCGAATGCTGGACAAGGCCATCGAATCGATACGGGGCTATCGCCCCACCCCGCCCGACCAGCTGGCGGGCCTGCTCAGCGATCCCGACGATCTGCTCAGCCGCGTGCTGCCCGCGGGCAAGGGCCAGGTCCGGGCGAGCGAGGGGCTGTACGGCCCGCACGCCGCCCTCACCCACGACGATCGACCGGCCGCCTCCCGCCGCGCGTACGCCGACGCCGGAATCGACGTGATGGCAAGTTCGCTCAGCAATATCTATCGGACGAAGGACGACGGGGCCGCCCAGCGCTTCATCGCCGCCTTCGTCGACGAACTGCTCGACCGGTACAAGCCCGTCGACCCGCCGCCCGGCCTGGCGACGGCACGCTGCCTGCAGTTGAAAGACGTGAAGTACGCCATCGGCGCGAAGTTCATGTGCTATCTGCCCTACCAGCGCTACGTGGCCGAGGTGTACGCCGACCAGTCCCAGGATCTGCGCCAACGGCTGTCGGCCCAATATCAGCTGCTCGCCTATGGCCACATCTGACGCTCGGCCGGGTCCGGCAATCGTTGCTACATTCCAAGGGCCTGGACAAGGGCGACAACCGATCTCGCGAGTTCGGGGCAACTCGCCGGGTACGCCCGAACGTGGTTCGGCACCGACCGCCGGCACGGACACGAAACCGGCAACGGCTATGAGCGGGCCACTGCAGGCCCGGAGAGGCGGATAAGCATGCCGTTGCGGCCCGGCACTGTTGTGGGCGGCCACCGGATCATCCGGGTGCTGGGCAGTGGCGGGATGGGGACCGTCTATCTGGTGCAGGATCCCATGTTCCCCGGGCGGCTCGACGCGCTGAAGGTGCTCAGCAACGATCTGTCGCACGACGAGGTGTATCGGGCGCGCTTCGCGCGCGAGGCGAATCTCGCTGCGGAGCTGGATCATCCGAACATCGTGACGGTCTACGCCCGCGGGGAGGAGGACGGGCGGCTGTGGATCGCCATGCAGTACATCCCCGGCACCGACGCCTCCGTGGAGTTGAAGCAGCACCCCGAGGGGATGACGCCGCAGCGGGCGCTGCGCATCGTGACCGAGGTGGGCAAGGCCCTGGATTACGCGCATCGGCGCGGGCTGCTGCACCGGGATGTGAAGCCCGCCAACTTCCTGCTCTCCCGTGACGAGGACGCGCATCCGGGCGAGGAACGAGTGCTGCTCACCGATTTCGGCGTCGCCAAGTCGGTGACCGACGGCCGCGAACTCACCGCCACCGACGCCATGATGGCCACCCTCGCCTACGCGGCCCCCGAGCGGCTGGTCGCCGGGCCACTGGATCATCGCGGCGATATCTACAGTCTCGGCTGCGCTTTCGTGAAGCTGCTCACCGGGCGTACGCCGTTCCCGGTGAATTCCATCGCCCAGGCCACGCTGGGTCACCTCCAGGATCCGCCGCCCGCGCTGGGCACGCTGCGCGCCGATCTGCCGCCCGCGCTGGACGCGGTGATCGCGAAGGTGCTGGCCAAGGATCCCGACGACCGCTACGCCACCTGCCGGGACTTCACCGAGGACGCCGCGCTCGCCGTGCAGGGCCGGATGCCCTCCGCGCCGCCGGTCGTCGAGTCCGAGCGGCCGACCGAGCGGATCACCCGGCCACAGCCGATCGGCTCGGGGACCCTGTCCACGACCCGCGGCGCCCGCACCACACGCCGGCGCGCCCTCGCGGTGGCGGCGGCCGTTGCGCTGCTGGGTGTTTCCGGCACCGCGGTCTACCTGGCCACGCACCAGGATTCCGGCGGCGACCCCGTCACCCAGACCACCTCCACCCCCAGCGATTCCCCGGCCCAGGTCCGCGCCGCGCATCCGTCGTTCCTCAACAAGACGGTGGCCGCCTACAACCTCGGCGACAGCTCCCTGTCCGTCGACCTGGATTCGAGCGAGCAGGCGAAGTTCCTGCAGGACATCGGCTTCCGCTACGCCACAGACTTCCGCGCCAAACCCGACGAAGCCTCCCCGCGCCCGTTGTCCGCGTCCGGCGAGATGGTCCCCGACGTCGATCTGGTCATCGTCGTGCGCACCGACAAGCAGGCCGGCAACGGCGGCCTGCGGGGCCTGCCGAGTTCCTTCCTGTCCTCCAACCTCACCCACGCTCGTCTGGTCATCGTCGACGACCCGGCCACCGCGCAGGCCTTCCAGAGCTGGACCCCGAATTCCACGGATGTCGCGATAGCCAAGATCGTCCCCGCCATCGCCAAGGTCCTCTGACCCCTCCCCCGCACCGCTTCCCGGAAGTCCCTGCGCGCCAGCGTGATCCGCGTCTCACGTAGCGTTGGGCGGCCAGGCGCAACTGCGCCACTGCGGTTGGCGCGCCCCCGCCATCCTGTTACGCTCCGGCCCGAACAGGAGGTCGTGGTGCTCGGAAGACGGTGGGGGATCCTCCGATACCTGCTGGTAGCAGTCGTATTCGTGCTGGCGGGTTGCGGTTCGTCCCCGGCATCCCAATCCGACCCCGGCTCAACCCCTTCCGCCCACTCCAACCGCGATGTGTGCACCCGCATGCTCGACTTCTTCCACACCACGTTGGGTGTCCCCGAAGCCCAGGTGGCCGAGCTCAGCCAAGGCACCATCAATGCCACCATCGGCATGAACGGCTCCTGCTACCTCAACCTCAAGCCCCGAGCCCCCTACGTGGCCTGGCTGACCCTCCGCAATATGCGCAAACCAGACCACACCGACCCCGAAGGCGGCCGCTACCACCGCCTCGACGGCTTCGACGAGGAAGTCTGGCGTTCCGCCGACGACTCCTTCCTCACCCGAATCGGCACCTGGGAAGGCATGATCGCGATCGACGACAAGATCGCCGCCACCAGCTCGGTCCCCCTGAAGATGACCGACGCCAAAGTCCGCGACACCATCACCTTCTTGATCGCCACCACCCGCGAACTGCAATAGGTGCCCGAACAGGCGCCGTCCTAGGCTGACGTGATGACCGACCAGCCTGTGTTGCGCTACCGCCTGATCACCGGTCCCGATGACGCGACGTTCTGTGAGCGGATCAGTGCGTTGCTGGAGCAGGGGTATCGCCTGCACGGCTCGCCCGCCGTCACATTCAATGGGGTCTCTGTCATTGCCGCGCAGGCGGTGGTGTGGGGCGAAGGCTGACCGCGGGGCGGGTCAGGAGGGGAAGCGGGTTCGGGAGGGGATGGATTCGAGGCCGTCGCCTATGCGGCGGGCGGCTGCCGAGAGTTCGGCCAGGTAGTGGCGGCGTTCGGGGCGGGTGACGTCGGGGCGGAGGGGGCCGATCTGGAGTTCCATGACGGCGTGGCCGCTGTCGTCGAAAACCGGGGCGCTCATGTAACTGAGGGGGAGGGTGGCTTCGGAGTCGAAGGTGGGCTGGTCGTAGGCGCTGCCGCCGAAAGTGGCCAGCTGGGCGAGGACTCGGCCGCGGAGGTCCTTGTCACCGGGGTGTTCGGCCAGGTGGGTGGCCACGTCGGAGAGGACCCGGAGGCCGGGCAGGCTGTCGGGTTCGAGGCGCCAGGCGCAGTAGCCGGCGGTGCGCAGGGTATCGAGGACGGCGCGATATTCGTCACGTCGTTCGGTGCCGCGGGTGTCGAGCCAGTCGCGTTGGCGGACCTTGCCGGTGTGGGCGATGATCGCGGCGCCGGCGGGGGCCAGCAGGGGGATGCGGACGCCGGATTCCATGCCGACGGTGAGGCGGTCGCGGGTGACGGCGACGAATTTGAGGTGGCCGCCGCTGAGCGCGGTGAGGGCGGCGCCGCAGTTCACGCGGTCGGCCAGTTCCTCCAATTCGCGCTCCAACCAGGCACGATCGTGGCGGCCGGCGGCGGCGCGGGCGCCGATGGCGGCGAGGCGGCCGCCCAGTTCGTAGCTGAGATCGGGGAGGCGGCGGACCCAGCCGCGGTCGGCCAGGGCCGCCAGGATGGAGCCCGCGGTGGAGCGGTTCAGGCCGAGGGTGTCGGCGATCTCGGCGGCGGTGAGCGAGTCGCGTTGGGCGGCGAGCAGTTCCACGATGGCCACCACCCGCTGAGTGGGGGGCGAACTCTCGGTCTTGCCTGTGGGCACCACGGTCTCCTAGCCTGAGCCGCGGCACAAATAGCCGTACGGCTGGGTACGAATAGTCGCATCGAGGAGCAGGGCATGGCAACCAGGGCACAGGGGCCGAGCGGGTCGTGATCGCGGATTTCGCCGACCACTGGCTGCTGTACTGTTCCATCCCGCTCGTCGCGGCGCTCATCGGCTGGGTGACCAAGATCGTCGCCGTGCAGATGCTCATGAAACCGCTCGAGTTCAAGGGCATCCCACCGTGGCTGGGCTGGCAGGGCGTCATCCCCCGCTCCGCGCCGCGCATGGCCACCATCGCCGTGGACCTCATGTTCGGCAAGCTGATCGATCCGCAGGACATCATCGCCCGCATCGACATCGGCGAACTCACCACGCGCCTGCGCGAACCCCTCGACGCGGGCGTCGACCACATGGTGCGCACCATGATGATGAAGCACGAGCCGCGGCTGTGGGTGAACATGCCCGAGGCCGCGCAACGCGCCATCATCGAACGCGCGCAACGGGATCTGCCGCAACTGATCGAGGACATCGTCTTCGACCTGCGCACCAATCTCGACCAGGTGATGGACCTGCGCGGCATGGCCATCAGCGCCCTGGTCGAGGACAAGTCGCTGCTGGTGGAGATGGTGCGCCGGGTCGGCAACAACGAGCTGCGCTTCATCGTGCGCTCCGGGCTGATCTTCGGCACCGTGCTGGGTTTCGTGCAGATGTTCACCTGGTCGCTGACCCACAACCCGTTGCTCATGCCGGCGTTCGGCGGTTTCACCGGTCTGCTCACCGACTGGCTGGCGCTGCAGATGATCTTCCGCCCGATCCGTCCGGTCGGTATCGGACCGTTCAAGTGGCAGGGCCTGTTCCACAAGCGGCGCGAGCAGGTCTGCACCGACTACGGCGACCTGATCGCCACCGAGATCCTCACCCCCGCACGCATTCTCGAGGCCGTCCTCCATGGCGAACGAGCCGACCGGTTGGCATCCCTGCTGAGCCGCCACGTCAGCGAGTTCCTGGAACTACAGACCGGCCCGGCCCGCCCGCTGGTCATGATGGTCGCGGGCGACAGCTACACCGCCATCGAACGTGACGCGGTCACCTTCGTCCTCGACCACATCAAGGCCGCCGCCCACTCCGGTTTCGACCAGCACGCCATCGAGGCCCTCGATGTCCGCAGTCTGGTCATCGAGAAGACCAAGCAGTTGTCCGACGACGAGTACGAGGGCCTGCTGCGCCCCGCCTTCAAGCAGGACGAATGGAAGCTGGTCGCGATCGGCGCGGTGCTCGGATTCCTGGTCGGCGAACTCCAGGTTCACCTGATTCTGGGGTGAGTCCGCCGATTTCGGGGCACTTTCCGACCGCCGTTCCAGCCCGTCGGCGTGGCGTTGGTCGTACTATGGGCACTCGCGCGCAAAACCGCCGGTAGTCTCGAATTCGCATGCTACGCATGCTGGACGGCACGGTGAAGTACCACGCAGCGTCGGCGAAATCGCCGCGAGTCTCCTCAAATTGCGATGTTTGCGAATTCGAATCGGTACCATCCCCCACGTGCGCAAGATGTATGCGGGGGCCCGACTACGGCGGTTGCGCGAGGAACGGCGGATGACCCAGGCGGCCTTGGCCAAATCCCTGGACCTGTCGCCCAGCTACCTCAACCAGCTCGAGCGTGATCAGCGACCGCTCACGATTCCCGTGCTGCTCAAACTGAATTCCACCTTCGACCTGGACGTGCAGTTCTTCGCGGCGGACTCCGACGCGCGGCTGGTCTCGGACCTGCACGAGATCCTGGTGGAGGCCGCGGGCGGCAATGCCGCGCCGGTGGCCGAGGTCGAGGATCTGGCCACCCGCATGCCCGAGGTCGCGAAAATCGTTGTGGCCATGCATCGCCGACTACGGGCCGCGACCGACCAGCTGGATCTGTTGTCCTCCAAGGTGGCCACCCCCGCCGGCGTGCCCGGCGTCGCGATGCCCTACGAGGACGTGCGCGACTTCTTCTACGATCACCACAATCACATCGCCCAGCTGGACCTGGCCGCCGAGCGGCTGTTCGAGGAGAGCGGGCTGACCATCGGCTCCCTGGACCGCCAGCTGGCGCGGGTGGCCGAGGAACGCGCGGGCGTCACCGTCCTGGTGCGCGGCGACGGGGCCGACCCGAACATCCCCAAGCGCCACTACGAACCCGAGACCCGCACGCTCACCCTGGCCCGCCGGCTGCGGCCGGGGCAGCGCGCCTTCCAGATCGCCACCACCCTGGCCTTCCTGCTGCACGGCGCGCTGCTCGACGAGGTGCTCGACGAGAACCCCGCCCTCAGCGGCGAATCCCGCACGCTGGCCCGGATCGGGCTGGCCAACTACTTCGCGGGGGCGCTGATCCTGCCCTACGGCAAGTTCCTGCGCTCGGCCGAGGAACTGCACTACGACATCGACCTGCTGGGCCTGCGCTTCGAGGTCGGCTTCGAGACCGTCTGCCACCGCCTGGCCACGCTGCAACGCCAGGGGCAGCGCGGGGTGCCGTTCTTCCTCATCCGCAGCGACCGGGCGGGCAATATCTCGAAACGCCAGTCCGCCACCGCCTTCCACTTCTCCCGGGTCGGCGGCAGCTGCCCGCTGTGGGTGGTGCACGAGGCGTTCGACCAGCCCGGCCGGATGCTGTCGCAGGTGGCGTCCATGCCCGACGGGCGGCGCTACCTGTGGGTGGCCCGCACCACCGCGCCCACGCCGAGCGGGTTCGGCGGTGCCGGAGGGGAATTCGCGATCGGACTGGGCTGCGATATCGAATACGCGGACCGCCTGGTCTATTCACGCGGCCTGGAGATCGAGGATCCCGCCGCGGCCGTACCCATCGGAGCGGGCTGCAAGGTGTGCGAGCGCCCGTCCTGCGCCCAGCGCGCCTTCCCGCAGATCGGGCGGCCGCTGGCGATCGACGAGCACACCAGTTCGGATCTGCCGTACCCCCGTCTGCCCCACTGAGTCCGGACAGCCGGAAGCGAGGCGTGCATCATGCTTGCCCTCATCCATTTTGGATATCCATTTCGCCCGATTTCATCAAATACCGAAAGGTATTAATACTGTCTAGTATTCTTGATCGCGCACCTGGAAAATCATGAGTTACCCGGATTAATCCGGCGTTTGCTCCCCATCCCCCGCCCATCCTGTGTAGCGTCTGGATTCGCTCGAATATTTCCCGGAACAAGCGGTGGGCGGCAGTGATCGGTATCGACGGATGCCTCAAACGCATCATGGACATTCCCGGTGCACGCAGCGTCACCCTCGTGGACGGCGCGAGCGGGCTGGCCATCGCCGCCGCCGGTCGCCACGACGTCGTCGATCAACACGAAGACGCTGCTGCCGCAACCGATGTCGTGCGCTCGGTGCTCACCTCCCCGGCCATGGCCACCGGCCGCCGCGGCGACGACATCACCGAGATCATCGTGTGCGGAACCGGCGGATATCACTTGCTGAATTTGATCGACGGCGATTTCGACGGACGGCTTTTCGTGCACGTTCTCTTCGACGGCGACACCGGCAATCTCGCCATGGCCAGGTACCAGCTGAGGATAATTCTCGCCGAATTCTCCAAGGATGATCATGGACAGTGAACTCGTCATCGAACTACGACGACTGGAACAGCAACGCGGCACCGGCGTACTCACCGTGGGCGATGGCGCATTTCATCTCGTCGAGGGCGCGATCGTGGCCGCCGATTGCCGGCGCACCACCGGACTCGATCGCCTGGCGATAACCGCCGGGCTCACCGACGCCGAGGGCTGGCGCCGCGCCCGGTCCGGAACCCCCGACCAGTTACCAACCGGCCCGCGGCTGGAAACCCTTGCGCTGCTGTCGGTCTTCGATGCCGCCTACCTATTGCTGGCCGCGCCCGCCCGGGTGGAGTTCCGAGAAGGGCCGGCGCACTGGCTGGCCCACACCTGCCGCATCACCCCGGGCGCGCTCATCCACGAATGCGCCCGCCGTGGCGACCCCAGCGCCGGCGTGTGGCCGGTGGAGCTGGTGGATCGCGTCGCCGTGGTCCCGGTGCGACGAGTGCAGCGGCGGCGGGTGGTGCTCACCGGCGGCCAGGCCGAGGTGCTCGCCGCGGTCGACGCCCGCCGCACCATCACCGGGCTCGGCGAGGATCTGGGCCGCACCACCTACGGCTGCCTGCTCGCGGTGCGCGAACTCACCGCGGCGGGGCTGATCGAGGCGCCGGTCATGGTGGCCCTGGCCGACCACATCGGCGCCGTCACCGAGCCGGACCGGCAACCGGCCGAACGATCCCCCGCCCCGGACGAGAACTCCGCGGCGGCAGCGAATTCCGCCCCGCCGCTGCGCCGCCGGGTGTCGCAGGCCGCGGCGGTCGCCGTCCCCGACCGCTGGGAACCGCCCGACCGGGACGTCCTCATCCGGCTACGGGCGGCACTGGAGGAACTGGCATGACCGCGAACGGATAGGGAGGCGGCCTTGGAGGAGCTCGCGTGACCGCGCGGCGAAGGCGGCTCGGCGGATTGATAGGAAGGTTGACCAAAGTGGCGATGTCCGGCCCAGAACCGAACACGCAAGTACACAGGGAGCTGAAGGCGCTGCGGGACCGGGTGCCGCAGTTGACCGGCACGCTGGTGGCATCCACCGACGGGCTGCTCATCGCACACGATCTGCCCTCGCACATCGAGCCGGCGGGCATGGCGGCGCTCACCGCCGCACAGCTCTCGCTCTCGCACCGGCTCGCCGCGACCGCGCACGGCGGCGGCTTCCACGAGGTGGTGGTGCACGGCGAGAGCGGCGACGTCGTCATCTACGCCGTGGGCTGGACCGCCTCGCTCACCGTGCTCGCCGGGCCCGGCACGAATATCGGCCGCGTGCACCTGGAATCGCGGCCCACCGCCCGGGCCATCGCCGACCATCTCGCGGCCGTCACCGGCGACGCCGATCCGGCCGCCGCGCTGCCGCCCGGAACACAGACTTCGAACCCCAAGTGAAACACCGATTGAAAGGAAACCCCATGTCCAACATGGATATCGCACTGAAGGACATGATGGTGATCGACGGCGCGATCGGCGCGGCCGTGGTCGACTACAACAGCGGCATGGCGCTCGGCATGCTCGGCAGCTCCAAGGCGCTGGACCTCCAGGTCGCAGCCGCGGGCAACACCGAGGTGGTGCGGGCCAAGATGCGCACCATCGACCAGCTCGCCATCAAGGAGGAGATCGAGGACGTCCTCATCACCTTGAGCAGCCAGTATCACATCATCAGGCCGATGACCGGACGGAAATCCAAGGGCCTGTTCCTGTATCTGGCGCTCGACCGCACCCGGGCCAACCTGGCCATGGCCCGCCACCGCCTCAGGGGCATCGAGGAAGACCTCGAGGTGTGACCCGTTCCGCGCCGAACCCGGGTGCCCGTACGGGCGAATTCGCCGAATCCCCGTACGGGCGAACACCACTCTGAATCCCCATGACGGATCACCGTTTTGAC
This sequence comes from Nocardia sp. NPDC005746, assembly GCF_040630785.1. NCBI lineage: Bacteria > Bacillati > Actinomycetota > Actinomycetes > Mycobacteriales > Nocardiaceae > Nocardia > Nocardia sp. NPDC005746. Next base: position 59,876 of record NZ_JBEXYE010000005.1, read on the forward strand.
AGTCGATACCGGGCACACTTCCAGCACCGAGCCGGTAGTGTGAACCGCGTCAGCCGATGCCAGACGGCGTTGTCCCGCATCGAGGACCCCGGCTGCTCGTCTTCGCCTCGCGTCCGAACCCGACTGTGAAAGGACGAAGGGAACCCGCTCATGACTACCAAGGCAGATCTGCCGGACGGACTGCAGATGCGGACCAGCACCGTCGGCGGCGCCAACGGCAGCTGCGTGCAGGTCGGCTACTGGCCCGGCCGCGGCATCGTGGTCGCCCACAGCAAGGAGGGTAGCAACGGCGCGGTGCTGCTCTTCACCGTGCGCGAGTGGGAATCCTTCATCGAGGGCGTCAAGGCCGACGAATTCCCCGCCGCCGTTTAGCCCGGCGAAGGGGACGTCCACGCCACGGACGGGCTAGGTTCGGTGGCTGTGGCGTTCGAATACCGGGTCGGTGACATCCTCGAGCTGTCCTGTCCGTTCACCGCGGCACGGGTCACCGAGCTGACGGCGGACCAGGTCCGCGTCGAATGGCCCTGGTGGGCCGATGATCCCGACGGCGACGGCTGGAACGGCGTCGTCACGGTGCCGACCGGACCCGGCGCACCCGGCTGGGAACACGAGCTGTTCCGAATCCGGCCCGCCGACGGCGAACTCGCGGCCGACGCGCCGTGCCGGGTCGGGATTCCGCCGACCCTGGTTCGCGTGACCGGGCTGCGCGAGCACGAACCGCCCCGCGCCATCGGCCGGCTGCCCCGGCCGCGCCGGGAGATCGCCTACCTACGTGCCGGTCTCGCCGACGAGCCCGGAGCAACCGATCAGGAACCGGTGTTCGATCCCGACGACGGCATCCCCCGGACCGTCGAATTGCGGTTCCGCCCCTACGCTTTCCTCGAACCGGGCGACGAGGTCGCCGACTCCTCCGGCCGCGCCTGGCGTTTCGGCGGGCCCTGGGACTGGCAGCCGTTCGGCCCGGCCCACACCGACGAACCGAGCTGGCCGCTGATGCTGCTCACCCGCGACGGCGACAGTGACGACGCCGCCGCGGTGGACGTCACCGAGGCCACGCTGTCCGGCTCGCACGAGGAGGAGATGGCGCGGTGGCGCGAACTCGCCGGCCTGACCCCCGACGACGCCACCGCCGAATAGTCCGTCAGGACTTGGCCAGATACTCCAGACGTTCGCCATCCACGGCCGCGCGCATCATGCCCGCCAGACCCGGATGGTTCTTCAGACCCGGATCCGAGGACACGATCTCACGCGCCACTTCCTGTGCGGCGGTGATGACCTCGAGGTCGTCCAGCAGCGACAGCAGGCGCAGGCTGCGGGCGGTACCGGACTGGGCCGAGCCCAGCACATCACCCTCGCGACGCTGTTTGAGATCCAGGACCGCGAGTTCGAAGCCGTCGGTGGTGGCCGCGACCGCCTCCAGCCGGGCCATGGCCGTCCCCATCGGATTGGTCTCGGTGATCAGCAGGCACAGACCCGCGTGCTTGCCACGCCCGACCCGGCCGCGCAGCTGATGCAACTGGCTGACGCCGAAGCGATCGGCGTCCACGATCACCATGACAGTGGCGTTCGGGACATCGACACCGACCTCGACCACCGTGGTGCAGACCAGCACATCGATCTCGGCGTCGTTGAAATCCCGCATGACGCGGTCCTTCTCGTCCGCGGGCAGTCGGCCGTGCAGCAGGCCGACGCGCAGATCCTTGAAGGGGCCCGCCGCGAGCATCTCGTACATGTCGACGGCGGAATGGGTGGTGGGGCCTTCCTTCTCCTCCCCGGCTTTCGCCTTGCGGCCCTTGCCCTTCCCGTTCTCCTCCTCGTCGCCGATGCGCGAGCACACCACATAGGCCTGCCGACCCTGCGTCACCTCTTCGTGGATGCGCTCCCACGCGCGATCCACCCACGCCGGTTTCATTTTGGCGGGAACGACTTTCGACGTGATCGGCGACCGGCCGCGCGGCAGCTGGGTCAGCACCGAGGTCTCCAGATCACCGAGGGTGGTCATGGCGATGGTGCGCGGAATCGGCGTCGCGGTCATCACCAGCAGGTGCGGGCTCGCCGCGCCTTTCGCCTTGGCGCGCAGGGCATCCCGCTGCTCGACACCGAACCGGTGCTGTTCGTCGACCACCACCATGCCCAGGTCGAAGAACTCCACATTGTCCTGGATCAGGGCGTGGGTGCCGATCACCAGACCGGCGTCACCGGTCACCGCGTCCAGCAGGGCGGCCTTCTTCTGACCCGCCGACATCGAACCGGTCACCAGCACGATCTTGGTGGCGTTCTCGTCCGCGCCCAGCTCACCCGCCGTCCCCAGATCGCCGAGCATCTTCGACAGCGACCGATAGTGCTGGGCGGCCAGGACTTCCGTGGGCGCGAGCAGCGCGCATTGCTGACCGTTGTCCACCACCTGCAGCATGGCGTGCAGGGCCACGATGGTCTTGCCCGAACCCACCTCACCCTGCAACAGCCGATGCATGGGGTGCGGACGCGACAGGTCCGCGGAGATTTCGTCGATGACCGCGCGCTGCCCCTCGGTCAGCTCGAACGGCAGCCGCTTGTCGAAGGCGGCGGCGATGCCGTCGGTGCGCGGCGGGCACGGCTTCGCGGTGCGGCCCTCGGTCTGATGGCGGCGCTCGGCCAGCACCAGCTGCAGGGCCATCGCCTCGTCGAAACGCAGCCGGCCGCGGGCGGCCTCGATATCGGCTTTGTGCTCGGGTAGGTGGATCAGGCGCAGCGCGTCCGACACCGGCAGCAGCGAATGCTCGGTGCGCAGCGATTCCGGGAGCGGGTCGTCGATCGGGTCCAGCTGATCGAGCACCTGCCGGATGCAGCGCAGCAGATCCCAGCTCTGCACCTTCGCCGTCGACGGATAGACCGGGATGAACTCGCGCTCGAAGAACGAGACATCCACTCCCCCCGCGCCTTTCGCGGTCTGAGCCAGGCCACGCAGCGCGCCGCCGCCACGCACCGAGGTGAGGTTCTCGATCGACTCGCCCTGCTCGGGCAGGATCAGATAGTCGGGGTGCGAGAGATTCCAGCGGTCCGGCCGCCACCAGTGCACGGTGCCCGACATCATCGCCCGCACACCATCTTTCACCAGATAGCGGACCTTGTCGCCATTGAAGAAGGTGATCTCCACCGGGCGCGGGCCGCCGGTGTCCAGGTTCACCTTGAGCAGGCTGCCGCGACGGTTCTTCATCGGGCGCAGATCGGTCTTGGTGACCCGGCCCATCACCGTGATGTGCTGGCCCTCCTCCGGCTGCTCCTCGGTGAGCGGCTGCCCCTGGGTGGCGTAGCGCAGCGGATAGTGCCGCAGCAGATCCTCGACGGTCTGCATGTCGAAGTGCTCCTGCAGCGATTCCGCCGCCTTCACCCCGAGCACGTGATCGAGCCGATCAGCCAGCGTCGCCATCTATTCCACCCCGATCTGCACCAGGTCACCGGCCTGACCGCCCGGGTACACCACCACTTCCACACCCGGGAAGCCCGCCGCCACATGCGCGGTCAAGTCGTCGGAAAGCCCCTCGGGCGCATCGCCGCCCAGGAGCATGGTCACCAATTCCCCGCCCAGGCCCAGCATTCGGTCCAGCAGCGTGCGGCCGGCGGCCCGTACATCGGAATCGATGACCACCACATCGTGGCCGGCCAACCCGAGCCCGTCGCCCGCCGCGCACATCCCCACCATGGTCAGCGCGCGCTCCGGCGCGACCCGCAACGCACCCCACCGGGTTCCGGCTGCCGCCTCCGACATGGCGAACGCGTCATCGGCCGCGACCCGTCCGGCATCGTGCATCGACAGCGCCGCCAGGCCCTGCACCATCGACGCGCACGGCAGCATCAACACCTCCCGCCGGCCGTCGCGCGCCGCCACACTCACCGCCACCAGCTCGTGCGCGGGCAAGGCCCCGTTCGGCAACACCAGCACCTCCCGATGCGGCATTCTCCGAACCGCCTCGAGCAGCACCTCCGCGGTGACCGCCCCCTCGATCACGACCGCCCCCGCGTCCTCGAACAACCGCACCGCCCCGGCCCCGGACGCCACCGCCAGGATCGCCCGATCCGCCTTTCCCCGCGGCGCATGCCCGGAATCGTCGAGGATCTCGATCCGAATCCCGGTCACCGCCCCCGCGACCAGCCCGGCCTCGACGGCAGCGCCCGCGTCACCGCAGTGCACATGCGCGGACCAGGTATCGGCGCCGTCGCCCACGACCACCACCGAATCGCCCAGCTCCGCCAGCCGATCCCGCAGCACACCGACGCGCGGTTCATCCGTCTCCCGCACCAGGAACATGACCTCGTAGTGCGGCACCGCGGCCCATGCGGCCCGCGGGCGGTGCGACCCCGAACCCGACTCGGTCATGCCCGAACCCGATCCGGCCACGTGCGAGCGAGGCCCGAAAGCACGCGAATTCGGTACGGCCACAACAGAACTCGTCGCCTCATCACCGGAATTCCCGATGCCACCGGCTGCCGCGGTCGGCGCACCCGCACGCGGGCTCGACACCACTCCGGCCACGCCCGAATCGACGGAGTCGGTGTCGATCTCACGATCGGCGTCATCCTCGGCGCCGAAGCCGGGCGGAGCAGCCGACGCAGCGGCGGAATCCCCGCCCGCCCGGCGATGCCGCTCATCCGGCCGGTGCGCCGGTCGCTCGTCGGGCGCACCGCGCCGGTAGACCGGCCGGGCGGGCGCTCGACCTCCGGCGGCCGCCACCAATTCGTCCAGCAGCACCAGTAATCCGCGCGCCCCGGCGTCGACGACCCCGGCTTCCCGCAGCACTCCCAATTGCGCGGGAGTCTCCCCCAGCGCCTTGGCCGCCCCGTCCGCCGCGGCCAGCGCCACCGCGAGCAGATCCCGGTCCGTGGCCTCGGCGGCGCGCTCGGCGGCCCGGTCCAGCACGGTGAGCATGGTCCCCTCGACCGGCGAACTCAACGCCTCCCGCACCAACCGCGCCGCCCGCCGCAACGCCACCCGCAACGCCCGCTCGGTCAGCGGCCCCTCGGCCACCGCGTCCGCGATCCCCCGCAAAACCTGCGACAGGATGATCCCCGAATTCCCGCGCGCCCCGAAAGTCGCCGCGCGCGCCATGGCCGCCGCCACGGTCCGAGCCGGCAGCCCCCGCTCACCCGACAGCCGATCCGTGGGCGCAACCTGGTCACCGTCGAGCCGACCGTCCCCGCCGCGACCACGCTCCGCCGCGGCGGCCGGTCCGCTCTCCTCCATCTCGCCCGGTTCGGTTGCCCGGTCCGGAGCGGGGACGATCGCACGAACGGCGGCGTCGGCGGCGCGCACCGCTTCCTCCGCCCCGTAGACGGCCGCCCGCATGGTGGCGAGCAGGTTGGTGCCGGTGTCGGAGTCGGCGACGGGGAAGACATTGAGGGCGTTGATCTCGTCCCGGTGGCGTTCCAGGGCGGTGAGGGTGAGGCGACCCCAGTTCAACAGGGCCGTACCGTCGAGCGCGTCCGCTACCCCGGGCACCGTCACCGTCCTTCCGCTCACGTCGTGAAATCCCCTCGCCAGCCTAGTCGGGGCAACCGACACCGCACCCTCGCCTGACATTCGCACACCGCATACGAACCCGATGCCAGGGATTCGAGCTGCTGGGCGATTTGGGCTAATTTGTGGTGTTCTGCGAAATTTCGCGCCGTCACCAAGCGAATCGGTGTGGCGTGTCGACTGGTTGGGGTTTGCCGTGTCGCCGAGGAATTACCTAGCCTCGAACACGTGAGCGAAACCGGGCCCGAGACCGCGTCACCAGAGGTGGTGTCGGAGCCGACGGTGCAGGCCTACCGGTTCGCGCTGGAACCGACCAGCGATCAGGAACAGTTGTTGCGGTCTCATTGCGGGGCAGCCCGTTTCGCCTACAACTGGGGCCTGCGCCACGTCCTCGCCAACTGGGACCAACGTGCCGCAGAAACCAGCTACGGGATCGCAGCCGAACATCTCACCCCCCGAGTCAGCACGTCTGCCTACAGCTTGCGCAAGGCGTGGAACGCCGACAAGGACCGGGTCGCGCCCTGGTGAATAGAGAACAGCAAGGAGGCTTACGCGAGCGGACTCGCCCAACTTGCCACCGCGTTCGCGAACTACACCGCCTCCAAGCGTGGTGTCCGCGCCGGGCCACGGATGGGACTGCCGCGATGGAAGAGAAAGCAATCCCGGCCCGCGTTCACTGTGACCACCGGGTCCTACGGCCTCGCCGAGGGGTGTCGCCGGGTGAAGATTCCGCGCATCGGGTTGGTGCGGACCGGGGAATCGACCCGCAAACTCGCGCGGCGGTTGGTGAACGGGACCGCCCGGATCGGGTCGATGATCATCTCGCGACGGGGCGGCCACTGGTGGGTGTCGTTCACCGTCCACGTGCAGCGCCGTGACCGGCCGCCGGTCCGGCCCGATGCCCGGGTCGGGACCGATGTCGGGGTGAAAGCCCTCGCGGTTGTCTCCCAACCGGTGCCGGGGGTGACCGATACTGAAGGGCGGGTGCTCAATCCACGCCACTATCAGCGGGTGCAGCGGGCTCGGCGGCGTCTGGCTCGTGCTCGTGCCCGCCGTCGAGGGCCCGACCACCGCCGTGGGGTGCCACCGTCACGACGATGGTGCAAGGCGAATGCGAAGGTGGCCAGGCTCGAGACGCGGGTCGCTGCGATGCGCCGTGACGGCCTGCACAAACTCACCACCGCGCTCGCGGCCCGGTTCGGCAACATCGTTGTGGAGGATCTGAATGTGGCGGGGATGCTGAGGAATCGGTGCCTGGCCACACATATCGCTGATGCCGGGTTCGGTGAGTTTCGTCGCCAACTCAGCTACAAGACCCTCCGCCATGGTGGTCGTCTGTTGGTGGCGGATCGGTTCTTCCCGAGTTCGAAAAAATGTTCGTCCCCCTCGTGTGGTGCGGTGAAAGCCAAACTGGACCTGTCGGAGCGGGTGTTCATCTGTGACAAATGCGGGCTGATACTGGACCGCGATCTCAACGCCGCCCGGAATTTAGCGGTGTTGGCGTCCTCGCAGAGTTGCGGCGGGACGGAAAACTTGCCCGATGGAAACCATGTCAGACCCGGTTCGCCGGGCAGTGGTATTGCCACGGGAAGACCCGAGACTGTGGTTGCGGGTCAACCCTGCTCGAGCAATCGGGCAGGTCACGGACCGGAACTACATATTCCGTGAACGGCTGATTGGACATGCCTGGGACGGGTTGGCTACTCTTGGGCGGTTGCCTCACGCAGGCACGGTCCTGCTCGCTCAGGCATCGGCATGCGTTCACCGGCTCTCAGCCGGTAGGTACGGTCCAAGACATTAGGCTTTCGGACACGCTGTACGTCGTGCAGCGGGTCCCTCTATGACATGAAGGAGCTCGCGACTATGGCTGCCGTCTGTGACGTCTGCGCCAAGGGCCCCGGCTTCGGTAAGTCGGTTTCGCACTCGCACCGGCGCACCAACCGTCGCTGGAACCCGAACATCCAGACCGTGCGCGCCCAGGTTGCCCCCGGCAACACCCGCCGCATGAACGTCTGCACCTCCTGCCTGAAGGCGGGCAAGGTCGTTCGCGGCTGATAAGCGCTTTTCGTCGGAAGCCCCGGCACCCACAATGGGTGAACCGGGGCTTTTGCCGTTTCAGGGACGAGACAGGGTGGCAACCATGGGTGAGTGGCAGGTCGTTCCACTCGAACCGAAGTACGTCCACAGCATGTCCGAATGCCACATAGCCTGCTGGCGGGAGGCGTATCGGGGACTGGTGCCCCAGCACGTGCTCGACGCCTTCGACGTGGAGCGGCGGGCGGCCGCGTGGAACCGGATCCTGTTCGAGTACCCGGGGCGGATCCGGGTCGCGGTGCTCGACGACGGCGCCGTCATCGGCTTCGCGGGCAGCGGCGAGAATCGCGAGGAGTCACCCGCCGCCGAATACGAGCTCAGCGCCCTCTACGTGCGCGCGACCTATCACGGCACGGGCGTGGCCCAGGCGCTGATGGACGAGGTGCTGCCGGAGACCGGCGACATCGCGCTGTGGGTGTTCGAGGAGAACCCCCGCGCGCGGGCCTTCTATACGAAATACGGCTTCGAACCCGACGGCGAACGCCGAGTCGAAGCCTTCTCTCCCGCAATGCAAGTGCGGATGGTGCGCCGGGCCCTGACGGGGTGAGGCCCGGCGCCGCGGTTCAGGACGCGCCGTTGAGGCAATCCACCTGCTGGCTGATCGACTGCAGCAGGCACGCCGTCCGCGAGGTGACGTTGGACGAGAGTCCGCTCACGCTGTTGGTGTCGAGCAGGCTGCCGACGGGCTTGACCGAGGTCGTGGACTCGGGGACGTAGGGGTCCAGGGTCAACGGCTCGGCGTTGGCGATGGCCGGGGCCGAGGCCAGCGCGGCACCGGCGGCCAGAGCGACGAAAACACCACGGGCAGTCTTCTTCTGCATACACATGCTCCTGAATCAGGTAACGGATCAGCGCTACGGCAGACGCCAGTCGACCGGCGCGGCCCCCAGGGTACCCAGCAATTCGTTGGTTCGGGAGAAAGGACGGGATCCGAAGAATCCCCGCGAAGCCGACAGCGGTGACGGATGCGCGGACTCGATGTACGGAGTATCGCCCAGCATCGGCTTCAGCGTGGACGCGTCGCGGCCCCACAGGATCGCCACCAGCGGCTGGTCACGGGCAACCAGCGCGCGAATTGCCTGCTCGGTCACCGCTTCCCAGCCCTTGCCGCGATGCGAGGCCGGCTGGCCCGGCTGTACGGTCAGCACGCGGTTGAGCATGAGCACGCCCTGATCGCACCACGGCGACAGGTCACCGTTGGACGGCATCGGCAGGCCGAGGTCCTTGGTCAGCTCGGAGTAGATATTGGTCAGGCTGCGCGGAATCGGCGAAACGTCCGGGGCCACCGAGAAACTCAGGCCCACCGGATGCCCCGGCGTCGGATACGGATCCTGACCCACGATGAGTACCCGCACCTTGTCGAACGGCCGCTGGAAGGCCCGCAGCACGTTCTCCCCCTTCGGGAGATAGCCACGCCCCTCGGCGTTTTCGACTCGCAGGAATTCACCCATCGCGGCAATACGGTCGGCCACCGGTTCGAGGGCCTCGGCCCAGCCCGTATCGATGACTTCCGACAGTGGTTTCGCGCCCATGTCGGGAAAACTTATCGTGTCGAGTTTCATCGCGGTACCGGACCCTGCTATACGAAGGAATCCCAACCGGCAGGTCCGGTTCGGGAGGTTCCGTCCACCGTCACGCCCTCGCCCGCGACAACCCGGCCGACGCGTCGCCAGCCCTCCGGCACCTCGCTCGAATCGGCGAAGGTCGCGGCGAAGGCGTGGTCCTCGCCACCCGCCAGAATCCAGTCCAGCGGGCTGACGCCCAGCGCCTTGCCGACCGCCTCCAACTCCGGGTCCGCCAGGGCGGCGGACTCCAGATCGATGGACACCCGCGAGGATTCGGCGATATGCCCGAGGTCGGCCAGCAAGCCGTCCGACACATCGGTGAGCGCGGTGATCTCCGCGGTATCGGGCAGCTCCAGCACCGCATCGTACGGGGGCCGCGGAACCCGGTGCGCGGCAACCACGTCCGCGAATTCGGGCTTCCCGGCCGTGCCCGCGGACAGCACCGCGAACCCCGCGCCCGAATGACCCAGCGGCCCGGCCACCGCCACCACATCGCCCGGCCGCGCACCCGACAACCTGATCGGCGCGCGGCGCGGATCCCCGAAGGCCGTGACGCTGATGACGATCAGCGGGCTGCGCACCATGTCGCCGCCCGCGATGGACGCTCCCGCCCGCCCGGCCTCGGCCCACATCCCGTCCGCGAGCGCGCGCACGAATTCGACCGGCGTCTCCGCGGGACAGCCCAGCCCCACCACGAACGCGCTCGGCACCGCGCCCATGGCCACCACGTCGGCGGTGTTCTGGGCGATGGCCTTGCGGCCGATCTCCTGCGGGCTCGACCAGTCGGTCCGGAAGTGCCGGTCCTGCACCAGCATGTCGGTGGTCACCACGAACCGGCCCTCGGGCGCGGCGATCACGGCGGCGTCGTCACCCGGGCCCAGCAGCACGCCCGGCGTCTGCGTGCGCCCCGCGTTCACCAGCGCGATGAGCCCGAACTCGCCGAGCTCGCCCACGGTGCGGGCGGCCGGAACGGACTGCGGATCGCTGGCGGTGGTGATGGCGGTCTCCTTCGGGGCGAGTGTGATGCGGGCGGCCGACCGCTCGACGGTACCCTCGAACCCGCAATCGACGACCAGCAGCCGGGCAGCACACCGCGAGGATGCGCACACCCGGCACGGCACGATCGGGGATCGACGACCGGATGAGCAACGACACCCGCGGCACCGAACCGGACAACACCGACGCGGCTGCGCCCGACGCCCTCGAGGACGCGGCGGCCGAGACGCCCGCCACCGAGGCCGACGCCGACTCGACGCCGGAGTCCGCGAACGCCGGGGACGCCGAGTACGAGATGCGTCGCTCGCCCGCGCTCATCGCCACCGCCGTCGCACTGCCGGTCGCCCTGGTCGTCGGACTGATCGTCATGGGCGTGCTGGCCAACCGGCACCACAGCCGCGACCCGCTGGCCCTCGGTTCGGTGCCCGCGCCCGCGGCCGCCGGACCCGAATGCACCGCGCTGCTCCCCGCCCTGCCCGACAAGATCGGCGACTACACCACCGCCGAACTGATGCAGCCCGCGCCGCCCGCCACCCATGCCTGGCAGCTGCCCGACGGCGGCGACGCCATCGTGGTGCGCTGCGGGCTGGACCGGCCGCTCGAATTCACCAAGTCCTCGCCGTTGCAGGTGGTGAACGGGGTCAACTGGTTCGAGCTGCGCGACCAGACCAGCGGCGTCACCTCCGGCACCTGGTGGGCCGTGGACCGCGGCACCTACATCGCGCTGACCATGCCCGACAATGCCGGAGCGACTCCGCTGCAGGAGGTTTCGGAGGCCATCAAGAAGGCCATGTCCGAGAAGCCGATGGATCCGAACCCGATCCCCAACTGACAGATATATACGGAGAAGGCGGTCGCTCAGAGCTTGCGGAGCGTGGCCTTCCCGGCGGTGAGGTCGACCTCGGGTCCCTCGTCGCCGTCGCCCGGATTCTCCCGGTGCATGAGCACCGACTGCCGCTGTTCCATCTCCAGCCGCTTGCCGGAGCTGAAGGCCGCGTCGAACTGTTCCAGGCCGATGGCCGCCGCGCCCCGGCCGTCCTCGTTCCGCATCCACGGCAGCGCGGTGCGCCCGGTCAGCTTGCGATACGCGACGTCGGCGAAGGCCAGCGCGATGATCAGCAGGGCCAGACCGGGAATCGTGAGGGCGACGAGCACACCGTCGAGGCTACGCGCGGGCCGGGCCGCCGGCGTCGCCCCGCGGTCGCATGCGAACGGCCCGGTCCATCATCCGAAATGATGAACCGGGCCGTCTGCGACGAGGGTCAGCGCAGGCCGGTGCCGCGGGCGCGGGCGGTCTCGATGAGGGTGCTCACCAGGGTCCGGTTGTCGATCCCCGCGGCCTCCCACATACGCGGGTACATGGAGATCGAGGTGAAGCCGGGCATGGTGTTGATCTCGTTGATGACCGGCCCGTCGGCGGTCACGAAGAAGTCGACGCGGGCCAGGCCCTGGCAGTCCAGGGCGCGGAAGGCGCGCACCGCGAGGTCCCGGATCTCCTGGGACACAGCGTCGTCCAGCTTGGCGGGAACGTCGAACTCGCAGACGTCGTCGAGGTACTTGGTGTCGAAGTCGTAGAAGTCGGGGGCCTGCGCGTCGTCCTCCGGCATCCGGATCTCGGCCACCACACTGGCTTCCACCCGGCCGTCCGGGAATTCCAGCACGCCGCACTCGACCTCACGGCCGACGATCCCGGCCTCCACGATCACCTTCGGGTCGTGGCGGCGCGCCTCCTCGATGGCGGCGTCGAGCAGGTCCCAGCTGTCCACCTTGGTGATGCCGATGGAGGAGCCGCCGCGGGCGGGCTTCACGAACACCGGCAGGCCCAGGCGATCGCGGTCGGCGGCGGAGACGGTCGCGACGCCGGGACGCAGCACGATCTGCACGCCGATCGGAAGACCCTCGGCCGCAAGCAGTTTCTTGGTGAATTCCTTGTCCATGCCGGCCGCGCTGGCCAGCACGCCCGGACCGACATAGGGCAGTTCGGCCAGTTCCAGCAGACCCTGCAGCGTGCCGTCCTCACCGAACGCGCCGTGCAGCACCGGGAACACGATGTCGACGGCGCCGAGCACGGTCTCCGCACCGTCCAGCGGCACCAGCGCGCCCGCGCGCGAGGGATCCGCCGTCAGCGCCAGCGCGGTGCCCTTGTCGTCGACCATGGGAAGCGCCCGATCCCGCGCGGACAGCGTCCGCGGGTCGGCGTCACCGAGCACCCAGGTGCCGTCCCGGGTGATGCCGATCGGAACCGCCTCGTAGCGTTCCGGATCGAGGCTCGCCAACACGGTGCGCGCGGACACACACGACACCCCGTGCTCGTTGCTGCGGCCGCCGAACACCACCGCCACCCTGGTCCTGTTGGTCATGCCCCGAACCGTACCCGGTCGATTGTGGCGGCAGTGTTACGCGGTCGTCCCGACCCGGGCGTAGGTCATTCCGATTTGAGACGGCGTCCCTGCAGCTGCCCCACCGCTTCGGCCGCCGAGAGCCCCTCGTGGCACACCTGATGCACCGCGTTGGTCAGCGGCATCTCCACCCCGTGCGCGGCCGCCAGCGCCCGCACCGATGTGCAGGACTTCACACCCTCCACGACCTGGCCATGAGTCGCCTCGAGGGCGGTCTCCATGGTGCCGCCCGCGCCCAGCGCGTGCCCGAAGGACCGATTGCGCGACAGCGGCGAGGTGCAGGTGGCCACCAGATCACCGACACCGGCCAGTCCGGCGAAGGTCACCGGCTCCGCGCCGACCGCCACTCCCAGCCGGATGATCTCGGCCAGCCCGCGCGTGATGAGGGTGGCGATCGAGTTGTCACCCAACCCCATGCCCGAGGCGATCCCGCAGGCGAGCGCGATGACGTTCTTGCACGCCCCGCCGATCTCGCAGCCGATCACGTCGGAATTGGTGTACGGCCGGAAATAGCCGGTGGCACAGGCGTGCTGCACCGCCTCCGCGCGCGCCACGTCCGGGCAGGCGATCACGGTCGCGGCGGGCTGCCCGGCCGCGATCTCGTGCGAGAGGTTGGGGCCCGACAGCACCGCGATGCGGTTCGGATCCGCACCGGAGACCTCCGCGATCACCTCGCTCATCCGCAGCAGCGTCCCGGTCTCGATGCCCTTGGCCAGACTCAGCAGCGTGGCCTCCGCCGGAATCAGGTCCTTCCAGGCCGCGAGATTGGCGCGCAGCGACTGCGACGGCACCGCCAGCACCACGATGTCGGCCCCGTCCAGCACGACGGCCGGATCATCGGACGCGGCCAGCGGCGGCAACACCACATCCGGCAGATACCAGGGATTTCGATGCTCGGTGGCCAGCACCTTGGCCACCTCCGGCCGCCGAGCCCACATGGTGGTCTCGGTTCCCGCCTCCGCCAACACCTTCGCGAACGCGGTCCCCCATGACCCCGCTCCCAACACCGCTGCCCTTGCCATCCAACAAATATATGCGCGCGCACCGTGAGCCACCCCGCAGTGGCGTCTCCCGAAAATTCGACGCCGCTCACGCGCCCGTCACCTACGAGTGGGAAGATTCGGACATGCTCGCGCCCCGCCGTGGTTCGACCCTCAGGTTCGCGGCCCGTCTCGGTTCTGGACTGCGCTCCGCCTCCCCGCGCTTGGAGCGGGGGAGCGAAGCGGAGGAGCGGAGGAGGGAAGAACCGAGACCTCGGGGGCCGCGGACAGCCCGGAGCGAAGCGGAGGGCGAATTGGACACAGTGCACGCGGTCATCGCGGTCAAGAGCTTGGGACTCGCCAAGAGTCGGCTGGCCGATGGGCTGGCGCCCGAGTACCGGCCCCGGCTGGTGCTGGCCATGTTGGCCGACACCGTGACCGCGGCCGCGACGACGCGTGGCATCGCGTCGGTCACCGTCGTGACGCCGGATCCGGCCGTGTCGGATCTGGTTCGTGAACTCGGCGCGCGCGTGCATCCCGAACCCGAGGTGGTCCCCGCGCACACCACCGGTCTGAACGCGGCGCTGGCCGCGGGCGCGGACGCGGTGCGGCGGGCGCACGGTCCGGTCGATCTACTTGCCCTGCAAGCGGATCTGCCCGCGCTGCGTCCCGCCGAACTGGGCGAGCTGCTCGCGAGGGCCGGGCAGCGCCGGTCGGTGGTGACCGATCACGAGGGCAGTGGCACCGTCGCCCTGCTGGTGCGCGGCGGCGGGGACGATCCGCTGACCACCGCATTGAACCCGCTCTTCGGTCCGGACTCCGCCCGCCGCCATATCGCCGGGGGCGCGGTGGAGTTGCTGGGCGATTGGCCTGGACTGCGTCAGGACGTCGATACCGCCGCGGATCTCGAGCGCGCCGCCGCGCTCGGCGTCGGGCCGGCGACCAGCGCGCTACTCCGAGAAATCACCGTGTCGCAAGCGTGTCACGAAACCGGGAACAGGTGCCGTGCCGAATCATCACTGTCCTGACGCGGCGTGATCTGCGCTGCACTGGACGGTGTCAGAACAGCACCACACCCACGACATAAGGAATGATCGTGAGAGTGAGCGATACGGAAACCGTCAAGCAATCGCCGCTACTACCGGCGGCGCCGCCCGCGGCAACCCCACCGCCCACCGCGATACCGCCGCTGCCCGCGGACCGGTACGTCAATCGGGAACTCAGCTGGCTCGACTTCAACGCCCGCGTGCTCGCGCTGGCCGAGGACCGGTCGCAGCCGCTGCTCGAACGAGCCAAATTCCTCGCCATTTTCGCGTCGAATCTGGACGAGTTCTACATGGTGCGCGTCGCGGGGCTCAAGCGCCGCGCCGAGACCGGCCTGTCGGTACGGTCCGCCGACGGCCTGTCCCCCACCGAGCAGCTCGAGATGATCGCCGTCCGCACCCAGGAGATCGCCGCCCGGCACGCCCGCGTCTTCCTCGACCAGGTGCTGCCCGCGCTCACCGCCGAGGGCATCGACATCATCCGCTGGGCCGACCTGGAGGACAGCGAAAAGGAACGCCTGTCCGGATATTTCCAGGATCAGGTGTTCCCGGTGCTGACCCCGCTGGCGGTCGACCCGGCCCACCCCTTCCCCTACATCAGCGGCCTGAGTCTGAATCTCGCCGTGACGGTTAAGGATTCGGTGACCGGCGGCGAGCACTTCGCCCGCGTCAAGGTGCCCGACAATGTGGACCGCTTCGTGCGGGTCCGCCGCGCCGGCAACCGTGAATCCAATGCGGCACAAGGCCCGTCCGGTGCCACGTCGGGCCCGTCCCTGGCCGCCTTCCTCCCCATGGAGGAGCTGATCGCCGCGCACCTGGATCAGCTGTTCCCGGGAATGGAAGTGGTGGAACAGCATTCGTTCCGCATCACCCGCAATGCCGACCTGGAGGTCGAGGAGGACCGCGACGAGGACCTGCTGCAGGCCCTCGAACGCGAACTCGCCCGCCGCCGCTTCGGCTCTCCGGTGCGCCTGGAAGTTTCCGACGACATGACCGAGCACATGCTCGATCTGCTGCTCCGGGAACTCGACGTCGACCCCGCCGACGTCATCGAGGTGCCCGGCCTGCTCGACCTGTCCTGCCTGTGGCAGGTCTACGGCGTGGACCGGCCCAATCTCAAGGACGCCCCCTACGTCCCCGCCACCCCGCCCGCCTTCGGCGAACGCGAAACGCCCCGAAACGTTTTCGCCGCCCTGCGTGAGGGCGACGTGCTGGTGCACCACCCCTACGACTCCTTCTCCACCAGCGTGCAGCGGTTCATCGAACAGGCCGCCGCCGATCCGCAGGTGCTGGCCATCAAGCAGACCCTGTACCGCACCTCCGGCGACTCCCCCATCGTCAACGCCCTCATCGACGCCGCCGAGGCGGGCAAGCAGGTGGTGGCGCTGGTCGAGATCAAGGCCCGCTTCGACGAGCAGGCCAACATCAAATGGGCGCGGGCGCTGGAGCAGGCGGGCGTGCACGTGGTCTACGGCCTGGTCGGACTCAAGACCCACTGCAAGACCTGCCTGGTGGTGCGGCGCGAGGGAGCCACCATCCGTCGCTACTGTCACATCGGCACCGGGAATTACAACCCCAAGACCGCGCGCCTGTACGAGGACGTCGGATTGCTCACCGCCGCACCGGAGATCGGCGCGGACCTCACCGACCTGTTCAACTCGCTGACCGGCTATTCGCGAAAGGCCAACTACCGCAACCTGCTGGTGGCCCCGGTCGGCGTCCGCGCCGGGATCATCGAGCGGATCGAACGCGAGATCGAACTGGCACGCGAGGGCGCCGACGCGCGAATCCGCGTGAAGGCCAACGCCATCGTCGACGAACAGGTCATCGACGCGCTCTACCGGGCCTCCCAGGCCGGGGTGCCGGTCGAGATCGTGGTGCGCGGCATCTGCGGCCTGCGCCCCGGCGTGCCCGGCATGAGCGACAACATCCAGGTGCGCTCGATTCTCGGGCGGTACCTGGAACATTCGCGGGTGCTGCACTTCCAGGCGCAGAACGAGTACTGGATCGGCTCGGCCGACATGATGCACCGCAACCTCGACCGGCGCGTGGAAGTGCTGGCGCAGGTGAAGGATCCGCGTCTGGCCAACCAGCTCGGACAGGTGTTCGACTCCGCCACCCACCCGGCCACCCGGTGCTGGGTGCTGCGCCCCGACGGCAGCTGGCAGGCCCAGCCCGGCCCCGAGGTGCCCTCGGACCAGATTCGCGACCACCAGGAATACCTCATGCGGCTGCGTCGTCCGGACCGCCAGTGAGCAGAACCACCAAGGACCCCGCCGCCGAGTTCACCGATCCACCGGTCAAGGCCAACATCCTCGCGGCGGGGGCGGTGTTGTGGCGGCACGCCCCGGGCACCGACGCCGTCGAGATCGCCCTCGTGCACCGCCCCAAGTACGACGACTGGTCATTGCCCAAAGGCAAGCTGGATCCCGGTGAGACGCCGGTGATCACGGCCGTGCGCGAGGTCACCGAGGAGACCGGGCTGAATTCGCGCCTGGGGCGCTATCTCGGCCACGTGACGTATCCGATCCCGGGCCATCGGAAGCTGAAACGGGTGGACTACTGGGCCGCCGAGGTCGTCGACGGGGCCTTCGAGTCCAACTCGGAAGTCGACGTCCTGCACTGGTACCGCCTCGACCGGGTGATGGACGCCGTCTCCTATCCCATGGATCGCACCATCATCCGCAACTTCCTGCGCCAGCCCGCCGACACCGCCACCCTGCTGCTGGTCCGGCACGCCAAGGCCGGGCGCAGCGACCGCTACGTCGGCGACGACGACCTGCGGCCGCTCGAAAAGGCCGGTCGCGCACAGGCTCGCGCCCTGGCGCCCAACCTGCTCGCCTTCGGCGCGGCCGAAATCATCTCGGCCCCACCATCGCGCTGTGTCCAAACCGTGACCCCGCTGGCCGAGAAACTGGGCGTCGATATCGAATTGGAGCCGTTGTTCTCCGAATCCGGTTACGCGGCAGCACCCGATGCCGCCCGAAAACGCGCCCGCGACCTGGTTTCCACCGAGTCGGTCCGGGTGATCTCCAGTCAGGGCAAGGTGATTCCGGATCTGCTGGAGTGGTGGGCCGCCGAGGACGGGGTGAGCCTGCCACCGGCCCGCAATCGCAAGGGCAGCGTGTGGGTGCTGTCCTTCCACGGCGGCCGGCTGGTCGCCGCCGACCATCTCGACCGCATTCTCATTCCCGCCGACCGACCCCAGGGCTGACCGGGTCATCTGTCGTCCGGCGGCCGCCCAGAACCCTTGGAACGCCGCCGTACCGGCCGCCGTCCGGCCGAATCCACCCGGCGGACGGCCGATTCCGGCCCCCTACCGGCCCCCATCGCTCCCCCAACGCCCGAAAACCAGCCCCGGACATGCGAAACGGCCCGGCGATGCCGGGCCGTCTCACGTGTCGTCCTGCTCGAAAACCCCCGTCAGCGACGGGTTGTCGCCGGATTAGCGGCGCGCGGTGCGCTTGGCGGCGGCCTTCTTGGCGGGAGCCTTCTTGGCCGCCTTCTTGGCCGTGGTGGCCTTCGAGGCGGTGACCTTCTTGGCGACCGCGGCCTTCTTGACCGCGGCGGCCTTGGCCGGAGCCTTCTTGGCGACCGTCTTCTTCACGGCGGCCTTCTTGGCGACCGCCTTCTTGACGGCGGCCTTCTTGGCGGGGGCCTTCGACGCCGCCTTCTTGGCGGTGGTCTTGGCCGGAGCCTTGGTGGCGGCCTTCTTCGCGGTCTTCTTGGCGGTGGTCTTCTTCGCACCGGCCTTGCCCGAAACCGGGGCAGCCACACCACGCTTCACAGCCGGGCCGCTCGAGGCGATCTTCTGCTTGCCCGCGATGATCGCCTTGAACTGTGCACCGGGACGGAAGGCCGGGACCGAAGTCGGCTTCACCTTGACGGTTTCGCCGGTGCGCGGGTTGCGAGCGACACGCGCCGCGCGCTTCCGCTGCTCGAAGACGCCGAATCCCGTGATGGTGACGCTCTGACCTTTGTTCACAGCACGCACGATCGTGTCGACCATCTGCTCGACAGCTGCAGTAGCGGTGCGCCTGTCAGTACCCAACTTCTCGGTCAGAACATCGATCAGTTCCGCCTTGTTCATTGAATCCTCCGCAGACTAATTGGCCCGTCGTCGGACCGACTAGGTACCACGGTAAACCCTTTCGGGGCAAGAGTCTATGTGCCACGCGGAAATACATGACGCATGGCACACGCTCAGCTACCGGGTTTGAGGGCGTCCAGCTAACGCCCATCAATGATTACGTCTGCGAAATACGGGCCGGAATGGTTGCGGGTTTCCAAGTCGGCCTTGCGTTTTCGAACTGGCCGATCTCGTCGCTGTGCCGGAGAGTGAGACCGATGTCGTCCAGGCCTTCCAGCAGGCGCCACCGCGTGTAGTCGTCAATATCGAACGGCAACACGACGGTTCCGGCCGACACGGTGCGCGCCTCGAGGTCCACCGCCAATTCCAAACCCGGCTGTTCCTCGAGCAACTTCCAGAGCAATTCCACATCGCTCTGGGCCATCCGGGCCGTCAGAAGCCCGTCCTTGCCCGCGTTCCCACGGAAGATGTCGGCGAAGCGAGAGGAGATCACCACCCGGAACCCGAAGTCCTTGAGGGCCCAAACCGCGTGCTCACGTGACGATCCGGTCCCGAAATCCGGACCGGCGACCAGGACACTACCCCGGTTGTAAGGCTCGGTGTTCAGAATGAAGTTCGGATCCGTCCGCCATGCCGCGAACAGGCCGTCCTCGAAACCCGTTCGGGTTACGCGCTTCAGATAGACGGCCGGGATGATCTGGTCGGTGTCGACATTGGATCGGCGCAACGGAACACCGATCCCCTTGTGGACCTTGAAGGCTTCCATCGTTGTTTCTCCTGAGTCAGTGGGGGCAGCGGCATCTGGGCCGCTACCGGCGGGCGATCAGTTCAGATCCGCAGGTGAGGACAGGGTTCCGCGCACCGCGGTGGCCGCCGCGACCAGCGGCGAGACCAGGTGCGTGCGCCCGCCCTTGCCCTGTCGCCCTTCGAAGTTGCGGTTCGAGGTGGCGGCACAGCGCTGACCGGGGGAAAGCTGATCCGGGTTCATGCCCAGGCACATCGAGCAGCCCGGCTGACGCCATTCCGCGCCCGCGGCGGTGAAAATCTCGCCCAGACCCTCCTTTTCCGCCTGCAACCGCACCCGCATCGAGCCCGGCACGATCAGCATCCGCACCCCGCCCGCGACCTTGCGGCCCTTCAGGATGTCGGCCACCGCGCGCAGATCCTCGATCCGGCCGTTGGTGCACGAACCCACGAAAACCGTGTCCACGGCGACGTCCCGCAGCGGGGTACCCGGCGTCAGGTCCATATATTCCAGCGCCTTCTCGGCGGCGGCGCGCTCGTTCTCGTCGACGATCTGCTCCGGATCCGGCACCGAGTCGCCCAGCGGCGCACCCTGTCCCGGGTTGGTGCCCCAGGTGACGAAGGGGGTCAGCGCGGACCCGTCCAGATGCACCTCGGCGTCGAAAACCGCGCCCTCGTCGGTCTTCAAGGCATCCCAGGCCGCCACGGCGGCATCCCAGTCCGCGCCCTGCGGGGCGTGCGGACGGCCCTTCAGGTACTCGTAGGTGACCTCGTCGGGGGCCACCATGCCCGCCCGGGCGCCGGCCTCGATCGACATGTTGCACATGGTCATCCGGGCCTCCATGGACATGGAGCGCACGGCGTCGCCGCGGTACTCCAGCACATAGCCCTGACCGCCGCCGGTGCCGATCTGCGCGATGACCGCCAGGATGACGTCCTTGGAGGTGACGCCGTCGGGCAGCCGACCGTCGATATTGATGGCCATGGTCTTGAACGGGCGCAGCGACAGCGTCTGCGTCGCCAGCACGTGTTCCACTTCCGAGGTGCCGATACCCATCGCCAGCGCGCCGAACGCGCCGTGGGTGGAGGTGTGCGAATCACCGCACACCACGGTGGTTCCCGGCTGGGTCAGGCCCAGCTGCGGGCCCACCACGTGCACGATGCCCTGCTCGACGTCGCCCATGGGGTGCAGGCGGACACCGAATTCCTGGCAGTTCTTGCGCAGCGTCTCGACCTGCAGGCGCGAGACCGGGTCCGCGATCGGCTTGTCGATGTCGGCGGTCGGGACGTTGTGATCCTCGGTGGCGATGGTGAGATCCGGGCGCCGGACCGGGCGGCCCGCGGCGCGCAGGCCGTCGAACGCCTGCGGGCTGGTGACCTCGTGCACCAGGTGCAGGTCGATGTAGATGAGGTCGGGCTGGCGGTGCTCGCCCTCGCCTTCGCCGCGCACGACGACATGCTCGTCCCAGACCTTCTCCGCCAGAGTGCGTGGCCGGTCGGCCATAGCTCCATCACCTCTCGATAGACATTCCCGTGCCCGGGCTGGTGACACGGTGGCTCGCGTCCGATGCCGGGGAGCGGCCGGTTTGCCGCGCAGTCAATTTGCATTTCCCAACATGCGAGACGCTAATATCGTTCTATGAGACAGCATAGCGGTATCGGGGTTCTGGACAAAGCCATGGCCGTCCTGCACGCCGTAGCCGAGCAACCCTGCGGCCTCAACGAGCTGTGCGCCCGCACCGGCCTGCCCCGCGCCACCGCGCATCGCCTGGCAGTGGGCCTGGAGACGCATCGCATGCTGGCCCGCGACAGCCAGGGCCTGTGGCGGCCCGGTCCGGCCCTGTCGGAACTGGCGACAACCGCCAGCGACCCGCTCCTGGACGCCGCCTCCTCCATCCTGCCGCGCCTGCGCGAGATCACCGGCGAGAGCGTGCAGCTCTACCGCCGCGACGGCAATGCCCGCGTCTGCGTGGCGGCCATGGAACCGGCCGCGGGCCTGCGCGACACCGTGCCCATCGGGGCCCGACTACCGCTCACCGCGGGCTCGGCCGCGAAGGTCCTGCTGGCCTGGGCCGATCCCGAATCGCAGCGAAGCATCCTGCCCGAGGCCGTCTTCGGCGAGCGCGCGCTGGCCGAGGTCCGCCGCCGCGGCTGGGCGCAGAGCGCGGCCGAGCGTGCGGCCGGGGTGGCCAGCGTGTCCGCGCCGGTGCGCGACGCGGCGGGCGGCGTGATCGCGGCCGTCTCGGTCTCCGGACCCATCGACCGCATGGGCCGCCGCCCGGGCGCACGCTGGGCCGCGGACCTGGTGGCCGCCGCCGACGCCCTCCACAAGCGTCTCTGACGGACTTTGCGGCCCGGGGTGACCCCTCGGGGTGGCCACAGCCGTCACGACAGCCTCAGCGGCCGCTCGACACTCCCGACAGCCCACGAACAGGGCGCCGATCGCAGCCCCCGCCGGATCCGGCGGGGGCTGCGGCGTCTCCGAGGCCCGGCAACCGGCCGGTGAAGCCCGCGAGTGGCAGGAAATGGCCGGTGTGACCGCGCTCATACGCCGTAAATTACAGTCGGCCCATGGGAGTTAATCAACGCGCGCAGATCGTGATGTCCGACGAGGAGATCACGGGATTCCTCGAGCGCAGCCGGGTCGCCACCATGGCCACGCTGAGCGCCGAGGGCAGGCCGCACCTGGTGGCCATGTGGTACGCGCTCATCGACGGCGAGATCTGGTTCGAGACCAAGGCCAAGGCCCAGAAGACGGTGAATCTGCGGCGCGATCCGCGTATCACCGTGATGGTCGAGGCCGGCGACACCTACGACCAGTTGCGCGGCATTTCCATCGAGGGCCGCGCCGAGGTCGTCGACGACCCCGAGGCGCTGTTCAAAGTGGGAATCAGCGTGTGGGAACGCTATACCGGGCCCTACAGCGAAGAGATGAAGCCGTTCGTGGAGCAGATGCTGCACAAGCGGGTGGCGGTGCGTGTGGTGCCCGAGCGGACCCGCAGCTGGGATCACCGCAAACTCGGCCTGCCCGCCATGCCGCTGGGCGGCAGCACCCACGGTCAGGAGCCGTAAGAACCCCGGAAACAGCGAAGGCCCCCAGCCGGTTGGCTGGGGGCCTTCACTCTGTAGTCCCGACGGGATTTGAACCCGCGCTACCGCCTTGAGAGGGCGGCGTCCTAGGCCGCTAGACGACGGGACCAGGATGAGATTCCGGCGGATTTCGCAATCCACCGGCCTTCTCGAATTCGAGAGCCGGAGCTCTCGCAGCTGGGGTACCAGGACTCGAACCTAGAATGGCTGAACCAGAATCAGCTGTGTTGCCAATTACACCATACCCCATTGACCTGGGCTTTCAGGATCTCCCCGGAGGAAGTTCCTGGCTGCTCTGCGGCCGAGAAGAAGATTAGCAGCATCCCCCGGTAGATACACAAACCGGCTGGTCAGAGGCCGGTTTGTGCATCAATTTCGGCGTACCCTCAGGCCCTGCCGGACACCGGCGTCAGCCGATCTCCGCGAGGGCCGCGCGCAACCGGTCCATGGTGACCTCGCGACCCAGCAGTTCCATCGACTCGTAGAGCGGCGGGCTGATGTGGGATCCGGTCACCGCGACGCGCACCGGGGTGAACGCCTTGCGCGGCTTGAGCTCGAGCTCCTCGATCAGCGCGGTATTCAGCGCGGTCTCGAGCGGGGCCGTGGCCCATTCCGAGACGCCTTCGAGGGCTTTCACCGTCGCCTGCAGCACCGGAGCGGCATCGGCGCCCAGATTCTTTTCCTTCGCGGCCGGGTCGATCGCGAAGTCCGCGGGCGCGATGAACAGGAACTTCAGCAGATCCCAGGCATCCCCGAGCACCTTGATGCGGGTCTGCACGAGATCGGCCGCGGTTTCGAACAGCTTCTCGTCGATCTCGGCGCCGATATGTCCGTGCCCGGTGAGGTACTCCCGCAGCCGGTGAGCAAAATCACCGGGGGTGAGCATCCGAATATGTTCGGCGTTGAGTGCGTCGGCCTTCTTCTGATCGAATCGGGCCGGATTCGAATTCACCTTCGAGATTTCGAACGCCGCCACCATCTCCGCCATGGAGAAGACGTCATGATCATCGGCGATGCTCCAGCCGAGCAGTGCCAGATAATTCAGCAAACCCTCGGGAATGAACCCGCGGTCGCGGTGATGGAACAGATTCGACTCCGGATCACGCTTGGACAACTTCTTGTTGCCCTGGCCCATCACGAAGGGCAGATGACCGAACTCGGGGGTGAACTCCGCGACGCCGATTCGTTTCAACGAGTCGTAGAGCGCGAGCTGACGCGGGGTGGAAGACAGCAGGTCCTCGCCGCGCAGCACGTGGGTGATCTTCATCATCGCGTCGTCGACCGGGTTGACCAGCGTATAGAGCGGATCGCCATTACCGCGGGTGAGCGCGAAGTCGGGAACCACGCCCGCGCGGAAGGTGGTCTCGCCGCGCACCAGGTCGTTCCAGGTGAGGTCGCGGTCGGGCATGCGCAGGCGCACCACCGCGGGGCGGCCCTCGGCCTTGTAGGCGGCGATCTGCTCGTCGGTCAGCTCGCGGTCGAAGTTGTCGTAGCCCAGCTTGGGGTCGCGGCCGGCGGCCTTGTGGCGGGCCTCGACTTCCTCTGGAGTGGAGAAGGACTCGTAGGCCTCCCCCGCCGCCAGCAGGCGCTGCACCACGTCGAGGTGGATCTCGCGTCGCTGTGACTGCCGGTAGGGCGCGTAGGGGCCGCCGACCTCGGGCCCCTCGTCCCAGGTCAGGCCGAGCCAGCGCAGGGCGTCGAGGATGGCCGCGTAGGACTCCTCGGAATCGCGTGCGGCGTCGGTGTCTTCGATGCGGAAGACGAAGGTGCCGCCGTGGTGGCGCGCGAAGGCCCAGTTGAACAGGGCGGTGCGGACCAGACCCACGTGCGGCGTGCCGGTGGGTGACGGGCAGAAACGAACCCGGACGTCAGACATGGCTCTCTTTCGTTCAGCGTTTGGCGGCAACGGGATTGGACAGGGTGCCGATACCGGACACGGTCACCGACACGGTCTGACCGGCCTGCAGCGGCCCGACGCCCTCGGGGGTGCCGGTGAGGATGACATCGCCCGGCAGCAGGGTCATTACGGCGGTGACCCATTCGATGAGCTTCGGAATATCGTGCAGCAGAAGTGAAGTGCGACTGCGCTGTTTCACCTGCCCGTCGACCTCGGTGATGATCTCCAGATCCGAAGGGTCCAGCGCGGTCTCGATCCACGGGCCGAGCGGGCAGAAGGTGTCGTAGCCCTTGGCACGGGTCCACTGGCCGTCGTGTCGCTGCTGGTCACGGGCGGTGACGTCATTGGCGACGGTGTAGCCCAGGATGACCTCGTTGGCACGGGCGGCGGGCACGTCCTTGCAGGGGCGGCCGATCACGATCGCCAGTTCGCCCTCGTAGTCCACCTGAGAAGAGCTGGGCGGCAGGATGATCGGGGCGTTGGGGCTCTGGATCGAGGTGCTGGGCTTCATGAAGATGACCGGGTCGGCCGGGGCCGGGCCGCCCATCTCCTCGGCGTGCGCGGCGTAGTTCTTGCCGATACAGATCACCTTGCTGGCCAGGATGGGGGCCAGCAGGCGCACATCGGCCAGCGGCCAGCTGCGACCGGTGAAGGTCGGGGTACCGAACGGGTGTTCGGCGATCTCTCGGGCGACGGCGTCGGAGCCGTCCCCTTCGATGCTGACGAAAGCGACTCCATCTGGGCTGGCAACTCGACCTAGGCGCATGGTTGGCATCCTATCGACCGGCTTCGACCTGCCCGAACGCGCCCGACCGCGGGGCCGGACCGGACCCGGGCGCAGTGGCGGGGCGGATGCGAGCGAGCGTCCCCGCGCGGGGCGGCATACCAGCCCCCGCCGCCCCGGACCGAATGTGGAATGCCCTTATACGCAAGCGAACTCGGGCTGGGCCGCAGGACTCACAAGGTCAACCCCCGAATGTGAGCAAACAGACAGCTCGCCCCGGAAATCGCCTTGCGCCCCAGGTGTACCGTAAGACCGGATGTTCAAAATGTAAGACGTCTATTCCATATAATGAGACGCGAGGTGAGGTCATGACCACCGTGACGGAGATGGGCACGACACGACGGTGGACCATGCTGGGCCTCGGCGTCTTCGCCCAGACCGCCAGCGCCGTGATGGTGAACGGCGCCGCCTTCCTGCTGCCCGCGCTGACCCAGCGCGGAATGCCGCTGGCCACCGCCGGTCTGCTGGTGGCCATGCCCCTGGTCGGCCTGTGCTGCACGCTGATCGCGTGGGGCTGGGTGGTCGATCAGGTCGGCGAGCGCAAGGCGCTGGTGGCCGGTCCGGCGGTCATGTTCGCGGCCGGCCTGGCCGCCGCCACCGTCTCGAACTACGTTGCGCTCGGGGCCTTGCTGTTCCTGGCCGGGGCGGGCGCGGGCAGCACCAACGGCGCCAGCGGGCGGGTCATCGTGGGCTGGTTCCCGACCGATCAGCGCGGGCTGGCCATGGGCATCCGGCAGACCGCACAGCCGCTGGGCGTGGCGATCGGGGCGCTGGCGATCCCGGCCATCGCTGCGGCGCACGGGTTCTCGATGGCGGTGCTGGTGCCCGCGGTGCTGGCGGGCGCGGCCGCGATCGGCTGCCTGACGGGGATTGTGGATCCGCCGCGACCCGAATCCGCCGGGGGCTCAGGGCGTCCCGCGAATCCGTACCGCGGGGACTCCACGCTGCTGCGCATCCACGTGGTGTCGGTGCTGCTGGTCATCCCCCAGGCCACCATCTGGACGTTCGGCCTGCTGTGGCTGCACCGCGATGTGGGCCTATCGCTGCCCGCGGCGGGCGCACTGGTGACGGTGACCCAGATCCTGGGCGCGGCCGGGCGGATCGGCGCGGGCGTGTGGTCGGATCGGGTGGGCAGCCGCTTGCGGCCGCTGCGCACGGTGGCGATAGCGGCGGTAATCTCCCTGTCCGCCTTGGCCGTAGCGGCCTGGACGCAGCAGTGGTGGGCGGCGATCCCGATCCTGATCGCGGCCTCGATCATCACGGTGGCCGACAATGGCCTGGCCTTCACGGCGGTGGCCGAGATCGCGGGACCGTATTGGTCGGGTCGTGGGCTGGGTATCCAGAACACCGGCCAGAATCTGGCGGCGGCCGCGATCGCCCCGGCCTTCGGCGCACTGATCACGGCGGCCGGTTTTCCGGTCACCTACCTGCTGACGGCGCTGATCGCACTGGCGGCAGTCCCGTTGGTACCCAGGGGTTCCCGGTAGCGGCTGATTCGCGGCAAATCAGGAAGACCTGCGCCCGTTACGTTTTCGCATCCGAATGCATTTGTGCGATACGCCTCACTATCCGGACGAAACGCCCCTCTGCCCCAGTTGATTTCACCGAATCCACTCCAGGATGACACTCCGGCGAGGCTCGGGCACGACGACGAAGCCCCCGTTCCGCGGTTGCGGGACGGGGGCTCCGGTCGTGCATGGGTGGCGCGTAAACCCTAGAGCGACGCGGCGATCCGGTCGCCGACCTCGACGGTCGAGGCGGCACCCGAGCGCGAGGCCAGGTCCTTGGCGACGGCGGCCTCGATGCGCGCGGCCTCCTCGGTCTTGCCGAGGTGGTTCAGCAGTAGCGACACCGACAGGATGGCGGCGGTCGGGTCGGCCTTGGACTGGCCCGCGATGTCGGGGGCCGAACCGTGGACCGGCTCGAACATCGACGGGTTGGTGCCCGAGGCGTCGATATTGCCCGAAGCTGCCAGGCCGATGCCACCGGAGACGGCGGCGGCCAGGTCGGTGATGATGTCGCCGAACAGGTTGTCGGTGACGATCACGTCGAAGCGGCCCGGGTCGGTGACCATGTGGATGGTGGCGGCATCGATGTGCTGGTAGGCGGTCTCGATATCCGGGTACTCGGCGCCGACCTCGGCCACGGTGCGCGACCACAGCGAACCGGCGAAGGCCAGCACGTTGTTCTTGTGCACCAGGGTCAGGTGCTTGCGGCGCTTGCGGGCGGTCTCGAAGGCGTATCGGACCACGCGCTCGACGCCGAAGCGGGTGTTGGTGGAGACCTCGGTGGCCACCTCGTGCGGGGTGTTGACGCGGATCGCGCCGCCGGTGCCGGTGTACGGACCCTCGGTGCCCTCACGCACGACCACGAAGTCGATGTCCGGGTTCGAGGCCAGCGGGCTGGTGACGCCCGGGTACAGCTTCGAGGGGCGCAGGTTCACGTGGTGATCCAGCTCGAAGCGGGTGCGCAGCAGCAGGCCGCGCTCGAGCAGGCCGGACTGCACCGACGGGTCGCCGATGGCGCCCAGCAGGATGGCGTCGTGCTGCTTGAGCTCCGGGATCACGTTCTCCGGGAGGATCTCGCCGGTGGCATGGAACCGCTTGGCTCCCAGGTCGTATGCGGTCTTCTCGACACCGGGCACCACCACGTCGAGCACCTTGAGGGCTTCGGCGATGACCTCGGGGCCGATACCGTCGCCCGGAATGACAGCGAGTTTCATGAAATCCATGCTCCGTTTCGATAACGCGCGGGTGGTCCTCTCCGCGCTGACAGGAGAGTCCCGGCAACGATAGCGGGTGCCGCCATGACCCCTTTCACCAGGGCGAATCGCTCCCAACCAGTGGGATCGGCGCGGTCGCGCGAAGCGCTCGGTCGGCGGATAGCGCCGGTAGCGTCGGGGGGATGTTCGACAATCTCCGTCTCGAGCGCAAACTCCGCCGTCTGGAACGCAAGATCGATCTGATCCTCGAGCATCTCGGCATCGACGATCCCGACAGCGCCATCGACTACACCGCGATCGACGAGCATTTGCTGCGCGGCAAGAAGATCCACGCCATCAAGGCGTACCGCGAGCAGGATCCGACGGCCAGTCTGGTCGAGGCGCGCGACGCGGTCGAAGCCCGCGATCGCCGCTGACGGCGGTCACCCACCCCATCGAACGCACCGGGCCCCCTCCACTTTTCGTGGAAGGGGCCCGTTTCGCGTTGTGCGAGGTCTACTAGTCGAGGCTGACCAGGGCGACCTTGGCCGCACCGACGGCCTCGGCGATGGCGGTCTGGACCTCGGCCGGGACCTCCTTGTTGACGCGCAGCACGACCGTCGCGCCCTCGTCCACCAGGTCCTGGGTGAGCTGGGCGGCGAGGATGTCGATACCCGCGTCGCCGAGCTTGGTGGCCAGACGGCCCAGCTGGCCCGGCTTGTCCTCGTAGTTGAGGACGGCCAGGTTCAGGCCCTCGGCGCGCATGTCGTAGTTGCGGCCGTTGATGTTGACGATCTTCTCGACCTGGGCGGG
Source organism: Nocardia sp. NPDC005746 (assembly GCF_040630785.1). NCBI lineage: Bacteria > Bacillati > Actinomycetota > Actinomycetes > Mycobacteriales > Nocardiaceae > Nocardia > Nocardia sp. NPDC005746. The sequence goes on from NZ_JBEXYE010000005.1 coordinate 88,566, forward strand.
CTCGGTCAGGGTGCCGGCCACGTTCAGGGTGCGGCCGTCGCCGAACACGGCGCGCAGGTCCACCAGGCTGCGGTGGGTCGGGGACTCGGTGTGGGTGGTGACGGTGGCCTCGAGGCCCCGCTCCTTGGCCAGCGACGGGGCGTTGACGAAGGTGACCGAGTCCTCGATGAGTGCCGAGAACACGCCGCGCAGCGCCGAGAGCTCGAACACCGCAACGTCTTCCGAGGACAGCTCGCCGCGGACCTGGACCTCGATGGAGACCGGCAGCTCGCTGGCCAGGGCGCCCAGCAGCGCGCCCTGCTTGCGGACGATGTCCAGCCACGGGGCGACGATCTCGTTGACCGCGCCACCGGTGACGTTCACCGCGCCCGGCACGAACTCACCGGCGAGGGCCAGCTGCACCGACTTGGCGACATCGGTGCCGGCGCGGTCCTGGGCCTCGGCGGTGGAGGCGCCCAGGTGCGGGGTGACGACGACCTGCGGCAGCTCGAACAGCGGGCTGTCGGTGGACGGCTCGGTCTCGAACACGTCGATGCCGGCGGCGCGCACGTGGCCGGAGGTGATGGCGTCGGCCAGGGCCTGCTCGTCGATCAGACCACCGCGGGCGGCGTTGACGATGATGACGCCCGGCTTGGTCTTGGCCAGGGTCTCCTTGTTCAGCATGCCCTTGGTCTCAGGGGTCTTGGGCAGGTGAATGGAGATGAAGTCGGCGCGCTCGAGCACCTCGTCGAGGGTCAGCAGCTCGATGCCCAGCTGGGCGGCGCGGGCCGGGGAGGTGTAGGGGTCGTACGCGACGATCTTGGTCTCGAAGGCGGCGAGACGCTGCGCGAACAGCTGGCCGATGCGGCCCAGGCCGATGACGCCGACGGTCTTGCCGAAGATCTCGACACCGTTGAACTTGCTGCGCTGCCAGGTGTGCTCGCGCAGGGTGGCGTCGGCGGCCGGGATCTGGCGCGCGGCCGAGAGCAGCAGCGAGACGGCGTGCTCGGCGGCGGTGTGAATGTTGGAGGTCGGCGCGTTGACGACCATGACGCCGCGCTCGGTGGCCGCGGGCACATCGACATTGTCGAGGCCGACGCCGGCGCGGGCGACGATCTTGAGGTTCTTGCCCGCCTCGAGCACCTCGGCGTCGACGGTGGTGGCCGAACGGACCAGCAGCGCATCGGCTTCCGGCACGGCGGCCAGCAGCTCCGGACGGTTCGGGCCGTCGACCCAGCGAACCTCGACGCCGGAGCCCAGCGCGTCGACGGTCGACTGGGCGAGCTTGTCGGCGATCAGAACAACAGGGCGGCCTGCTTGGCTCACGGTGGGGTACTCCTGAGGAAGGGATCCGGGATTTACGGGCGTCAGCTTAGTGGGCTGGGAATCGGGGCGCTTTACCGCCTGGTAGGCAACTGCCATCAAAGCCGTGAACTGCGGGTTTCCGGAGGGCTGCGCGAGTCTCGCGGGGAACGGGCCGCGCGGTACGGCTCGGTTGGGGCGATGTGATTCGGGCCGCTATTCCTGGGCAGGCGTTCAGGTTCGGGGCCGCCGGACCCCTGGTCACACCGGCCACGGGGATACCCGACCGCGGAAACGGGTCGTGCCGCAAAGGCGTTCGAGATAGCCGAAAGCCCGGCTTCGGAGCTACGGAGTCCGGGGCCGGGCTTTCGAAAGTCGAATAAATCGACGTCAGTAGTCCTTAGCGACCGAAAGAGCCGGTCCACAGGGTGTTCAGGATGCCGTGCAGAGCGGCCGAGCCGGTGTCGAGCAGGCCGTTCAGGGCAGCGGAACCGGTGTCGATGATAACGGGGATCATGGAAATACCTCTTCTGAAATCCGTAGGAACTTTCTGACGTGGAACCTATCGGGCCGATTTCACGGCCCGTTACGGGGGATTAACACTATGTGACCGGCGTCACAGCCTCGGAATTCTGTGGTCCCGTTCATATGGGTGTCGAATTCCCGCCATATAACGTCGCTATCACACCCCTAATTCTGGGGGCCCGTCGTGCGAAAAACGCATGGACCAGCGCGATCCCGGGCGCTACCGTCGCCTGCCATGACCCTGCGCTCGATCCCCGCCTCCATGGACCCGGCGGTGGTCGCCACGATCGACGGCGAACTGGACCGGATCGTGCGCGAACACCGCGTCGACGTGCTGCTCGCCATCGAAAGCGGCAGCCGTGCCTGGGGATTCCCGTCCCCGGACTCCGACTACGACTGCCGCTTCGTCTACCTGCGCCCGGCCGACGACTACCTCACACCGTGGCCCGGACGCGATGTCATCGAGACGCCACTGGTGGGACTGCTCGATGTCAACGGCTGGGACCTGGTGAAGGCACTGCGCCTGCTGGTGAACGGCAATGCCGTGCTCATCGAATGGCTGATGTCGCCGATCGTGTATCGCGGCGACACCGGATTCCGGGACGAATTGCGCGCGCTCGCGGATGAAGTCGCGGACCGGGATCGGGTGGCTCGCCACTACCTGCATCTGGGCCGCCGGCAGTGGCGTCTATTCGATTCCAACCGCTCGTTGAAGAAGGTGTTCTATTCTTTGCGACCCGCAATGGCATTGCGATGGCTGCACGAACATCCAGACAATTCGGTCGCCCCGATGCATTTGCCGACCTTGCTCGGCGAGTGTGAGCTGAACAGCGATTTCGTGGAGTCCGTCCGGGAATTGACGGAATTGAAGTCACGCACGCGCGAAATGGGTTCCGGGGAGGTGCCCGCACCGATCACCGAGTTCATCTCGGTCGAGTTCGAGCGGGCCGCCCTGGAGTTCGTGGAGGTGGATCCGGAACGGCGGGAGCGGGCACAGGCCCGCTCGGCCGAGTTCTTCCGGCGGCGCGTGCGGGGCTGAAAGAATCCTCCGGGCATCGCCCGCGTCGGCCGGCCGGTTCAGGGACGAGCTGCGGCTCTGGACCGGCCCCCGGTGACCGCCCCAGATTGGGTCACCCCCAGATGTTGAAATCCATACGTTTCACTTAGGTCGAGCGATAGCTTCTCCTGGCCCGGAACCTCGGGTTCTAGACAGGAGAACGATGATCACAAGCACCCGCCATGGCCGCCGAATCGGCTGTGGCATCACCGGATTGGCCGCGACCGTCGCCATCGTCACGGGTGCCGCACCTACGGCATCCGCCGACGTCACGTGGGTAAATTTCGACACGCCGGCGCAAACCCATTACGTCGGAACCAACTACCGCATTTCAGCGGGATCCAACCCCCTGTCAACGATGGCCTTCTATGACAATGGCCAGTGCATCGGAAAGGCCGCACCACACTACAATTCAGAACTGGACACATACTTCGCCCCGTTCGTGTACTGGCTTCCGACGACGGCGGGGCACCACGTCATCACGGTCGATGACGGTAAGTCCACGAAGACGCTCGCCGTCGACGTCGAGGCAGCCCTGCCCGGCAGCACGCCGGACACCCCTGTCTCACAGAGCGGCTGCAGTCTGTCGAGCCCGTTCCCGACCGGCAGTTCATAATCGCCACGGCGGGCACACGGCTGACGGAATCGCCGCGGAGCACCCGCACCGGCAGGCCGGTTTCGTCCCGGCGGCCGGTGCGGGCGGGCGTCAGTAGTCGGCGCCGGCGATGACCCGCACGGCCACCGCCTCCGGCCCCGGCTTGGAGCCGCGCACCTCGAACTCGACGCGCTGGCCCTCGGCCAGCGACCGGAATCCGGCGCCGGGTAGCGCGGTGTACTCCACGAACACGTCCGGGCCGTCGACGTCCGGGGTGAGGAACCCGAACCCCTTCTCACTGTCGAACCATTTCACCGTGCCGTGCACCATTACCGAACCTTCTCGAACCGACCGGACATGACGTCCCCGCGTGCGCCGCGGTCCATGGTGTCACGGCCGCGGCTGTCGCGGGTGGTCGCGCGCTCTGACCAGCCTCGATACGACTGCGCTCCGCCCGCGCTCCCTCGCATCGTTATCGAGAACGGGAGCCGCCGCGTATCAGCGGCACTCCCGCTACCCCTGGGCGGGCGCGGACCCGCACGCGTGCACCACGTTTCGCGGCACGGCGGGGGCGGGTGTCCGGGCCGGCCCTTCCCCGCGACCCGGGACACCCGCATTTCCCGCTCCTCGCACCGCCGCCCTCTTCCCGGGTCGCGCCCATCCGGCCCGGTGCGGCGGTGCGGCGCGGTGGCCGTTCAGCCCGCTCTGGTATTCGAGGCCGCGTCCCCCGGCGGCTCGGAAACGCGCATGGCGTAAACCCGTTCGAGGAAGTCGCGGTGGGCCCGCAAGGTGGCGTCGAGCAGTTCGCGCCAGGTGCGGCGATCCACCCGCTGATCACTGACCAGCGACGAGAGCGACGCCGGGCCGAGCCGGTCGATGTGGTCCACGATGAAAGTGAGCCGCCGGCGCGGGAATTGCGCGCCGATGCGCGGGTTCTCGTCGAGGAAGTGGTCGAGTTCGTAGAGGTAGTTGACCGCGCGGTTGTACTCCTCGTCGGTGAGGTGGTAGTCCATCCGCTTGATCTCGACGATCCACAGTTCGCCGGAGTCGTGCAGCAGCACGAAATCGGGTTCGCGTTTCTCACTGCCGATGGACGTGGTCACCAGCGGCGTCCCGAATTTCTGTGCGTACCAGCGTTCGAAGCTGGCGCGCACCCGTTTGAGGGATTCGTTCATGCCCAGCGGGGTCCATTCGGGGGCCAGCAGCCACGGCGCGGATTCGATCAGCTCCTGGAAGGGGCGTTCCAGGGAGCGGCGGTCGTCGATGAGCGAGCGCAGCCGGTCCACCACGGCGACCCGCTCGCTGGCGATCTGGCCCAGCGAGTAGATCTCGGCGACGCGGGCGCGTTCGAAGAGCGCGACCACCACGTCCAGCGCGGGGTCGGCGTCCTCGGCGATCTCCTTGAGAGTGTCGAGCAGGCTGCGCTGCGGGCCCAGCGACAGCGCCAGCCGCAGCATGTTCTCCAGGTGCGCGGGATCGTCGAGCGAGGCTCGATCCTTGTGCGCCACCAGGATTCGCGCCGCGTCCAGCACCGAGTCGCGGAACAGGCGGTCGCCGGGGGCGATGGCGTCGAGGGTCTCGTGGATGCGGGAGCGTTCCACGAACTCCTCCCAGACCCGGCGGCGGATGGACTTCTCGCCGAGCCGGCCGATCTCCTTGATCAGGGCTTGGCCCCACTGGGCGAGCGCCTCGCCGCGCGGGGAGTTCCAGATGATGTCCTGGCGGTCGGAGCGGACCAGGTCGTCGTCATCGTCGAGCCAGTCCACGTCGATCGCGCCGACCAGGTAGGAGCGCAGTTTGAATTCGCCGGTGAATCCGGAGGAGATACCGAAATCCCGGGTCTGGGCGACGATCTTGCCGCGCGCGTAAATGCGCACCCCGGCCATGGCCTCGTCCCGGTACGGCTGTTTCGAATAGGCGATCCAGCCGGTCACCGGCAGGAATTGCCGGCCGAATCGGACCGGGACGCGGCTGACGTCGATGCGGGTCTCCTCCATGACGTCGATCGGCAGGCGGCTGAGCACGAAACTCTCCCGGCCGATGGCGTTGCGGACCTCCACCCGCCAGTCCTGGCGTTCGATACCGAAACGCGCGGCCAGTTGCCGATTCAGTTCGGTTCCCGAATTCACCCTTTTCCGAAAGAAGTTGCGCAGGATGATCGTGGTGCCGCGGGTGGCCGTGACCGTGCCGTCGAGGGCGCCCGGGCGCGGGAAGTAGTCGCTCTCGGTGTCGCAGAGCATGTCGTCGAGGTCCATCACGATGTGGGAGACGGTCCAGCCCACCGGGGTTCGGTCGTCGTCGCGGCTGCCCGCGGTGATCACCTCGATGGTGCAGCAGATGCCGAAGGCGGCCAGTTTCCCGATTCCCTTGCGCCCCATGACCGGACGCCGCCGCTCGCGCGACAGGTCGGAACCGGTGCGGACCCGCCGGTCCGAGCCCACCATCAGATAGTGCTCGTTGACCTCGGTCGCGGTCATGCCGTGCCCGTTGTCGGAGACCACGATCTCGTAGGCGGGTTCGTCGGCGGCCCTGATGGTTCCGGCCAGCATCGCGCCCCACGGCAGCACCACCTCGACCTCGGTGGCGTCCGCGTCGTAGGAGTTGGCGATGAGTTCGGCCAGCACCGCCGATACCCGGTCGTAGAGCCGGATGCCGAGCTTGTCGATCGCCAACCGGCTGATGCGCATCGTGTACTTGCGGTCCTCGCGATCCTGCGCGGCCACATGCACGTCGTTGTACATGGTGGGCCCCCAATTGCCCTCGGGGCAGCCTCCGTTCAGCTACCTCTGAATACGATGCAACGCCGATTGATTAACAACGCGCTGAACATTCACCCACCACTTCGTCACGGTGTGATTCCAGGATTCACCTGGCGATAGCCCAGAGCAACGGCAAGATCTCGGCAATCGCTTCCGTGTCCCGATGGAAGCCGTTGAGTGACAGTCCGGTCGGTTCCGGGCAGAATGCTCCCCGGCGGACAGCGTGGTCCGCCACCCAAGGAGACAGGGGGAACGGTGGCCGACAGTCGGATGATCGCGGCGCGACAGCGCTTCTTCGGCGCGGACGCCGTGGACCCGGACAGCGGGGCCGTGCGCGCGGACTGGGTGCTCGTGTGCTGGTTCGGCTGCGCCAGTTTCGCGGTGGCCATGGGCGGGGTGGTGTTCCTGCTGGACGCGTGGGTGCCGCGCGGGCTCACCGCCGGGTACGTGCCGACCACGCCGGAGGAAGTCGCGGCGCTCGATCCCGCGGCGATCTTCATCGGGCACGGGCATTTCGACCACGCCGCCGATGCCGGCGCGATCGCGCGGGCCAGTGGGGCCGTGGTGCACGGGACGGCCTCGCACTGCGCCACGGCCCGCAAGCAGGTCGGTGGGGCCGAATTGGCCTGCCGGGAACTGGGTTCCGACGCGTCGGTACCCGGCGACCGCTACGATTTCGAACTCGCGCCGGGGCTGTCGGTGACCGCCGTCCGGCACCTGCACTCGGCGCGCACCCCTCGCCACGAGGGACCCGACGCCTCCGCACCGGTCCGGCCCAAGCCGTGCCTGTGCGATATCCGCGCCTATCCCCCGGGCCGATCCGACGCCTGGCACCTGGCCCGGAACCTGCTCGCGCCGGAGGGCGGGGTGCTGCTCTACCAGTTCCGGCTCGGCGATTTCGTGCTGACTTGGCACGATTCCTCCGGCCCGCTGCTGGACAAGGCGCCGGAGGTTCTCGACGTCCTTCGGGGTCTGCCCGCCTCCGATGTGCACATCGGCGCGGTGCAGGGCTACAACCAGTTCACCAATGGGCTGCGCGACCCGCGCAGCTACATCGAGGCGCTGCGCCCGAAGGTGTTCGTGCCCAACCATCACGACAACTGGCTGCCGTTGATCACGGCCCGCGGCGAGGCGTTCGTGACGCCGCTGCACGCGGAGCTGGAGCGTCTGCCCGAGGGCTCGCGGCCGGAGGTCCGGATGCTGCTCGACCGCGACGACTACCTCGCGCCGGGACGGTTGTCGTTCGAACTTTGATCAGCGGAAGCGGAGAATCATTGTGATGCTGGTGGTTCCGGCGAGATTGACCTTGTCGGAGCCGTCGACCGCGACGAATCCGAGGCGCTGGTAGAGCCGGAGCGCCGGATTGTCCTGCCGCACACTCAAACAGACGGCGTCGTAGTCTTTCCGCGCGGCGTCGATGAGGGCGGTCATCAGCGCCGTGCCGAGTCCGGTGCCGCGGCTCTCGGGCGCGACACCGATGGCGAGTTCCGGAGTGTCGGCGTCGACGTAGCCGAAGGCCGGGTCGTCGGCGCTGAACAGCCGCAGCCAGGCGGCGCCGAGCGACACTCCGTCGAGGCCGCCGACCACGCCGAGATCGCCTGCGGCTCCCCATCCTTCGACGTAGTGCCCGAGTCCGGGAACGTCTCGAAGCTGGTCGGGTGAGTCCATGCCCTGGTCGCGGGCGTAGGAAGCTTCGTAGAGCATCGCCCAGAGAAGTTTCTCGTCGGCGGGCTCGGCGGGTCGGACGAACATCGGCTCAGCCGATCACGAATTCCGCTGATATGCCAGTGAATTCATGGTTGGCGCCGGCGCCGTCGCGGCTGTCGCCGGTGTACTGGATGCGGTAGCGGCCCGCGGGCGCGCTGTCGGGCACCGTCCACTGGATAGCGATGGTCGAGGCGGCATCCTGTCCGGCCGGACGCGACCAGTGCAGCTCGGTGCACCAGTCGTTGTCGTCGTAGACGCGCCGCCAGTCGTCGCCGGTCCCCTGCTGGATCTCGAAGTAGGTGCCGTCGAGCCGGAAGTTGTTGTTCGGGTGCGCGCCGACGAATTCCACCGAAACCGTCTGTCCCGCCGCGTAGTTCGCCTGCGGTTGGGTCAGCACGTCGCCGTAGGCGCGCCCGGCGTGCGGGGTGTCGGCCGGGACCGGGGCGAGCAGGTTGGGCTGCAACCCGAAAGCCCAGTCCAGCGGTGCGGGCCCGCGCCCGAGGTCGACGCGCGCCGCCAAAGCCTTTGCCAGCCGATCGAATTCCTGCATGTGCGCCGACAGCGTCCACCGCCCGAACAGCGTCTCGCCGCCCTCGTACTGCTGGCTGGCGTACTCCTCCGGCGTGGTCACGTACCCGCAGTACCCGTTGGCGTAGCCCTGCAGCAGCACGTTCTCCAGCGGCACGTTGAGCGCCCGCGCCACCAGCCGCCGGATCCGCAGCCCCGACACGACGGTGTACTCCGCGGGTCCCGAGGCGAGCACCAGATCGCCGATCCGCATCAACTGCAGCGGCACCACCTGCGGCACCCACGGCCGCGGCGGCAGCACGCCGAGCGGCGCGAGGATCAGCTTGGGCGACTGCACATCCCGCATCCAGTCCTCGATCGGCGAGTTCAATCCGCCGAGCGCCGCCACCATCGGGTTGGCGTCACCTTCCTGCAGGAACGACAGCTGCGAATTCCAGTTGTCCTCGGTACTGGTCGCCATCGCGGCGGCGCCCATCATGGCGGGCGCGGTGCGGGCGGGTTTCCCGTCCGGGGTGTACGCGCCGTCGATGGCGGTGTCCGACAGGTCGACGTAATGCAGCACCGAGTCGACGCCGGTGCTGCTCATCGGCGCCGCGGCGTCGAAAGCCCTGCGGCCAGCCTGATACTGGCGCTCACCGATCATCGCGCAGTTGGTGCGATTGTCCTCGGTGGGACCCGACGGGTGCATCTTCTCGAGCCACAGGTTCGGCGTCATATCGCCGGCATTGGTCTGCGGGAACGCCGCCACGAACGAGGGCGGCCCGTCCAGATGCCGCACCCCCATCTCGTCGTGCTCCCAGCGATAGCTGGCGTAGCCCTTGTTGTCCTGCGAGATCAGCGTGTTCCGGTCGGTCATCGAGGTCCCGTGCGTGGCGAACCAGGTGATCGCCCCGACATCCTTGCCACCCTGCCGGAACTTCAACACCGTGAGCTGCGGGTCGATGGCATCCGGGAAGGCGGCCTTGTCCTCCGCCGGATTGTCCTCGAACGCACCCCGCGACCGGTTCACGCTGGCGTCGTGCAACTCCCCGCGCCCGAGCATGATCGCCCCCGGCGCCAGGTTCTCGTGCGCGTTGACGATCGCCTTGACGATCCCGTTCACCTCGGCATCATGCGAGTTCTGCTGAAACCCCATGGCCGCCAGCGAATACGCGTACTCCCGCGCGGTACCGCCGCAGGAGTTGTGATTGTGCGTGGCGTTGAGGTTGACGTTCCGCTCGGTATAGAGCCCCCCGAACCGCTGCTGCAACTGCTGCATCACCACGAGGTGCACCGACTGGAACAAGCAGGCATTGTCCGTGTTCACGAACGCAACCCGATCCCCGGTCGCCTGATCCACCACGACGTAGGCGCGCGCGTAACACCGCGACAGCAGCCCCGTAGTGATCTGATCAGCCTCCGAGTACCCCATCATCCCCTGGCCCGCAGGCGCACCGGTGATGTCCGCGATCCCGACCCCGACGAGATAGCCGGCCCCAGCTTCCCGATGCTTGATGGGCTGCGCCCCAACAATATTCGCACCAAAAGCCACACTGGCCCCCACGCCACCAACAGCAGCGCCAGCCAACACAGCCCGCCGGGACAGACTCATCCGAACCCTCACTATCCGTCACCGCGCCACAGCGACCACGAGCCGCCACGCCAAAGAGTGAACCTGTTCCATTCCAGGTTTCCCGCAGACTAGTCGGTCACTTGACCAATTTCTAGCCATCCGTCCAGAATCGCCCTTGATAGCTTATCGGCGCTGGCCCGGCCTACAGCGCTATACGCGCCGATACCACCAGGTCACCGCCAGTCTGCCTCGCAATCTTCACACCCTCGGGGTTGTCCACAGCTCGCTGTCTTCACCCAGTTCGAGGTAGGCCATCATCGCAACAGCTCTGCCACGCTCGGACAATGATCCGCACCCGCGCCGAACTCCGAGCCGAAGGCATATCCGACAGCACCATCGACTATCGCTGCCGCCAGGGCACTTCCACCCGACTGCTTCCCGGGATCTACTGCACCGTCGAGCCGACAACCCTCGTGAAATGCCATGCGGTGGTCACTTGGCTCCCGTCCGCGGTCCTGAGCCACCGCACCGCGGCCTGGCTGGCCGGGATGCTCCCCGAACCACCACATGTCGAGGCAACCGCTCCGACCACCGTCCGCCGAAAGACACCCTGGTGGCTGCGTCTCTACCGGCGTGACCTCCGGCCGGACTGGATCGACCTCACGTCCGACCTGCCCATGACGACTGCTGCCCGCACTCTGTTGGATTGCCTCCGCGTTCTTCCGAAGTCGGAAGCCGAGGCTCTGATCGACAATCACACCGGCCGGACTGTACGACCACAGGACCTGCTCGATCTCTGTTCAGGGCTGCACGGCTCGCCTGCCTTGCGAGCGCACCTCAGAGCAGCCGCAGCAGGCTTCGCCTCGGAACCGGAACGGATTTTCGCCCGCGCCATGCTCCAGCGCAATATCCACCTACTCCCGAACTATCCAGTCGGCCAGTACAGGTGCGACTTCGTGGACGAACGCTCGTCCACCATTGTCGAGATCGACGGACGTGAGTTCCATTCGACCCCGGCAGCATTCCGACATGATCGCCGTCGGCAGAACGCTCTCGCCCTCGAGGGATGGTTCATCCTTCGGTATGCCGCGGCCGACGTCTTCCAACGTCTCGACGCATGCGCGGACGAAGCAGCTGCGGCGATTCGCCACCGCCGACGAACCCGCTGGCACCCATGACTGTTCTACCGCTCCAAAACACCCTTCCCCCAGTCAGTTTCCTGGCTGGCAGCAACCCGTTTTGGAGCCGGAGGCCAACCACACCTCCAAGAAATCGTTAAGCCACCCTCAAGGCCACCACGATCAACTACTTCCGCTGAGCACTTCCGCTCCAGCACACAGCAATTGACATCGAACCGACAAAGGTGAACAGCATGAGACCGACGTCCGCAGTCAGAATCGCACTCGTAGCCACCGCCACGGCGACCGCGGCAACCGTCATGGCCGCGCCGGCACGCGCCGACCTGTACCCGAACGCCTGCCTATACGTGGACAACCAGATGGCCGGCACCGCATACATCACCGTCCACAGCAGTATTCTCGGCGATGTCGACTGGAACATCAGTCCTTTTACGTTGTCCTCCTTGAACTACAACGACAATCCCATCGCGACGGCCACCGGCGGATGGAATATCAGCTACACCCCGGGCAGCGCTCAGACCTCCTGGCGCTACGAGCCCGGCTGGGCGCCCGCGTCGGGCTGCAACGGCTCCTGGGTGTTCAGCATCAGCTAGCGGCTGCCAGGGCGATCAACCGCGACCGCACCAAATCGGGCCGCTCGTCGACGACGAAATGCCCGCACCCCTCCACCAACTCGAGCGTGTAGTCGTCCGCCTTCGCTGTCTCCGCGGCGGCCAGCGAATAGTGGACCGCCGCATCGTCTTTCCCGAACAGCGCACGCACCGGCACCGAAGCCCGCCGGCGCTCCGGATTCCGTATCGACGCAGGCACCTCCCGCAACAGGAAAGTCCTGTACGTATCTCGCGCGGTCCGCGCAACCACCGGATCCTTGAACCGGTCCGCGAAGATCGCGATCGTCTCCGGATCGAACCGGCCCTCCCCCTTCGCAGCCGCCCCGAACAGCGCTTCCAAGAACCGTGTCCGCTGCTGTAACGGCACCCCGACAGTCGCCATCAGCGGCTGATACGCCAACAGCCGCCAGAACTGCCGAGCCACCACACCAGCCGGCGACCACGGATGCGCCATATTGCAGACCAGATACCCTCGAAATCGCTCAGGCTCCCGCAGAATCATTCGAAACCCGACGAACCCACCCCAGTCATGCCCGACCAGCAGCGTCCTCCCCAACCCGAGCGCATCCATCAGCGCAAACAGGTCGCTCGCCACATCATCCTTGGCCCACCGATGCCCCGCCGCCCCTGACCACCCGTACCCCGGCAGATCCGGCGCAATCACCCGCATCCCCACCGGCGGATTCCCCAACAGATCCCGGTACACATAGTGATGCTGCGGCCACCCATGCAACGCCAACACAGGCTCCCCCTCCCCGGCCTCCGTCACATGGAATCGAACACCCCGCGCTTCCACAAAGCTCCTACGAACACCCGGGATTACCGGCGGATCCTGATCAGAAGCCATAGCCCACGCTACCCCGCCAATTCACGCCCCTGCTCGACTCAGGCGATGACCGCCGAACCGGCGACGGCGGCGTTCGCCCGCTGAGACGCCTCGTATCCATCCCATCCGGCGACCACGAGCGCCGCGAACACGGTCTCATGGGCGACTGCGCGAAGTTCGACATCGAGACTTCCGTCGTCAACGGCATCGAACGCCACGAACGGAGCCAACCGAAGAAGTCTCTTCAGAAAGTCCCGCAAGACCTCGCGCTCGGTCAGCCCGCGCAAGTCCAGGCTGTTCCACACCCTCAAGATGGATTTGACCATGTGCGGGCTCGCACCCAACGTCGATCGGCGGGCGTAGATCTGGTCGAAGGCGGCCTCTCCCAAAACATTCAGTGCAGCATACGGATTGGGGTCCTCCGGCGAGTGGACCAACTGCGCTCGCCACCACAGCCGACCGAAAACGTGCCGATCCAACCGTGAGCCGCGAATACGCTCATTGAACGCGCGGTCCGACGCAGTCTTCCCAGGAAATCTCCATTGCGCGATGTCCGGCATGAGAACGAGAGACTGAAATGCCCAGACGTCCGTGGCCGATGCTTCAGCCGGAGCCAGGTGCATTTCGCGATGCAGATGTTCGGCAACGGCCAGGTCGAACGCGCCGGACTGCGCCGGACTCGGATGATCGGGGTAGCCCGAAGCCTCGGCAAGCGACAGAACCAGGTCGCGAATCCGACGGAGGCTTTCGCCCTGCGTTCGAGCGCCACCGGTCGCGATGTACACAGCGGACTCATCCGAAATACGCCACCGCTTGGTCAGCTCCTCGAGCTCGAGCGTCCGCTGTTCGTGTGCGAGTTCGCGAGCTCGCGGTTTCAGTAGCCGCGGGTAGAGCAAGTTCATGCGAGACCCTCCAGATTGTTGATCGCCGCCTGGATGTCCGAGGCGAGCAGGCTCGGTGAGCGAGCGGAGAGAGCTCGGATCTCGCTGATCGTGGTTGACGGAAACAACCTCGCGAACAAAGCCTGGAGCGTCGCCCCCAACGAATCGTCTGGGTAGGCCATGGTGTCCTCGAAGTCGGGTTGGGCCAATGCATGCTCGACCATCGTCCGCGCGACATCGATATAGACCATCGACAGTGCGACCTGGTCTTGAGCACGGGGCTTCGCCGCGTTCTCGAGGGCACTCGCAATGACTCGCTTGCGTTCGTTCACCAGTAGCAGCAACGACCCCATCGTGGCGGCTTCCAGGTTGGATCCGATATCGAGATACCAACCAGCATCGTCGGGGTAGGTCGTATTCTCGAAATCGATGATGGCCATGGGGAATTGAGGCGCATCACCCTGGAGACGGATACTGTGCCGATCACTCCAAAGCACCGATCCTGCACGGCGGGCGGCCACCGGTCGATCGGAACCCATCCGGCGCTCCGACAGCAGGAGGATGGTGTCGAGCTGGAGCGTGCCACCCAGATCGGCGCCCGGCAGGACCACGACGACTTCAACGGGGCCATCTGCGGTAAGCGGTATGCGTGCTCCGGTTCCACGCAGACTCGATCCTGTGGCCGTCCAGACGATCGCGAGCGTCAGCGATGTGCCCGGAGCCAGCTTGGACTCGGCGATCACCCGTCCCAGATCTATATCGACCTGCCTGCGGAGCGTCAACACAGTCTGATAGTCCCAGTGCGGGTAGGCCTCGGGCATGGGGATTTCGCCGCCGTCGAGATCGAGACGCCACTGGTGGGCGTCGATCGCACGGGCGTCGGGAATTCGATACGGCAAGGCGCGCACGTGCATCAGACACCCACCCGCTGCACGGTGATCAGGATCTCTGTCATGGTGTCCGCTGCGGGTTTCACGACGGCTTTCCAAATCTTGCCGTCACCGCCTTCGATGACGTAAGAGGGTGTAGCGCTCAGGCCTCCACAGTCATCCTCCCAACCGACCAGGGCCGGCTGTTCGGCACCGAGCGGCGGGTCGGTCTCGCGACCACCGTCTGTCGTCAACGCAACCGCCAGTTCGACACCGACGCGCTGCACCATCGGCGCCGGCAGCTGAAACTCCTGAATCAGTACAGCTGTCCCCTGGTACTCGTCCAGATACGGATCACCGCAGTATGTGACTCGCGCACGCGGCACCCTGCGCCGTTCGGGGACAGGCGTTCCCGTCGATCCGCCACCCGCTGTCCGATCACCGGATCCATTGCCTTGACTGCCATTGACTCCTACCGCACTCGGCGCAGGCTCTGGTTCGATGTACTCGTAGTCGAACTCGGGATCTTCGCGCTGCGCGGGGCGACGGCCAGGCACCGGTGCCTTTGTGTCTCCAGGCCGCCCGTAATCCGTCGCACTGCCGATCCCCCAAGTCCCACCCACCAACGGTGCGAACTTGTCACTCGCAGCGCCGAGCGACACCTGCGAGACCTCGGTAGCCCCGCTGCCTGCTAGATCGAGCAGTCCTGCGAGTTCTTCGTTGAATCGGCGGAAAGTGGTGCTGACGAATGATCGGTCTGGATTCTCGAGCGACTGAAAGTTCCAGCTGTCATGGGTCGGCGGTTCCGCGGATGCGTATATGTCGTCCATAGCGACGTCGGCGCGGAAAACACCTGCGTACGAAATGAGTTCGCTGGCGGGTTTGGGGCCCTGCCAATAGGTCACAACAAGCTCGGCCGGACGCATCAAACAGATATGATGCACACTCCGATCGATCCCGGCGATCTCCGCCGCTCTGGTCGGCTCCATCGGCAGCACGGGCTTGCGCTGCAGGCCCAATCTGCCCAGCAGACGCTTCGGACGTTTGCACCACAAATCACGACCATCGGAACCGGACATCGCCCGATAGGCCGCAACGAACAGCCGCAGCGGATGGAATTCAGCAGGATCAGGAACCGGATAGCTGATCCCGTCGCAGGTCACGGCGAAGCGCATCGGGACTGTCCCGTCGGGTTGTTCGACCATCTTCGGCCACAATTGCCATGCAATCGTTTCCGCGATATACGCTGCTATCTCAGCGGGCTCTCCGTCCTCCAGATCGGGGTCGACCAGCGTGATCGTCGTTCCGGTCTCGTCAGCACCGAATGGTCGCAGACCCAACTGCTGGGCCACGGCTTCTGCGTCCGGGCCGACCAACGGCTCGATCACCTCCCCCGAGTCATCACCCCACCAATGTCTTCCGGTGAAGCGGCGCTCGCCGAGGTTGTTGTCCGCCGCCAGGTAGCTCTTCCACATCGCAGCGCCCATCAGCCGCGTCTGGAACCTGCCCTCGTACCGGCAACGGGTATGCACGATTATTACCCCGGGTCTCGACATCAAATAGAGGATTCCCTTGCCGAATCCATATGTCCCACCGCCGAGTTCGGTGTTCCGCGGCTCCCCGATGTTTCTTAGGAACGAAACGAAGTCAGTGCGAGCTCCGGTTACTTCGTCTGCACGAGTCGGGCCGCCCAATCCATGGGTTCCCCTATCCGAGATCGACAACAGTCGGATCACACCTTTGCGCAACGACTCCCGCAGCGGAAGGTGCTCGTTGAGCGGAGCCTTCCGGAGCAGATGCTGCCGCCAAGCCGCCGTGTGAGCAGCACTGACAGTCTGCAGGTCGATGCGAAAATCGACGGTGGTTCCTGGGCTCTTTCGAGCATCCCAACTGTTCTGGGCAGACTCCCGCACCAGGATCGTCAGATGATCCAGCTCGGGTTTCCCCAGCTGGTTTCTGATCCCCTCCGCGGCACTCGCACCCTCGGGCGGGTAGGGCTGCGAAAACCACCCCGGCGATGTCAAACCATCTCCTCGATCATGGAAAGCAGGTATTCAGTCGCCCGGTCATCACTCAGAGCAGCGGGCGGTTCCGACGAAAGATCGACACTGTATTCGACGTCCCGAACGTTCACGGCGACACCAGCGTCGGCGAGCATGCTGTTCGTCAGGCGTGGGAAATCCGAATCGACGCGATACCAACGCTCTTCGGCGACTGCGAAGCCGACCTCGCTGTAGTGAGCGATATCCTGGGCGCGGTAGCCCGCTTCGTGCAGTTGCGCCAGCAGGCCGACCGTGTCGTCGGCCAATTCGAGCGCTCGGTCGACGAGGTCCTGAAGGGTCATCCCTCCGACGTCATTGCGTTCCAACCGAACCCAGACCAAGGAGAGCTCACCGCCGACCGGCGGGTCCAGTTGATCGAGGCCGTGTACACGAATCCTTCGACCTTCGCTTGCTGTCGACGACTTCACCTCTAATGCTCTTGTCACGGAGGAAAAGTCGTGCCGGAAGTAGGTCGGCCCCTTCCACAAGCTCTGCGAGCTACTGTTCAGCTCGAGCATCCGACACAGCATCAGGAGCTCGCCAAACAATCCGGCCAGTTGTTCGGGCCCCAGCCTGCCGCCTGCGGTCCGGAACAGCGCTCGCCACGTATCCAACGCCGCGTACAGACCTTTGATCGGATTGCTCGTCGAGCTCGATATCGCTTCCAGCACATCGATGCACAACGTGGTGAACACACCATCGAATGCAGGCTGTAGGCATGCGAGATCAGCGTAGTTCTGGTACTCGTCCTCGGATTCGAGCGGCCGCGAACTCAGCCGCAGAACCGGACCGTCAATGCCTTTACGCACTACTTGGTGAGATCCGATGGGCACCAACAGATGCCGACAACCGGCGGAATCGATACCGGTGGAGACCGCGCCTCGGGCCGTTTCGACCGAAAGATCAGAGACCCGAAGCGCCCCTTCCTTCGTCGGCCGGCCGAGTCCGAGCTGCCGCCAGTGTTCATCGAGTTCGGCGCGGCGACCGAGGTCGGTCACTGGTCCTCCGCTTCGAGGATGCTGAGGTCCTCCTCCTCCGGCTCGAGACCTGAGAGATCGGCGGAGATATAGCGCGCTTCGTAGGCGACGACGGTGTCGCCTTCCACAGGTTTGGGGAAAACAAACCCGGCCCCGACGACGTGTTCGGCAGCGTCGAGGGCGGTACGGCTGGCCTTGCTCGGCTGGGGCTCGGATAGCTTGTCGATCGGGTAAAGAACCAGCAATCCGATATCGGGTAGTCGCTTGGTCCGCTCGGCGAAGATCTGCTGCTCCGTGAGGTTTGCGATGTCACAATCCAGGTCGATGGCTGCGTCTCGACGGCTCATGAGGGTCTTGATGTCCGCGTAATCGATTCCCGGGGTCTTGAGTCGCGAACGAATGATCCGCTTGACCGCGATTCCGTCTGCGAACTCGAAATTCTCGTCCGGAGAACCTGGAACATTGCCGATAATCGCCACATCCCAGCGGCCGAGCGCGCCGGTGTACTGAATCCGCCGCTCGATATAGCGGCCCATCAGCTCCGCATCAGCCTCCTGCGACTTCTCGTGGAACTGGTAGCTCCGCAGGAAGTCGAGGACGAGGTCGCTCGGAACATCTCGAATGATGAAGAGCCCTTCGTCGGGTTTCCTCTCGAGTTTGGCGCCGACTGCCAGACCCTGCGAGACCAATGCACGGGCTGCGGCTTGGTTTCCGAGCAACCACTCTGCGTTTGTGTGGAAATACCTGGTCTGCACACGTTTTCCGCCGTACCCGGCATGCGCGTTGACCGCGTCGGCCATCTTCGCGGCGGCAGTGACCTTGAGCGAGGGGTGGGTCCGCAACCGAACCGCGAAACTACGGGGCGTCTTGTCCTCGGTGAGATAGATATCGATATCGCGCCGCATCTCGACCTCGACGGTCGCCAGGTGCCGAAACCAGTCGATGAGCTCGTCCGTCATCCAGATGCGAGGCAGGTCTGCGTACCCGGTGCGGTACCCGAACCATCGCCCCATCTGGAGCAATGTGTCATAGACGGTCACCGCTCGGACGAAGTAGCTGACCAGGAGGCCTTCGAGGGTTAGACCACGGGAGAGCGTGTTTCCCCCGACTGCGATTGCGACCACCGGACCGTTCTCGTAGTCGAGCCGCTCGACACTTCCCGAGTTGTCCATGATGACTCGGCAGTCGCGAAGCACACCACGCAGTTCTGGCAGCAGCTCGTCGAATTCGACCTTCGTCTCACCGAAGTCCGAGGCGGCAACCTTGGCCGTCTCCTCATCCCACAGCTTCCGAAGCTCGGCCAGGGTACCCAGCTCATCCAGCTCACGTGCGGTCGCGTCGCGGAGCCACTCGAGTGGTTCACGGAAGCTATTGTGAACCGAGGTTCGGACGCTGGTGTGAATCAGCATGGTGGAGTGCGGGTTTCCGGTGCCGCGCACGCGCCGGGCCGCCGTGCCGAGCCAGAAGTACAGGACTGCATTGCGAAGCGTGTCTGTGATGGTGGGCAGAAACCCTTCGGCTTCCGCCTTCGTCTTCGGCCGCACCAGCGGCACGTCGTCGTCCGGGATGGTCCGGATCATGTCCCAGCCGTCATCGACGTCTTCCGGATTCTCGCCGTCGAGGGCATACCGCCCGAACAGAACTTCCGTGCCGTAATGGTCGGCCGGCTTGGGTAGATTGACGATGAAGTCCTGGGGATACAGGTCGTCGGCAGACGGATCGATCAACAGATTCGCGAACGGCGAAGCCGTGTAACCCACGTAGGCAGACTTCGGCAAGCTGTCCAACAGCTCCCGGATTAGCGGGTTGATCGACTTCGTCGCGACAGAGGCTTGATCGGCTTCGTCATCGATGATCAATGCGGGACAATCGGTCAGATACTCCGATGCATTGCTCAGCCACCTGACGAGCTTACGCATGACCGTTGCGTTCTTCTTGACGACGCACAGGACGTGGGTGTTGTTCGCCTTGCTGAAATAGCTGGCGGGGTTCGCGGTAGGCGTGAAATCGTGTTCCAGATCTGTGATCTGGGACCAACCGCCGGGATTGGGTTCGACCAACTGCTTGATCAGCCGCGCCTGGGTCTGGCGCCGCAGCCCGTTGTGAATGCCGGCAAGGACGATGAAGAGCTTGTACCCACGATCCGCGGCCTTCGCGGTAACCGCAGTGAAGCTCGTCGTCTTGCCGGACTGGACGTATCCGACCACCAAACCTCGGGCCGAAAACTCTTTCTCACGAGGATGATTCAGCAGAGAGACGATTCTGGTCGACGATTCGTCCAGGTTGTCGATGGCCCCGGTGGACCATCCGTCGCCGGACAGGACGGCTCGCAACGAGGGCCAGTACTTGTCCCCTGGCTGGGGCCCCGTGTACCACGTGATGCGATTGTCGAGAAAGAGGGCACGCGGTTCCTCCATCTCGCGGATGCGAATCAGGTTGTGCTCGTGCCGATCCCGAATGCCTTGCACCGCGGCGGGTGACGCGAACCCCGAAAGCCGCTTGATCGCATTCTCGGGCGTGTACCGATCGAGTAGTGCCTCGAAGATCTCGTACAAGCCGTCGTCATCGGGCTCGGACACTGCTTTCCCCCTAGGTTCGGTTGCCAAGTACTCGCCACAGCGTAAAGCCGTTCACCGCCACCCCGATGAGATTGGCACTAACCGTCATACCTCGCTAGACAGGCAGTTTGTCCAGGTCCACGGGGAACAGCTCGGCCTGCCGCCCCGAATCGGCGCGCCCCTCCTGGTCCTGGAAGTCTTCGAGGGACAGTCGGAGCTGGTGCAGATCGGCGAGGGCCTCGTCCCACGATCCACCGACCGCACGATCGAGCGCGTCCTCGTTCGGTTTCTTCCCGAAGAGTGCCGCCGCGAGGATGTGCACACCAACGCGGGGTGGGATGGCATTGCCGACCTGCTGATACTGATCATTGCCTGACCACGGGTAATCGAGCGGGAAGGTCTGCAGGCGGCCCGCTTCCTCGGGCAACAATCGCGCGAGGTCCTCACCGTCGGCCACGATCCGATTGCGGCGGACTTTGCCGGTGACCGTCGCGGACGGCTCGTTGGACGTGCGTTTGCCACGCAGTTTCGGATTGCCGCCGGTGCCGTAGTTCGACACAACTTCGAACTCATTTGGCCGCTCGGGCAATTCGAGCTTCTCCACCCATTCGGCTTTCGGGGGGGTCAACGCCTCACCCAACGTGGCCCACTCACGCAGCTCGGCAACCCCCTCCGTACGTGAGAGTCGCTTGTTGAAGGCCCGGTGAGTTGCTCGAGGAAAGACCGCCTCGCGATTTCGGCATGCGATCAGAATCGCCCGCCGGCGTGTCTGAGGAACTCCGAACTGCTCGGTGTGAACCAGGTCGACCGCGACGTCGTAGCCGTAGTCCTTCAGAACCGACACGTAGGCATCCCACACCGGTTTCACCGTCGGAACCTGTTCGAGAACGATCGTTTCGAACGGTCTACCCTTCTCGAACGCCTCGATCGCCCACAGCAGTGGTTGCAGGACCAGGCCGGTGCGCTCGTCGTCGAGTTCTCCCAGCTCTTTCTCGACCTGTTCCCGTTCACCGCGGGCGATTCGGTCGACGAACCCGAGGACTAGTGTCAATGCACGGCGCCCCGCGCCCGAGCCGGCGACCGAATACGTCTGGCACGGCGGACCGCCGGTGAGAATCTTCGCATTCGGAAAGTCATCGAGCAGCGCGCGCTTCCGTACATCCGCGTGTCGGGTACCGAGGCCGGCCTGGCGCCGGGTTCGGCACGCGTCCTCGTTCACCTCGATGCCAACCGCCGGTATTCCCAGCCATCTGGCCGCGACGTCCAAACCGCCCGGTCCTGCGAACAGGTCGATCATCTCGACCTCGGTCGGGTCCACGGCATCGACGGACAGTTCGACGTCGACGGTCTCGGAGGGCATGAGATCAGATCCTAGTGGTGCAACCTCCTGGCTTCCCCGCGCATCCAGCCAATAGCAAGAGGATTCAGACTCGGACCGCGGAGCTGAACCGTCGCATGCACTCGACCACGAGCGCGTCCGGTGAGTCCTGCCCATCCGGCGTGCTCGCACCCATAGCCCACAATTCCAGGCCGACCCGTACCGCACCGGCCGAGGCTGCGGCAGCGATTCGGACCGCGATCGAATCTGCGTGCGGTCCAGCCAGTTTCGTCAGAACATCGCACAGTTCACGTTCAGCCTCGAGATTGATCCGCTGCCAGATCGCGCGTAGCGCCTGGTCATCGTTCATAGCAGTCAGCAGTCCACGGGTGATTTCGAGGTCTTCGGGGCTGTCACCGAGCGTGAGCGAGCGAACGGCTGCGGATTCGAATTCTGCGGGGGTGGGGAGGCGGTGAGGACCGTCGGATATGTCAGCCAACCAGCGTTGGGCGCCAGCGGCGAGGAGGGGTTCTACCGCTTCTTCCTTGGTGCGGGAGTAGCGGTAGAAGGTGCGCAATGCCACGCCGGATTCGGAGGCGATTTGTTCGGCCGTGACCTCGGAGGTGCCGTGTTCGGCGAATAACCGCGCTGCGGTTCGGGCTATGTCCATGCGGGTTTCTTGTTTGCGGCGTTCGGCGAGGGTGGGGCGGAGTATGGGGTGGGCGGACATTTTCACCTCCTTTGGGCGGGCTGGTTGAACCAATCCTAGTCGACGGGATGCCAGTCTGGCATGACGTGCCACATGGGCGTAACGTGTCTTGTAGAGGCTGGAACATAGCTAAGGAGAGTCGCAATGGAGCGTTTTGACGGGCGTCGAGTAGTGATCACCGGGGCCGGGTCGGGGATTGGGCGCGCTACCGTGCACCGGATCCTGGCCGAGGGTGGGCAGGTTGTGGGGGCCGACGTCAATGAGGCGGGGCTTGCGGAGACTGCCAAGCAGGCTGCGGAGAACGGGAATGGGGATCGGCTCACGACCCTGACCGTGGATATCTCTGATGAGGCGTCGGTGAAGGCTGGGGTGGCTGCGGCTACCGAGGCGCTGGGCGGGATCGACGCGCTGATCAATGCGGCGGGGATTCTGCGGTCGGCGCATACGCATGAGCAGCCGGTCGAGGATTTCAACAAGATTATCGCCATCAATCTGACGGGCACCTTTTTGATGATCAAGGAGTCGCTGCCGCTGTTGCTGGCTTCGGACAAGGGTGTGATCGTCAATTTCACCTCTACGTCCGCGTTCTTCGCGCACCCGTACATGTCCGCGTACGCCGCGTCCAAGGGCGGCATCATGTCCATGACCCACGCGCTGGCCGCCGAGTACTCCAAGCAGGGCCTGCGTGTGGTCGCTGTTGCGCCGGGGTCGATTTCGAGCGATATGACCAGCGGCAAGGGCCCGGGTCTGCCCGCGGACGCCGACCTGAGCCTGTTCATGAAGCTGGCCCCCGGCATCGGTCAGGGCTTCGCTTCGCCCGACACCGTGGCCGGCGTCGTCGCCATGCTGGCGTCGGATGACGGCGCGTTCATCACCGGCACCGAGATCCGGATCGACGGCGGCACGCACTACTGATCCACTGCCACAGTCGAATTGCGAACGGCCCCGCGGGAGAATTCCTGCGGGGCCGTTGCCGTGCAACGAGTTTCAGGGTGTCTCGGGGTGAATGTCATTCATGAGGACCATTCGGCCCTGAATTCACAGGAAATCCATTCCCCGGATGGAGGTTACTGGGGCACAGTTGCAAACCATGAAGCAGACATTTCTACGCCGGACGGCGGCTCGCGTGGCCGTTGCCGGTGCCATCGCTGTGATTCCGCTTGCGGCGGTGACGATTCCGGCGAGTGCCGAGGTGCCCGTCGACAGCGCGCCCGCCGACGTCGCCTGGCCGCATCAGCAGAACAACCCCTGGTGGGACCGGGACCGCGGTCACGACCGCGACCGGGATCGGGACGCCTGGTGGCGCGATCGGGATCGCGACGACTGGAATCGCCCTCACCGCAACGACAACGACTGCTGGTGGCGGCACATGCTGCCACACAGTGGCAGCTGGTAAGCCCCGATACAAAACCCGCGCGTTCCTCCTCCACGCGCGAACGTCGAAGGCCCGTCAGGTGCGATCCTGGCGGGCCTTCGCGGCTCTCCTCGCCACCACTTCAGGGGTTACGGCATCTGGAGCGCTTCAAATGTCACGGCCAGCGTGACGGGACGGTCGAGGATCAGGCCTGCGTGGTGGACATGATGAGGAACGTAGCGCTTACCCGACCAATCGAGGCGGTACTCCTCGATGCGATCGATCGCTTCCCACGTCTTGTCGAGATGAATGATCAGGTAGACGGGAATTCCAGCAAGCGCGTACAACACCCGTTTGACGCCGGTATCGGTGTCGACGGTATCCCCCGAGATCACCTCGGCCACCAGGTGGATGTGATCGCGAACCGTGTTGACGTCGTAGGGCTCACAATCGCGCACGAAGATATCGGGGTAGCGGATGTTGAGACGGCGGTCGGCGCGAGTGTCCTCGGCATCCGGAAGTCGTACAGCGACATCGGAAGCCACCCGCAGACACGGGCCCGAAGGGGCGCGCGTCTTCGATCGCGGCGGCCAGACGCCGCACGATCCTGCTGTGCGCCTCGCTCTGTGACATGAGCCGGATCAGCCGGCCATCCACGATCTCGATGGCCCCGGCGGTCTCGCTGAACCCGTCCGGTTCGGCGGCGAGAAACTCCTCGGCCGTCAGGTACCGGATGTTGTCGTCTGCGGGCGATACGGTCACCGGCACCTCTCACACGTCGGTTCAGGTCGAGGACAGGACATCGCCCATGGTAATCCGACGTGTGCCGTCGACTCTCGACACGAAACGACCCGCCGGACACAGAGTCCGGCGGGTCGTCGAGGCTGCGAAACCTTACGCGGTTTCGGTGATCGGGCGGTCGACCCAGCTCATCAGGCTGCGCAGCTGCGCGCCGGTGACCTCGATCGGGTGCTCGGCGTTGGCCTTGCGCAGACCCTCGAGCTCCTTGTTGCCGCCCTCGACGTTGGCGACCAGGCGCTTGACGAAGGTGCCGTCCTGGATGTCGGTCAGGATCGCCTTCATGCGCTCCTTGGTGCCGGCGTCGATGACGCGCGGGCCCGACAGGTAGCCACCGAACTCGGCGGTGTCGGAGACCGAGTAGTTCATGCGGGCGATGCCGCCCTCGTACATCAGGTCGACGATCAGCTTGAGCTCGTGCAGGACCTCGAAGTAGGCCATCTCCGGCGCGTAACCGGCCTCGACCATGACCTCGAAACCGGTCTTGACCAGTTCCTCGGTGCCACCGCAGAGCACGGCCTGCTCACCGAAGAGGTCGGTCTCGGTCTCTTCCTTGAAGGTGGTCTTGATGACGCCCGCGCGGGTGCCGCCGATGCCCTTGGCGTAGGACAGGGCCAGCGCCTGGCCGGTGCCGGTCGGGTCCTGGTCGATGGCGATCAGGGCCGGAACGCCCTTGCCGTCGGCGAACTGGCGACGCACCAGGTGGCCGGGGCCCTTGGGGGCGACCATGCCGACGGTGACGTTGGCCGGAGCCTTGATCAGACCGAAGTGGATGTTCAGGCCGTGGCCGAAGAACAGCGCGTCGCCGTCCTTCAGGTGCGGCTCGATGTCGTTGGTGAAGATGGAGGCCTGCGCGGTGTCGGGCGCGAGGACCATGATCACGTCGGCCCACTCGGAGACCTCGGCGGGGGTGCCGACGGTCAGGCCGGCCTCTTCGGCCTTGGCACGGGACTTCGAGCCCTCCTTGAGGCCGATGCGCACGTCGACGCCGGAGTCGCGCAGGCTCAGCGAGTGGGCGTGGCCCTGGCTGCCGTAGCCGATCACGGCGACCTTCTTGCCCTGGATGATCGACAGATCGGCATCGTCGTCGTAGAACATCTCGACTGCCACAGTGGTTCCCTTCAGATTGTTTGGTTAGTGAGAAGTATCGGGCCAGCGGTTATCGCGGGCTTTATCGGGTCGCGGTGATGGACTTGGGTCCGCGGCCCACGGCGACAACACCGGACTGCACGATCTCACGGATGCCGTACGGCTCCATCATGCGCAGCAGCGCGTCCAGCTTGGAGCGGGTGCCGGTGGCCTCGATGGTCAGCGCGTCGGGCGACACGTCGATCACCTTGGCGCGGAACAGGTTCACGGCCTCGATCACCTGGGTGCGCACACTCGCGTCGGCGCGCACCTTCACCAGGATCAGTTCACGAGCGACCGAGGAATCGGTGTCCTGCTCCACGATCTTGATGACATTGACCAGCTTGTTGAGCTGCTTGGTGACCTGCTCGAGCGGCAGGTCCTCCACGGTCACCACGATGGTCATGCGCGAGATCTCCGGGATCTCGGTGCCACCGACCGCGAGCGACTGGATATTGAAGCCACGCCGGGAGAACAGCGAGGCCACGCGGGCCAGCACGCCGGGCTTGTCCTCCACCAGCACGGAGAGGGTGTGGGTGGTGGTCATTCCTCGGTCCCCTTCTGGGAGGCGCGCTCGTGGGCGGCCAGCGAAGCCTTCTCGTGCGACATGGCCTCGTGGATGACGGCCGGCTCGGAGGCCTGCTCGTCGTCGTCGAACAGCGGGCGGATGCCGCGCGCGGCCATGATCTCGTCGTTCGACGTGCCGGCGGCGACCATCGGCCACACCTGCGCGTCCTTGCCGACGATGAAGTCGATCACCACGGGACGGTCGTTGATCGACTGCGCCTCGCGGATCGCGGCCTCCACGTCCTCTTCCTTCTCCACGCGAATACCGTGGCAGCCCAGCGCTTCCGCCAGCTTCACGAAGTCGGGGATCCGCAGGGTGTGGGTGCCCAGGTCGGTGTTGGAGTAGCGCTGCTCGTAGAACAGGGTCTGCCACTGGCGGACCATGCCCAGGTTGCCGTTGTTGATCAGCGCGACCTTGATCGGCACGCCCTCGACGGCACAGGTGGCCAGCTCCTGGTTGGTCATCTGGAAGCAGCCGTCACCGTCGATGGCCCAGACCTCGGAGTCCGGCATGCCCATCTTGGCGCCCATGGCCGCGGGCACCGCGTAGCCCATGGTGCCCAGACCGCCCGAGTTCAGCCAGGTGCGCGGGTTCTCGTACTTGATGAACTGCGCGGCCCACATCTGGTGCTGGCCGACGCCGGCGCAGTAGATCGCCTCGGGACCGGCCAGCTGACCCAGCTTCTCGATCACGAACTCCGGCGACAGCGAACCGTCCGACGGGGTCTTCCAGCCCAGCGGGTAGGCATCGCGGATACCGCTCAGGTAGCCCCACCACTCGGTCAGGTCCAGCAGCGGGGTCTTGCCGCCGGTGGCCGGGTCGGCCTTCAGGGTCTCGATCAGCTCGGTGATGACCTCGCGGCAGTCACCCACGATCGGCACGTCGGCATGGCGGTTCTTGCCGATCTCGGCGGGGTCGATGTCGGCGTGGATCACCTTGGCGCCGACCGCGAACGAGTCCAGCTGGCCGGTGACGCGGTCGTCGAAACGCGCGCCCAGGGTGATCAGCAGGTCCGAACGCTGCAGCGCCGCAACGGCTCCCACGGTGCCGTGCATACCCGGCATACCCATGTTGAGGGTGTGGGTGTCGGGGAACGCGCCGCGCGCCATCAGGGTGGTGACGACCGGGATGCCGGTCAGCTCGGCCAGTTCCAGCAGCTCGGCCGAGGCGTCGGCCTTGATCACGCCACCGCCGACGTAGAGCACCGGAGCCTTGGACTCCATGATCATGCGGGCGGCCTCGCGGACCTGCTTGCCGTGCGGCTTGGTGACCGGACGGTAGCCGGGCAGCTTCATCTCCGGCGGCCACGAGAACGTGGTCTGCGCCTGCAGCACGTCCTTCGGGATGTCGACCAGCACCGCGCCGGGACGGCCGGTGGAGGCGATGTGGAACGCCTCGGCGATCATCCGCGGGATGTCGATCGGGTCCGTGACCAGGAAGTTGTGCTTGGTGCACGCCATGGTGATGCCGGAGATGTCGGCTTCCTGGAAGGCGTCGGTGCCGATCAGCGAACGGCCGACCTGGCCGGTGATGGCGACCAGCGGCACCGAGTCCATCTGCGCGTCCGCGATCGGGGTGACCAGGTTGGTCGCGCCCGGACCGGACGTGGCCATGCACACACCCACCTTGCCGGTGGCCTGCGCGTAGCCGGTCGCGGCATGACCCGCGCCCTGCTCGTGGCGGACCAGCACGTGGCGAACCTTCGTGGAATCGAAGAGCGGGTCGTAGACGGGAAGAATCGCACCGCCCGGAATACCGAATACCGTGTCGACGTCCAGTTCCTCGAGCGAACGGACGACCGACTGCGCGCCGGTGACCCGCTCGGGCGGGACCTGGCGGCGGTTCGGGGTCGCGGCCGGAGCCGCGGTCGGCTGAGTGGCCGAAGGCGCCGGCTTGCGGGCCGAGGGCCCGGGCCGTGCGGTAGGTGCGCTCACCGTCTTGGTTCCTTACTGCTTGTCGTTCCAGTCGTGGACTTGCCTGAACACAAAAAAGCCCCCGACAGCCAAGGGCTGTTCGAGGGTGGCGCGTCGCAGCTGCGAGCTGACGTAATGGACCTACAGTCGTCGGCTCAGCGCTGGACGCGCCGGCCGATTACGAGCAACTCGATTCGATTCACGCGCTCGACGGTATGCGCGCGCTAGTCGTTCAGTCAAACAGCTGACCTATGGGGTCTCATTATGTGAGACAGTGCGGTTGTTCGGGTCCGTTCACCATGATGCGAGGATGTGGGTGTGTCCTCACAGCATCAGTCCGTGCCACCTGCTCGATCGTCCCACACGCCCGGTGCCGAATCGGACGCGGGTCGCGTGATCCGCATCCCCCGGCTCGCTCACCTCGGGGTGTTCATCCTGCTGTTCTCCGTGGCCTTCCCGTTCTTCGGGGCGCCCAAGGTGCTGTGGATCCTGTTCGCGATCCCGGCCGCGCTGGTGGTGTGGATCGAGCGGACCCGGACCACCGTCTCGGACAACGGCATCGACACCCGCACCCTGTTCGGCTCCCGGCACATCGACTGGGCCGACGTACGCGGGCTGGTCATCCCCAAGCGCGGGTACCTGCGGCTGCACCTGGCCGACGACACCGATGTGACCTTGCCCGCAGTCGGCTACAACCGGCTCGCCGACCTCGTGGACGCCTCGGGCGGGCGCATCCCGGACCCGTTCGCCCAGGAGCCGGAGGAAACCGACGAACCGGTCGAAGCAGACGAATCTCACACCGAAGGCACCGAGACCGAGGGCGAATCCGGCAAGTCGTAGGCGTTTCGGGGGTGCGGAGTTTCCACCGGCGGTAATCGGGGTCATAGGCCGGGAGTAACGTTGATTCCCGCCGGAGGAACGTCGCGAGACCCGAATTCTCGTGTCGTGAGCCACCGGACAGTCGCTCAACAGCCCCCTGCGACACGAACCGAGGACCAATGCCACCGCTTCGCTCACGCACCACCACCGTCGGACGCAATGCCGCGGGCGCTCGCTCGCTCTGGCGCGCGACCGGCCTCACCGACTCCGACTTCGGGAAGCCGATCGTCGCCATCGCGAACTCCTACACCCAGTTCGTACCCGGCCACGTGCACCTGAAGGACGTCGGCGAGATC
Organism: Nocardia sp. NPDC005746; assembly: GCF_040630785.1. NCBI lineage: Bacteria > Bacillati > Actinomycetota > Actinomycetes > Mycobacteriales > Nocardiaceae > Nocardia > Nocardia sp. NPDC005746. The sequence goes on from NZ_JBEXYE010000005.1 coordinate 117,436, forward strand.
GTGGCCGAGGCGGTGCGGGCGGCCGGTGGCGTCCCGCGCGAATTCCACACCATCGCCGTCGACGACGGCATCGCCATGGGTCACGGCGGCATGCTGTACTCGCTACCCTCGCGCGAGATCATCGCCGACTCGGTGGAGTACATGGCCAATGCCCACACCGCCGACGCGCTGGTGTGCATCTCCAACTGCGACAAGATCACCCCCGGCATGCTGAACGCCGCCATGCGGCTCAACATCCCGGCCGTGTTCGTCTCCGGCGGCCCGATGGAGGCCGGCAAGGCCGTGATCGTGGACGGCGTCGCGCAGGCCCCGACCGACCTGATCACCGCCATCTCCGCCAGCGCCTCGCAGGCCGTCAGCGACGAGGGCCTCGGCGAGGTCGAGCGCTCCGCCTGCCCGACCTGCGGCTCCTGCTCGGGCATGTTCACCGCCAACTCGATGAACTGCCTCACCGAGGCGCTGGGCCTGGCACTGCCGGGCAACGGCTCCACCCTGGCCACCCACGAGGCCCGCCGCGCGCTGTTCCAGAAGGCCGGCAAGGTCATCGTGGACATCGCCACCCGCTGGTACCGCGACGACGACGCCTCGGTGCTGCCGCGGAACGTGGCCAACGCCAAGGCCTTCCGCAACGCCATGGCGCTGGACGTGGCCATGGGCGGTTCCACCAACACCGTGCTGCACACCCTGGCCGCCGCGCAGGAGGGTGAGATCGACTTCGATCTGCAGACCATCGACGAGATCTCGCGTCGCGTGCCCTGCCTGTCGAAGGTCTCCCCCAACTCCGACTACCACATGGAGGACGTGCACCGCGCCGGCGGCATCCCGGCCATCCTCGGCGAGCTGCGCCGCGGCGGGCTGCTGGAGACCGACGTGACCACCGTGCACACCGCCTCCTTCGACGAGTGGCTCGACACCTGGGACGTGCGCTCGGGCAAGGCGTCCGACGAGGCCGTGCAGCTGTTCCACGCCGCGCCCGGCGGGGTCCGCACCACCGAGCCGTTCTCCACCGCCAACCGCTGGTCCTCGTTGGACACCGACGCCGAGGGCGGCTGCATTCGCGACGTCCCGAACGCGTACACCGTCGAGGGCGGCCTGTGCGTGCTGCGCGGCAATATCGCTCCCGACGGCGCGATCCTCAAGACCGCCGGCATCGACGAGGACCTGTTCACCTTCGAGGGCCCGGCCGTGGTGGTCGAGTCCCAGGAGGAGGCGGTCTCCAAGATCCTGGGCAAGGAGATCCAGCCCGGCGACGTCGTCGTGGTCCGCTACGAGGGTCCTCGCGGCGGTCCGGGCATGCAGGAGATGCTGCACCCCACTTCGTTCCTGAAGGGCGTGGGCCTGGGCAAGGTCTGCGCACTGATCACCGACGGCCGCTTCTCCGGCGGCACCTCGGGCCTGTCCATCGGCCACATGTCCCCGGAGGCCGCCGGCGGCGGATCCATCGGACTCATCGAGGACGGTGACCGCATCCGCATCGACGTGCACACCCGCGCGCTCGAATTGCTGGTTCCCGAGGACGTTCTCGCGGAGCGCCGCGTGAAGATGGAAGCCTCCGAGCGGCCGTGGCAGCCGGTGAACCGGGAGCGCCCGGTCACCACCGCGCTGCGCGCGTACGCCGCGCTCGCCACCTCCGCCGACAAGGGTGCCGTCCGGCGCGTGCCGTAATCGAGAAAGCAAGGGAATGACAATCGAATACATCGGCCAGGCCGAGACCGAATTCGTCGGCAAGGCCGAATCCATGCTGGCCGACTACACGGCGATGCTGCATCGCTCCGACGCCCGCAATGCCGAGGCCCGCGAATTGCTCGCCGACGCCGAGGCCCTCGCGGCCGAGGTGCGTGACCTCGACAATGCCGAGTTCATGGCGACTCCCGAGGAGCAGGTTCGGATCGGGGCGCACCGGGCGCTGCTGCAGCGCGAGATCGACGCGAAGTCGAGCCGGGTGCTCCAGCTCCACCAGGAGACCTTCCAAGAGTGGGAAGCCTGGACCGCACGCCAGTGAGGCTGGGGGGGCAAGCCCCCACACTCCTCGAGGAGATCCGCGGGGCCCCCGCCCCGCACCCCGGATACGAAGCGGCCGGGCTCGATCCAGTGGATCGAGCCCGGCCGCTTGGTTTTTCGAGCCTATGGCCACACCGTCCGCGGCCGCGGCCGCTACTTGAACGGGCCGACACCGGTGAGCGGGTTGCCGCCGTGCAGGTAGATATAGACCAGGATGGCCGTGGCCACCGCCGCGACGAACGCGGCCAGAGAGCCCAGGAACGGGCGGGTGGACCAGGCGCGGTTGCGGTCGATCGAGTAGCGGCCGGGGCCGGTGAGGATGAGCGCGGTGGTGAGGCCGACCAGGATCGAGTCGATCTCGACCGAGTTGGTCTTGGCGGAGTACTGGAAACCGGGAACCATGCCCTGCTTCCACATCCACGCGTCCAGGATCACCGCGAGCAGCGCGCCCGCGGCCAGCGGCGTGGCCAGGCCGATCACGACCAGCACGCCACCGCCGAGCTCGCCCGCGATGAGCATGGGCGCGGCCAGGTCGACGTGCTTCCAGCCGCCGCCTTCCATGGAGGTCTTGATGCCGTCGAAGCCGGGTCCGTGGAACCAGCCGAAGGCCTTCTGCAGGCCGTGGTAGATGAACGTGCCGCCGATGACCAAGCGCAGCAAGAGGAGTCCGAGGTCCAGGGTGCCGCGGCGGTCGTCGCGACGGCGGCGGCCGTTGTTCTCCGGGGGCGCGGCCGGGGCCGCGGGGATGCTCGCGAAGGAGTAGGTCGGGGACGGCTCGGCGGTGCTGCTGTCGGCCGCGCCCGGGATGGCGTTGTTGACCTGCGAGTAGAGCGGGACGTCCAGATCGAGGCCGAGTTCCTCGTCGGTGCGCGGCAGATTCCGCTCGGTGCCGTGACCGACCTTCTGCGGCGCGATCTTCTCGGTCGCCAGGCCGCCGACCTGGCCGAGTTGTTCGGTGGCCTGGCCGGTCTGCTCGGTGGCCTGGCCGGTCTGCTCGGCGGCCTGACCGAGGGGGTCGGCGGGCGGCGCGATCGTCTCGGTGGCCTGCGCGCCGGACGAGGCGGCGAACTGCTCGGTCGGCGAGTCGAAGGGGCTGCGGACCGGTGCACCGGCCGGGCGCGGAGCTGCGGGCGTGGCGTCGCCCGCCGCGGCGGACGGCTCGTTCGGCTTGTTCGTCACCCGGGCCAGAGTATTAGCCGCAACCGTCCGGCACCCGGCAGAACGCGGGCGTGTCCGCTGACCGATTCACGCCAGGGTGGAGTGTTTCGCCACGGCACGCCTTTTTGCGACACCCCGTCCGAGCGGTGACAGCAGGTTTTCCGTAACGTCTCCACCATGAGTCTGGTTGCCGCTGACCGTGTCGGGGTGGGTGCACGGATGGTCCGCGCGGGCGCCGGGCGGGTCGTGCTGGGCATGACGCTCGGCGCGGTGCTGCTGTCGGGGTGCGCGCGCTTCGACGATCGCGCCTCCAGCCCGTTCACCACCGAGCCGACCTGGCAGGACGCCGAGCCCAAGACCACCACCCCCAAGACGCCGCCGAGCAATGCCAAGCGTCCGGATCTGCCGTGCGTGGATCCCGATCTGGCCGTGGTGGTCTCGTGCCTGGACACCACCGGCGGTCTGGTCGCGCTGCCCGACGGCGGCAGCGCACTGGTGGCCGAGCGCACCACGGGGCGGATCCTGAAGGTGGTCGCCACCGACGAGGGCGAGCCGCCCGCGCCGGTGGAAGTGGCGAAGGTGGAGGTCGACCCGGCCGGAGACGGCGGCGTGACCGGGCTGGCGCTGTCGCCCACCTACGGCGAGGACGGCCTGGTCTACGCGTACGTGACGACACCGAGCGACAACCGGGTGGTGCGCATCTCCACCGACGGCGGCGCACCCAAGCCGATCCTGACCGGAATCCCGAAGGGCGCCAACGGCAATCGCGGGTCGATCGATTTCACCGCGCCCGACCGCATGCTGGTGCTCACCGGTGACGCGGGCAACCCGGCACTCGCCGGTGACACCGGCTCGCTGGCCGGGAAGCTGCTGAGGGTCAACGCCCCCGCGCCCGGTGCGGCCGCCGAGGTGATGGTGTCCGGCATCGGGGTGGCGGGCGGCGTGTGCTCGGACGGCAAGGGGTCGATCTGGATCACCGACCGCACCGCCACCGAGGACCGGTTGCAGCGGATCGGCGCCGACGGTGTGGCGGTGAAGGCGTGGACCTGGCCCGATCACCCGGGCGTCGCGGGCTGCGCGGCCGCCACGGACGCGGTCGCGATCTCCATGACCAATCAGAAAGCGCTGGCCGTCGCCATGGCCGACAAGAACACCCACGCGGTGACCGCGGCGCCGTCGCTGCTGGCGCAGGACAAGTACGGCCGCCTCGACGGCGCGGCGATCGGCGGCGACGGCAATATCTGGGTCGGCACCGTGAACAAGCCCGACGGCAATCCGAACCAGTACGACGATCGTGTGGTGCGGATCCCGCCGCCGAACAAGGGTGACGGCAGCAACGGTCCGGACTAGCCACAGGCTCACGCTGCGGCGCACAGCACTCGCTGTGCGCCGCTGCGCTTTCCGGCGCGGGCTCGGAGTTCCGGCTCAGGCTCGAGCGGCCTGTTCGACCGGCATCTGCAGTTCGATGACCCATTCGGCGGAGGCGGGGTCGCCGGGGGCGTTGAGGTAGACCTCGCGGATGGGAGCGCAAGGGGCGTAACCGTTCTCGTCGGCCCAGCGGCCCATGGCCTCGAAGGACACGCACAGTTCCGACAGTTTGCCGCGGTGGGCGAGGGTGGCGGCCTGGGTGATCGCGGGCAGCTCGCGCAGCTCGAACGGGGTGCCGGGGGTGGCGGCGCCCGCGACCTGGTGGGCGACGTGGACGCGCAGACCCGCTTCCAGCTCTTCGTAATACACGACCGGCGCACCGGTGATGGTGAGTCCCGCCTCGGGGATCGACGTCCCCAGCCGCTGGTAGAGCCGCTCGATGATCGGGCCGACGGCGGCCTCCCCGGATTCGGCCGCCACATCGCTCATTTCGGCGACGAGCGTGGGGGCCAGGGATTTCACGACGATTTCCTGCTCGGGCATGACGCCCTCCCTTTCGATACGCAGGAGCCTCGCCTCGACGGACTGGAGTCGCGCGGTGTCCGTGGCCACCTGATTGGCCAGCTGGGCGCGACGCAGTTGCAGCATGCCGTGCAACCGTTCCGCGGACAGCTGACCGTCGAGCATCTCGGCCACCTGTTGCAGAGTGAAGCCGAGATCCTTCAACGCGACGATGCGGTTGAGCCGGGCGAGCTGATCGGCCGCATAGAACCGATAGCCCGAGTACGGGTCGACCTCGGACGGCGGTAGCAGCCCGATCTCGTCGTAGTGGCGCAGCATTCGCACCGACACCGATCCGAACCTGGCGAAGTCTCCGATACTGAACATGACTCCTCCAGGCTCGGGCCTCACACGGTGTGAGGGTCAAGCTCATGATCACTCAGAACGCTCGGGGCGCGCGGCCGGTGCCGCGCGCCCCGAGGACGAGAGTTCGGTGGGTGGGGTCCACCCGGCGGCACGCGAAGTCACTGCGCGCCACCGATTGTCGCCGGTCGGCCCCCAGCCGCACGTGTCGCGGTCAGCGCCGCAGACACGCAGCGGCCGATCGTGCCTGGGGCTGGATCAGCCCGCTACGCCGCAGGCGGCCAGCACGAGTTCGCGGACGCGGGCGGCGTCGGCCTGACCGCGGGTGGCCTTCATGACGTCGCCGACGACCTTGCCGGCCGCCTGGATCTTGCCGGAGCGGATCTTCTCGGCGATGTCGGGGTTGGCGGCGAGGGCCTTCTCGACCTCGGACTGCAGGGCGGAGTCGTCGGAGACCATGCCCAGGCCCTTGGTCTCGACGATCTGGGCGGGCCCGCCCTCACCGGCGAGGACGAAGTCGACGACCTGCTTGGCGACCTTGTTGTTGATGGTCTTGGCCTCGACCAGCCCGGCCACCTCGGCGACCTGCTTGGGGGTGATGGGCAGGTCCTCGAGCGAAACCTGGCTCTCCTTGGCCTTTTCGGTGAGGTAGGCGACCCACCAGGAGCGGGCGGCGTCGACCGAGGCGCCCGCGTCGACGGTCGCGATGATCAGGTCGAGCGCGCCGGCGTTGACCAGGTCGCGGAACACCTCGTCGGACAGGCCCCAGTCGGACTGGATGCGGGCCCGGCGCAGCCACGGGTACTCGGGGATGGTGCCGCGCAGTTCCTCGACCCAGGCGGCGTCGGGCGCGATGGGCTCGAGGTCCGGCTCCGGGAAGTAGCGGTAGTCCTCGGCGGTCTCCTTGATGCGGCCGGACGAGGTGGTGCCGTCGGTCTCGTGGAAGTGGCGGGTCTCCATCAGGATCTCGCCGCCCGAGGACAGCACCACGGCCTGGCGACGCATCTCGAAGCGCACCGCGACCTCGACGCTCTTGAGCGAGTTCACGTTCTTGGTCTCGGTGCGGGTGCCGAATTCCTTGGCGCCCTTGGGCATCAGCGACACGTTGACGTCGCAACGCATCGAGCCCTGCTCCATCTTCACGTCGGACACGTCGAGGGACTTGAGCACCTCGCGCAGCGCGGTCACGTACGCGCGCGCCACCTCGGGGGCCCGCTCGCCCGCGCCCTCGATGGGCTTGGTGACGATCTCGATGAGCGGCACGCCCGCGCGGTTGTAGTCGAGCAGCGAGTGCGAGGCGCCGTGGATGCGGCCGGTGGCGCCACCGACGTGCAGCGACTTGCCGGTGTCCTCCTCCATGTGGGCGCGCTCGATGTCGACCCGGAAGACCGAGCCGTCATCGAGGACCACGTCGAGGTAGCCGTTCTGCGCGATCGGCTCGTCGTACTGGCTGATCTGGTAGTTCTTCGGCTGGTCCGGGTAGAAGTAGTTCTTGCGCGCGAACCGCCCCCACGGGGTGATGGAGCAGTTCAGCGCGAGCCCGATGCGGATCGCGGACTCGACGGCCTTCTCGTTCACCACCGGCAGCGAGCCCGGCAGGCCCAGGCACACGGGGCACACCTGGGTGTTGGGCTCGGCGCCGAATTCGGTCGGGCAGCCGCAGAACATCTTGGTCGCGGTGCCCAGCTCGACGTGTACCTCCATGCCGAGCACCGGGTCGTACCGGTCGATGACATCGGAGTAGTCCATCAAGTCCACGGTCGCTGCGCTCATGCGCTCCATCCTATTTACCCGCCGATCAGTCCACGGCGATGGCCTCCACGATGGGCATCCGGGCGGCGCGCAGGGCGGGCGGAATCGCCCCGAGCAGGGCCAGTCCGAGCGCGATGATCGCGTACGCCACCAGCAGTGGACTGGGACGATAGGCGATGTCCATGGCGATGGCGTGCCCGAGCGCGACAGTCGCCAGATAGTGCACGCCCGACCCGATCGCCAGTCCCAGGGCCGCGCCGGTCAATCCGATGCCCGCGGCCTCGGTGAGCACGGTCCGCAGCAGGAAGCGGCGGCTGGTGCCCATGGCCCGCAGCACGCCCAGTTCGCGGCGGCGTTCCAGCACCGACAGCATGAGGGTGTTGAGCAGGGCGATGGTGGCGACCAGGACCACGATCCAGAGGATGGCGGCGCTGATCGCGGTGCCCTGCTGGACGCTCGACGAGATCGCGTCCACCGCTTGCCGTCCGGTACTGACGTGGATGTCGGCGGGCACGGCGGCGCGGACGGCGGCCATCACCGCGGCGGGGTCCGCGCCGGGCGCGAAGTCGATGCCGATGATGGTCTCGCCGGGCCGCTGGTACCACTGCCGCATGATGTCGAGGTCGAGCACGACCACCCCGGCGATGGCGGAGAAGTACGGCACCACCCGCAGCACCTGCACCCGGTGTTCGCCGGACGGGGTGGGCAGGGTGAGTTCGGAGCCTTCCTCCACGCCGAGGGAGCGGGCCACGTCGCGGGAGATGACGATGCCCTCGCCCGCGGCCATGCGGGCCTGCTCGGTCTTGCTCACCGAGTCCAGCGCCGAGGTGCGTGCGACGCCGTCCTCGTAGCCCTGCAGCATGACGCGGCCGCGGCCCAGGGTCGCGAAAGCCATTTGCGCCGAGCCGACTCCGCCGACGCCGGGGATGGCGGCCAGCTTCGTCTTCAGGTCGGCGGGTAGCAGCGGCCCGGTGGGGAACTGCTCCATGGCGGTCGGGCTGACGAACACGTCGGTGCGGCCCAGGCCCTCGAAGCTGTCGGTGGCGGCACTGACCATATTGCGGCTGGCATTGCCCATGGCGACGATGGCGGTGATGCCGATCATGACCGTCATGACGGTGGCCCACACCCGGCGCGGCGCGCGTTCGATGGTGGTGGCGCCCAAGGCTCCCGGTGCGCCGAAGAGTCCGGCCACCGCGGCGACGGCGCGCACGATGGGCCCGGTGGCGGCGAAGCACAGCACCACCGATCCGGCGATCGACAGCGAGATCGCGCCGATCGAGTAGCGGCCCAGATCCAGCTCGGCCACCGCGATGCCGCCGCCCACCATAACCAGGCCGAGGGCGGCGGCGGACCAGCGCAGGATCGGGCTCACCTGGTCGGCCGTGCCGACACCGACCGGGGCCAGCGCCTCGATGGGCGCGACCTTGTACACCTGCCGCGCCGCCAGAGCCGCGGCCGCGACGCTGGCCAGCACACAGGCCGCGATCGCCACCGGCACCGCGTACCCGGGCACCTCGTACTCGGTGCGCGATTCCACGGAGTTCACGATCGCCGCGGGCAGCTGATGGATCGCGGTGCGGCCCATGAAGATTCCGATGACCGCACCGACCAGGCCGCCCACCAGGCCGAGCAGTGCCGCCTCGGTGAGCAGGTCGCGCACCATGGGCCCGCGTTTGCCGCCCATGGCCCGCAGCAGTGACAGCGTCGGACGGCGTTGCGCGACCGCCATGCTCATGGCGTTGTAGATGAGGAAGGTCGACACGATCAGCGCCGCCGCCGAGGAGGCGAGGGTGGAGAAGCGCACCAGCATGATGGCGCCGCCCGCCTGCGCGGTGCGCAGGTCCGGATCGGCGACCACGGCCCGGCCCGCGACCGCCTCGGTCAAGTCCGAGCGCAGCTGTCCCGCATCGGTGTTCGGGGCGGGCACGATCTGCACCGAGTCGATGTGCCCGGCCCGGCCGGTGATCTTCTGTGCCACCGGCAGCAGCGCGAACACGATGTGACCGCCGTTGAGTTTCGCGGCGGTGGCGTCGTCGATGACGCCCGCGACCGTGGCGGTCACCGTGCCGAGCTGGAACCGCTCCCCCTCGCCGTGCCCCATGGCGGCGCCGACCAGCACGCCGTTGGGCACCGTGAGCAGCTTGCCCGCCTGGTCTTTCAGCGTGCCGCCGAGATCGCTGCCCAGCTGGGCGATGGACTGGTCGACGCCGATCAGCAACGCCCGGTCGTCGTCGGCCCCGATGGACTGCCGCAGCATCGGCGCGGCGGTCTCGACGCCGGGCACGGCCCGGATCTGTTGCAGCAGTGACTGATCGAAGCCCGCGTCGGTGATGCCGCTGACCTCGAGCGCGGCCCTGCCGCCGAGGCTGTGGGTGAGTTTGTCCACCGAGCCGGTGATGGAGCCGGAGATGCTGAAGACCGAGACCAGCAGTCCGGCGGAGACGCCCATCACCACCATGGCCATGATGGTGCGGGCCCGGTGGGCGAGCAGCTCGCCGATATTGAACAGCTTCAGGCGGTCCCAGGCGGCGCGGATCATGCGCGCACCGCCCCGGCGCCGTTGGCGGCAGCACCCCTCACGGCGGTCTCGGCACCGGTGCCGGCGGGTTCGGACGCGTCGGTCTCGGGAACCGTCCGGACCTCCCCGTCATCGCCCCGCTCGACCCGGTCGATGGACCCGATCCGCCCGTCGCGCAGGTTGATCACGCGATCGCAGTACCGCACCGCCCCCATGTCGTGGGTGACCATGACCACCGAGTTCCCCGCCTCGGTGATGTCGGCCAGCAGTTGCAGGATCGAGGCCCCGGTCTTGGAGTCCAGGTTGCCGGTGGGCTCGTCGGCGAGGATGAGCGGCGGGTCCATGATCAGCGCCCGCGCCACCGCCACCCGCTGCATCTGCCCGCCGGACAGTTCCGCGGGCCGGTGGTCGGCGCGTTCGCCGAGTCCGACCAGGTCGAGCAGTTCGAGGGCGCGCGGCTTGGCCTTGCGCAGGCCGGTGCCGTCCAGCAGTTTCGGGATGGCGACGTTCTCCCACGCGGTGAGGGTGGGCAGCAGGTTGAAGAACTGGAAGATGAAACCGACCCGGTGCCGCCGGAATTCGGACTGCGCGTCGTCGTCCAGGTCGCCGATCTCCTTGTCCTGGAAGCGAATCGACCCGGAGTCCGGCGAGTCCAGCGCGCCGAGCAGGTGCAGCATGGTGCTCTTGCCGGAGCCGGAGGGCCCGATGATCGCGGTGAACTCCCCCGCCCCGATCCGCAGGCTGACGCCGTCCAGGGCGCGTACGGCCTGCTCACCCACCCGGTATTCCTTGGTGACGTCGGTCAATTCCAGCATGGTCTACCCCTCGAAGATCAGTGCCATCGGTGTGGTGCGGTCAGCCGGCCAGCGCGCGCAGGCGTGGTCGGCGGTGGTACAGGTGATCGGTGTCGTAGGCATCGAGCAGGGCGCGCAGCGCGGGCTGCTCGGCGCAGAGTTCGGCGTACGCCTCCTGCGCCAGAATGCCTTTCTCCATTGCGTTCTCGAGCTTCACGGTCAGGTGGTTCTCCCACCGGTTCCGCAGCGCCAGCAGTAGGCCGTCGGGTCCGCCGAAGAGCCGGTCCAGGTCCGGTAGATCGTGGAAGAGCCTGGGGTCCAAGGGATTCCGTGCGAAGTCGCGGCGCGCCGCCCGGTCCAGGACGGTGTGCAGAATGTCGGTGCGAGCGTGAAAATCTGCCCAGGACATGACGCCAACCTCTCGTTGAACGCCCGCTGGTGGCGGACGTGTCGGCTGTTGTCCCCAAACTACGAGCGGCCCGCCGCCCCTGTCTTCGTGCCGCGGACGCGACTTGACCTCCTACCCCGGTAGGAGACGGACCCCTGCCGCCGGACGATGTACGCCGTCTGATTCGACGGATAGCCTTGCAGAATGAACGTGACCAGCGCCACCCCCGCCGCCCTGGGGCAGGAGTTGCTGGAGGGACTGCGCCGCGTCGGCGTGGGGTTCCGGCGATTCGTACGCAATCCGTTCGCCGACTATCAGCGCTGGGTGGAGTCGACGGGGTTCGACTACCCCGCGTCGATGGCCATCCTGGTGGATTCCATGATGTGCACGGTCGCCACCGTGGCCTTCGTGCAGCGCGTGGTGGCCGGGTATTTCCCCGGCGTCGTCGCGGTGGTCGCGTTGATGCTCATCTGCGTGACCGGTCCGCCATGCATCATCCTGGACTTCAAGCCGCGGCCCGTGCTGCTGGCCACGCTGACCGTGGCCGCCGCCGCGCTGTTCCTGACCCAGCCGGTCCCGCTGGATGTCGCGCCGCTGGTCCTGATCATCATCGCCGGGGAGATCGCGGCCATCACCGGCCCGGCGGTGAGCGTGCCGGTGGCCCTGGTCATGTTCGCCGAGCTCATGTTCTTCGAATCGATCGGGCACATCGAGGGATTCACCTGGTTCGCATTGGGCATCCTGTTCGCCTGGTTCACCGGCCAGCTGCTCAACTATCAGCGTCGCTACCTGTATCAGGAGCGCGACTACCAGGACATTCGCGCGCAGGCGGCGGCCGACGAGGAGCGCCGCCGCATCGCCCGCGAGGTGCACGACGTGATCGCGCATTCGCTGAGCATCACGTTGCTGCACGTGACGGCCGCCCGGCACGCCTTGCAGACCGATCGGGACGTGGACGAGGCGATCGACGCGCTCTCCGACGCCGAACGGCTGGGCCGTCAGGCCATGGCCGATATCCGGCGCACGGTCGGCCTGCTCGGCGACCGGCCCGCCACGCTCGCGCCGGAGCCGGATCTCGACGACATCGACGAACTGGTGTCGGACTTCGTGCGCGCCGGGGTGACGGTCGACTATCGCCTCGAGGGCGACCGGTCCGCGGTGACCGCCGGGGTGGGCCTGGCCATGTACCGGATCTGCCAGGAGTCGCTGGCCAATGTCGCCAAGCATGCCCCCGGCGAGCAGGCGCGGCTGCGAATCCAGTTGCACCCCAAGTACATCGAGGTCACCGTGACCAATACGCTGGCGTCCGGGGCGGCCTCGCGGGCGGGGAACGGCATGGGCATCTCCGGTATGCGGCAGCGGGTCGCGCCGCTGGCCGGGCGGCTCACCGCGGGACCCGACGACGACGGCTGGCGGGTGTTCGCGCACATCCCGCTGACCGGGACCGTGCCCTGCGGCTTCACCGCCGCCGACGACCACCTGCAGTCGCTGCTGCAACCGCTGTTCCGCAAGACCGCCCAGGAGGGTATGTGACCGACCGCTCGGACGAGGAACTGATCGGCGTCCTCGTTGTCGACGACCAGGAACTGGTCCGTGGCGGACTGCGCCGGATCCTGCGCCGCCGAGACGGTTTCCTGGTGAGCGAATGCTCCGACGGAGACGAGGTGCCCGCCGCGGTCGCCGCCCACCGTCCCGACCTGGTCCTGATGGACCTGCGGATGAAGCGGATCGGCGGCATCGAGGCCACCCGCACCCTGCGCGCCGCCCCCGACGCGCCCCCGGTACTGGTGCTTACCACCTTCGACGACGACCAGCTGCTGTCCGGCGCGCTGCGCGCGGGCGCGGCCGGGTTCCTGCTCAAGGACTCCCCCGCCGAGGATCTGATCCGCGCGGTGCGCACGGTCGCGAGCGGCGGCTCGTGGCTGGACCCGACCGTCACCCCGCGCGTCCTGAATACCTACCGATCGGCGCGTCCCACCCCGGCGCCCGCCGGCAATCGCCTGTCCGAGCTCACGGTTCGCGAGCTCGAGGTGCTCGGACTCATCGGCAGAGGCCGGGTCAACGCGGAGATCGCGACCACACTCGGCATCTCCGAAGTAACGGTGAAGAGCCACGTGGGACATATCTTCGGGAAGCTTGGGTTACGCGACCGCTCCGCCGCCATCGTCTTTGCGTTTGACCACGGCGTAGTCGCACCGGGAGAATCCACGTCTTAGAGGGGTGGGTCGCGGGTCCTCGTCTGCTTCCCTCCCAAGAGTGTGGAGGTTTGACGGGGTGGATGCGCCATCGCGGGCCGGGAGCAGGTTCGGGCCGTACGAGTTGCGCTCGTTGCTCGGCAAGGGCGGCATGGGCGAGGTCTACGAGGCCTACGACACGTCCAAGGATCGGGTCGTCGCGCTCAAGCTGCTGCCCGCCGAGCTCGCCAAAGATCCCTCCTACCAGGAGCGTTTCCGGCGCGAGTCGCAGGCGGCGGCCCGGCTGGCGGAGCCGCACATCATCCCCATCCACGACTGGGGCGAGATCGACGGCGTCCTCTACATCGACATGCGGCTGGTGCGCGGCCGCGATCTGCGCTCGCTGCTGGACGGTTCGGGGGCGCTGCCGCCGCTGCGGGTCATCGGGATCATCGAGCAGGTGGCGGCCGCGCTGGACGCCGCGCACTACTCGGGGCTGGTGCACCGCGACGTGAAACCCGCCAACATCCTGGTCACCGATGCGGATTTCGCCTATCTCGCGGACTTCGGCATCGCGCGCGCCGAGGGCGACTCCACCATCACCATGACCGGCACGGCCGTGGGCTCCTACGCCTACATGGCCCCCGAGCGGTTCGACGCGGGCCCGGTCTCCGGCCGCGCCGACATCTACTCGCTGGGCTGCGTGCTGCACGAATGCCTCACCGGCGGCAAGCCGTTCCCGGCCGACAACATGAGCGTGCTGATCCGCGCGCACCTGTCCGAGGCGCCGCCGTTGACCAGCATGCTGCGCGGCGGGATTCCGCCCGCCCTGGACGCGGTGATCGGCAAGGCGCTCGCCAAGGACCCGAACGACCGTTTCTACACCGCGGGCGAATTCGCGCGGGCCGCCCGCGCGGCGCTGGCCAGTCAGGGCCCGCCCCCGAACCTGCCGGGCGCCGGCGGCCAGGGCGCGCCGGGTCAGCCGCCGCGGCCCGGCCGGACCGTGCCGCCCGGCCCGCCCGTGGGCGCGCCCCCGACCACCGTGCTGCCGACCGGCGGCCCGGCCGGTCCGGCGACGACCATGCTGCCGGGCGGCACCCCGCCGCCCGCCCGCAATACCGATCCGACCGTGCGGCAGCCCAGTCCCGGCCGCCCGAACACCACCTCGATCCCGGCGTACATCACCGGCTCCTTCCCGGCCGCCGAGGATCCCTCGCCGTCGAGCGATCTGCCGATCATCACGCCCTCGGACCCGACCCGGGTGCGGGTCAGCGACTTCCACTACACGCCGCTGCCGCCGGATGCCCAGCAGCAGGCGGTGTGGGGTCACGCACAGGCGCAGCAGCGGGACTTCCCGTACGCGCCGGCGCCGGATCCCTCGCTGTATCCGACCTCCGAACACGCCATCGTGCAGCCCGAGCCGCGGGAGCCGGGGCGGCGGCGCAAGAGGTCGGTGGCGGCGCCGGTGTCGATCGCCGTGCTGGTGGTGGCGCTGGCCGCGATCGCCGGTGCGATCGGCTGGCAAGTCCTCGACCGCTCCGGCAACGAAACCCCCATAACGACGGCAGCACAGGGTGTTCCGGGAACCACGCCTCCGCGCTCACAGCAGACGAGCCCGGTCGCGCCCACCACGACATCCGACGCGGTCCAGCTGCCGTCGGGTGCTACGCCGTGTCCACCGACATATGCGGCGCTGGGCGGCTTCGCCAACTCCGCGATCGGGAACACGGTCACGTCCTGTCCTTTCGCGGAGGCGGTTCGGCGGTCTTATGCCGATACGGCTACTGGCCGGCCGGGGTCGCCGGTTACTGTGGTGGCAGTGAGTCCGGTGACGGGCCGGTCTTACACGATGAACTGCACGGCCGCAGGCAAATTGGTGACCTGCGCTGGTGGTGAGAACGCGGTGGTGTATGTCTACTGATCCGATCCCGGCCTGTTGCAAGGGTTTTGTGCGCGGGCTGGCGGTGGCGGCCGTCCTGGCCGTGTCCGGGTGTGGTGTGAATGTCGGTGCGGTGCACCATTCTTCGGCGCAGGCGGATGAGATCAAGCCGGTCGGGGACAGCTCGAAGCTGCAGTCCCCGCCCTTGATCGCGCCCGAATTGCCTGAACTGTACGGTTTGCCGAAAACCCTTGCGTTCGCGGCGGATTTCGCCGAGCTGAAGGCCGGACTGGAGGGCCGGATCGGCCTCGCGGTGATGCCGGTCGGCGGCGGCGACATGACCCAGCTGGGCGACTGGACCACCGGCATCGCCTGGTCCACCATCAAGGTGCCGCTGGCCCTGGCCGCCCTGCGCCACGACCCCACCGGCATGCGCTCCACCGCCGAGGCCGCCATCACCTTCTCCGACAACGATGCGGCGCAGACGCTGTGGACCTCGCTGGGCACCGGCAGCGAGGCCGCCGAGGCGGTCGAGTCGATCCTGCGCGAGGCCGGCGACGTCGCCACCGATGTCGCCGCCCGCCACACCAAGCTGGCCGCACTCGAATCCGACGATCTGCTCGCCTTCGGCGCGACCGACTGGTCGCTGGCCGACCAGGTGCACTTCGCCTCCCGGCTGCCCTGCCTGCCGCGCGCCAATTCCGTTGTCTCGCTGATGAGTGAGATCACCCCCAGCCAGAGCTGGGGCCTGGGCCGGCTGATCGGCGCGGAATTCAAGGGCGGCTGGGGTCCCGACGACGACACCGGCAAATACACCGTCCGCCAGTTCGGCCTCGTCCCGACGCTGAACGGACCGGTGGCGGTGGCGCTGGCGGCCGAACCCGACTCGGGCAGTTTCGATGACGCCACCGACATGATGGACAAGCTGGCGCTGCTGGTCGGCGACCACCTGCCCGACCTACGCGGCGGACTCTGCTCGCGCTGACCCGTTTGCGCTCGCCCTGGCCCTTTTCGGCCGCGCACCCACCGAAAACCACCCATACCCACGGCATTTGACCCGCTTCCTCCGGGACCGTGACAATCCCTGAGATTGACGGGGTTCCGGTGCGTCCGCTAGGAACAGGGAACGCGCCGGACGCCGGGGCAGATGGAGGTTGACGGGTGCACGCACCGATTTCACGCGGACGGCGGCTCGCCCGGACCGCCGGTCGCGGCGCCCTGGTGTTGCTACTCGGCGCCCTGACGGCCTGCAGCAGCAAACCCGTACTGGTACCGGACAAAACGAGCACCGCGGCGACGCCCGGGGCCACCGTCCCGGCCACCGTGGTCGCCCTGCCGGGCACACTGGCCTGGGATTTCGTCAACGAGTTGAAGCCGTCGCTGTCGGGCAAGGTGGGGCTGGCCATCACGCCGGTGGGCAGCGATCGCACGGTGGCGCTGGGCGATTGGAGCTCGGGACCGGGCTGGTCGACCATGAAGGTGCCGCTCACCTTGGCCGCGCTGCGCAAGAGCTCGTCCAACCAGACGGCCGCGATCAATGCCATCGAGTACTCCGACAACAGCGCGGCCGACACCCTGTGGCAGGCGCTGGGCTCGCCCGATGTCGCCGCCCAGACCGTCCAGGACGTGCTGCGCGAGGGTGGCGACACCGACACCACGGTGCCCGCCACCCGCACCCGATCGGACTACTCGGCCTTCGGACAAGCCGACTGGTCACTGGCCAATCAGGTCAAATTCGCGGCCAAACTGCCGTGCCTGCCCGAATCCGAGGCGGTCACCTCGCTGATGAGCAAGGTCAGCTCCGGTCAGCGCTGGGGCCTGGGCAATCTGGACGGGGCCGAGTTCAAGGGCGGCTGGGGACCCGACACCAGCGGGAACTACCTGGTCAGGCAGCTGGGCCTGATTCCCACCGCCGGCGGGCAGATCGCCATCGCGATTGCCACCCAGCCCAATTCGGGCTCCTTCGACGACGGCACCGTCATTCTCACCAAGGTCGCCACCCTGATCGGCAAGCACCTCGACGAGCTCCGGGGCGGCGTCTGCGCGGCGGGCTAACGGCCTGGACGAACCGCCGCGAACCGTAACCGGCGGTTCACGGGGGTGCAGCCCACGGACCACCGACCTCAGGGCAAGATGGGGTCCATGCGCATCGGAGTCTTGACCGGAGGCGGAGACTGCCCCGGCCTGAATGCCGTCATCCGTGCTGTCGTTCGCACCGCGAACGGCCGCTGGGGGGATGCCATCGTGGGCTTCCAGGACGGCTGGCGCGGACTACTCGAGGATCGCAAGATCCAGATCCTCAACAACGACCGCACCGACCGGCTGCTCACCAAGGGCGGCACCATGCTCGGCACCGCGCGCACCAATCCTGATGTCCTGCGCGCCGGACTTCCCCGCATCAAGCAGACCCTCGACGACAATGGCATCGACGCGCTCATCCCCATCGGCGGCGAGGGCACCCTCACGGCCGCCTCCTGGCTGGCCGACGAGGGTGTGCCCGTGGTGGGCGTGCCCAAGACGATCGACAACGACATCGACTGCACCGACACCACCTTCGGTCACGACACCGCGGTCGCCATCGCCACCGAGGCCATCGACCGGCTGCACACCACCGCCGAATCCCACCAGCGCGTCATGCTCGTCGAGGTGATGGGGCGGCACGCGGGCTGGATCGCCATCAACTCCGGCATCGCCGCCGGCGCCCACCTCACCCTGGTGCCCGAGGTGCCGTTCGACGTGGACGAGGTCTGCGCCATGGTGAAACGGCGCTTCCAGCGCGGGGATTCGCACTTCATCTGCGTGGTCGCCGAGGGCGCGCACCCCGATCCGGAGTCCATGACGCTGCGCGACGGCGGGATCGACGAATTCGGGCACGTCCGGTTCACCGGGGTCGCCCAGCAGCTGGCGCCGGAGATCGAGCGGCGCATCGGCAAGGAGGTCCGGGTCACCGTGCTCGGGCACGTGCAGCGCGGCGGCACGCCGACGCCGTACGACCGGGTGCTGGCCACGCGATTCGGCGTGCACGCGGCGGAAGCCGTGCATGCCGGGCAATTCGGGCAGATGGTGGCGTTGCACGGCACCGAGATCGCACTGGTGCCGCTCTCGGAGGCCACCAAGCAGCTGAAGCTGGTGCCGCAGGACCGGTATCGGGAGGCCGCCGCCTTCTTCGGCTGAGCCGGAACACCTCTCATCGAGCGTGAGAGACGGCCCTCGCACCCGTTGGCGCGAGGGCCGTTTCGCGTCTCGTGAAGGCACGGTCCGGCGATCGAGTAGGCGACGCTGGTCGAGCCCGGGACGGAGGGCGTCCGGGACGGTAGTGGGCTCAGTCGTCGCGGTGCTGGGCGTAGTGGCGGGCCGCGCGGGCGCGATTGCCGCAGGCCACCGAGCACCACTCCTGGCGCGGATGGGATTTCACGAAGTACCGCACGCAGCGCGGGGCGGGGCAGACACGGATCTGCTCGGCCTGCGGTCCCCCGAAGAACTCGATGACGGCATCGGCCAATCCGGCCTTGACCGTGTCGAGTTCGGTCTTCGTGAGCAGCCGGTATTCGAGACGCTGCCCCTCGCTGTCCCACTCGAGCAGCCGCAGCGCGGGGGCGGCGGCGTGGTTGATCGCGGCCAGCGACTCGGGGAAGGTCGGCAGCACGGTGGCGTCGGCGGAGCTGGGCGGATGCGGCGCAACATATTCCGCGAACAGCGCGCGCACCTGCTGGCGCAGGTCCACCAGGGCGGCGCGGTCGTCCTCGGTCGGCAGCCAGGCCTCGAGGTCCACGTACACGCCGACGTCGACGGCATGGGCGACCAGCCATTCCCGGGTGGATTCACGGGTGCCGAAGGCGTCCGTCAGACCGCGGCTGGTGGCGCGGATGGTGTTCGCCAAACGAAGTGCCAAGGGATCGACCATGACCCGATTCTAACGGGTATTGATTTCCGAAGCCATGATGTTCTAACGTGTGAAAGCACGATCTTCCGTTAGAAAGTTGAGGACGTCATGATCACTCCGATCGAGCAAGCACCCCTGTTGGACGAGGTCCGCAAGCGCATGGGCCGGGTGCCGAACATGACCAAGGTGATGGCGAACGCGCCCGTGGTACTGGAGGGTTACCTCGGGCTGGCCGGCGCGCTGAAGAAGGGCACGCTGCCCGCCCCGACCTCGGAGCGCATCGCGCTCACCGTCGGCGCGGCCAACGACTGCGGCTACTGCGTCGCCGCGCACACCTTCACCGGCAAGCGGGTCGCCAAGCTCAGCACCGAGGAGATCGAGGCCGCCAAGCAGGGCACCTCGGCGGACACGAAAGAGGCCGCGGCCGTGGCCTTCGCGCGCGAGCTGACCGAGAGCCGCGGCAAGGCCGATCCGGCCGAGGCGCTGGCCGCGGGCTGGACCCAGGAGCAGGTACTCGAAATCGTGGCCCTGGTCGCCCTGCAGACCCTGACCAACTACGTCAACAAGGTCGGCGAGACCGAAAACGACTGGCCCGCCGCGTAATTTGTCCCATTCATGGCGTGATCGGCCCCCTCGGGGGCCGCACGCGGATACCTAAGGTCGACACTCATGAACGGCGTCAAGTCCCCCAGCCTGATCGACGCGCAGGTGCTGCGCTCCCTGCTGCACAACGGCATCGTGGTCCGCGCGGTCGCCCTGGCCGTGGCCACCATCGTGCTGCTCGTCATCCACCACCCCACCTGGGTCCCCTACGCGGTCAGCGGCTACGCCATCTGGAACGCCGCCGCGGTCACCCTCAACTCCGCCCGCGCCGCCGCACGCGCCGCCTGAACACCGACGACAGCGGCCCGCACAGCCTCAGTGGTCGAAACGCCCCGCGGCCACGGCGGTGGTGAAGCGATCCCAATCGGCCGGCGGGAACACCAGCGCCGGACCACCGGGATTCTTGCTGTCCCGCACCCCGACGCCGCCGACCAGGAACGCGATCTCCACGCATTCCTTGGCCCCGGTGCTGCGGGCGCTCTTGAACCACCGGACGCCGGGTTCGACGGTCACGTCGCGTACTCCTTCGCCGCCCTCCGCAGGAGGTCTCTGCTCGTCGTCTCGTCCAGCGCGGCGCGCTGAATCGCTTGGTAGGCCTCGCGGTAGCGGTCGACCGCGGCCTGCTTCTCCAGGTAGAGGTCGCCGAGAAAGTTCTCCAAGTAGACGACCGTGGGTTCGAGGGGGCGGTTGCCCGCGTCATGGCCGAAATCCAGGATCACGAACGGGCCCACCGTGTGGCCGATCGGCACCCCCGCCGAGAAGGGTAGTACACGAACAGCGATCGTCGGCAGAGTCGACATGTCGGCCAGCCGCCGCAGCTGCCCCGCCATGACGCGCGGACCCCCGACAACGCGATGTAGTGCGGTTTCGTGCACCACCACATCGAAGTGCGCGGGACTACGCTTGCGCGTCAAGAGGCTTTGACGACGGGTCTTCAACTGCACCCGGCGGTCCAGTTGGTCACTCTCAGCATCCGGCCAGTAATCATTGATCAGCACCCGCGCGTACTCGGCGGTCTGCAACAGGCCGGGAATGATCTCCGGCTGGTAGGAGATGAGGTCGCGGGCCGAAGCCTCCAGGCCCACATACACATTGAAACCCTCGGGTATCAGATCGTCGTACTCGTGCCACCACGACTTGACGCTGGTCTGTTGCGCGAGGCCGGTCAGGGCCGAACAGAATTCGTCGTCGAAGTCGTAGATCCGACACAATTCGCGGACATCGAGAACCCGGATCTTCTCGGCATTTCCGGTTTCCAGACGTTGCAGTTTGGACTCGCTCCACTCCATCAGCGCGGCGGCCTCGGCAATCGTCATATTGCACTGCATCCGGCCTTCCCGCAGGTACCTCCCCAGCTGCCGGCGCGGCAAAGTCGAACCATGATCGGACATCGAATCCTCCCCCACGAAGGCTGTTTTCGGTCACTGCGAATGATGCTCCCACGCGATATGAATGCCGACCTGGAGCTTTCGGAAAGTTTCCCACCGCGCGCGGGCAATGATTGTCGGTTCGCCGAAACGGTGCTGGACTTGAGTCGCGCCCGGTGAGAACCGGAGCCCTGACATCTCTGGACCCACTCGTCCCCCGAGCCGGGCGCACCCAATCCCTCCCGTGCCGACCTCCGAGATCGGGTGTGACAAGGACCCGATTGCGGCGTGGCGCGTAAGGAATCTCGGTAGGCTTGTGTGGGCCCGGCGCACCAGCGCCGCATACCGAGCGCCAGCGCCGGACCGCGAACTGTCCAGCCCCTGCGCTGCCCCCGGTGGACGCCCATGATGTATCTGTTCGACTGCACGATGGACCCCGGCGACCTGGGTTTGCCCCAGGCCCATCAAGCCATGCAGATCCACAAGTTCTGCACCGTGGACAACTGCCTGGTCCGCCGCCGAGCCCGCCAAATCCTCGTCGACAAAGGGCAAATGGTCCTCGGCGACCGCGCCCGATATCCCCGCTCCTGAACCGCCCCGGCCGGGCCGCCTAGCCCGACACCACCACGACGGCCACGGCCACCAGCAGCACCAGCGCCAACACGGCGAGCCCCAGCACCACCAACGCGGTGGCCTGCGAGGCTCCCACCCGCTGCCCGGCCGCCGGAATCACCGTCGGCCGCACCGGCCCCACCCCGAACGGCGGCGGTCCGTACCCCTGATGCCCCGGCATTTCCACCGGCCCGGGGGCCGCCATCTCGCCGGCGCCACTCGAAACCGGCTCGGCCACAACGAACTCCGTCGCAGGCGCGGCCCGCACCGCACCCCCGGCGGCGGGGTTCGCACCGGCGGGCACGAACGCCCCCGAATCCGGATGCCGCGACATCCCGCCCGCCTCGTCCCCACCGCCGGTTACCGCCTCGGGCGCGTCCTCGGCCTCGCCGCCGAGCGAATCATCAGGGTGCGTCGCCGCGTCGCCAGCCGTCGATCCGGAACCGTCCACCGCGTCGGTCGGCGAATCCGCCACCACCGCCTCGAGATCTGTCGAAACAGACGATCCCGACGCCGAATCGGCGACAACGCCCCCATCAGCCGACTCCGCCCGATGCACCGCCTTCTCGACCTCCTCATCGGAAGAAGCCACCGAAACCACCGGCTGCGCAACGACATCGGTCGGCCGCTGCCACACCTCATCCCCCGACGGCTGCGGCCGATACCGCGGCGCCGACCCGACCTGATCGGCCACCCCGGCGGGCTGCACGGCGACCGCAGGAGTCTGCGGCGCACCCGGGACTTGTTGTGCCGCTGGGTTACCGGCGCCGCCTGCCCGGGATGGCCCCTGAACCCGAGCCCCCGGCTGCCCCGGGGCCTGCGGCGTGTACCCGAGGAAAGGCGGCGCGCCCGCGGGTGCCGATTGCGGTGGCATGGAAGGACCGGCGGCAGCGGGCTCCGGCGCTTGGGGGTGCGGGCGAACGGTCGGACCCGAACCGACATGGTCCGCGTCGTGGGGCGACGGGAGGACCGGTGTCCCGGCGGCCGGTTGCAGTGGCGCGGGATATGCGGAGGGCGCGGCCGGGGACGGCGGCGGCACCGGATAGGCGGGCCCTACCGGCGGAGGCAATACCGGCTGGCCGGACTGCGCTTGCGGCGCGGGGTAATTGGGTGCCGCGGCCGGTTGCTGGGATGCCGGGTAGTTCGGTGCGACCGGAGGCTGGGCGGCGGCGGGCGGCGCGGGGTAGGGCTGTTGGGTCGGGGGGACCGCCGGGGGCGGGTAGGCGGCGGCTGGGACCTGGTACGGCGGGGCGGGGTAGGGCTGGGCGTAGTTCGGCTGGGGGGCGGGCGGGTTCGGGTAGGCGGGGTGCTGGGCCGGGGGGCCGGAGAGGGCCCGGCGGGCGGCCTTGGCGAAGTCGGTGCAGGTGGGGAAGCGGTCGGCGGGGCGTTTGGCCATGGCCTTGGTGAGGACGGCGTCCATGGCCGGGGAGAGGCCGGCCCGGCGGAGGCTGACCGGGGGCGGGAGGAGCTGGAGGTGACCGCGGATCAGTTCGCCGGGGTGCGGGGAATCGAAGGGGCCCACCCCGATCAGGAGCCAGTACAGGGCGCAGGCCAGGGAGTACTGGTCGGTCGTGGGGTCGAGGTGGGCGCCGGTCATCTGTTCGGGCGAGGCGTAGGCCAAGGTGGCGGTGAACATCCCGGCCTGGGTGAGGTGGGTGGAGTCCTCGCGCAGGCGGGCGATGCCGAAGTCGGTGAGGAAGACGCGTTCACCGTGACCGGCGACGGCGCGGGCCAGAATGATGTTGGCGGGCTTCACATCCCGGTGCAGGACGCCCATCCCGTGCGCGTAGTCCAGAGCGTCGGCGACGCCCTCGATCACCTGCACCGCGCGCTCCGGGGGCAGCGTGGCCACGTTCACGCCCGCCGCGTCGACCCCGTCCACGTACTGCATGGAGATCCACAGCATCTCGTTCTCGGTGCCGCGGTCGTACACCTCCACGATATTGGGGTGGTCCAGCCGCGCGACCAGATCCGCCTCGCGCTCGAATCGGGCGCGGATCTCGGTGTCCGCGTACAGTTCCCGGTTCAGCAGCTTCAGTGCCGTCAGCTTGCCCAGGCGTGGATGCCGGGCCAGATACACCGAGCCCATCCCGCCCTGACCGAGCAGTCGTTCGATGGTGAACCCGGCGAACACGTCACCGCCATTCAGCACTGTCCACGACCCCCTTCCGGTGACGTACAAATCCGTGAGCCTACCCGCCGAAACGCTGTCGGGGCAGGTCAGCCGGGGGTCACCAGTCCGGATTCGTAGGCCAGCACCACCGCCTGCGCCCGATCGCGCAGGTTCAGTTTGGTGAACACCTTCGACACGTGCGTCTTCACGGTTTGTTCCGCCACGAACAGGCTTTCGGCGATCTCGGCATTGGACATGCCGCGCGCCACCAGTTCCAGTACCTCCCGCTCGCGCGGGGTGAGCACCGACAGCTGCGGGGCGGGCGCGCGCCGGGTCCGGCGGCTGGTGACGTCGGCGATGAGCCGGCGCGTCACGGTGGGCGCCAGCAGCGCGTCCCCGGCGGCCACCACCCGCACGGCGCGCACCAGTTCCTCGGCGGGCGCGTCCTTGAGCAGGAAGCCGCTGGCGCCGATGCCGAGCGCCTCGTACACGTAGTCGTCGATGTCGAAGGTGGTGAGCATGAGCACCCGCACCGGCGGGTCGAATCCGGCGTCGAGAATCACCTTGGCCGCGTCGAGCCCGTTCATCTCGGGCATGCGGACGTCCATGAGCACCACGTCGGGCCGCAGCCGTTTCGCTTCGGCCACAGCGGCTTTCCCGTCCGGAGCGTCACCGATCACGCTGATGTCGGGTTGCGCGGCCAGCAACGCCCCGAATCCCTGCCGCACCATCGCCTGGTCGTCGGCGATCAACACGGTTATCGCCACAGTCCCACCTCACGCACGCAACCGAGTTTGCCATGCCGGGGGCGGAACGGCCGTCACGAAGACAACTTCGCACCCCGGCCGGGTAGTGACCGGGTTACAGCGTGACGGGCGTGAGAGCGGTCAAGGGCAGCCGGGCGTGCACCTCGAAGCCGCCGTCGGGCCGGGGTCCCGCGGTGAGCACGCCCCCGACCGCCGCCGCGCGGGTCTGCATGCCCGCGATTCCGGAGCCCGCCGCGGCGGAGTGGTCGCCGGCGCGCACCGCGATCGGGCGATCATTGCCGACGGTCAAGGTGAGTTCGTGGGTGCAGGCGATGCGCACCCGCACCGCTGCGCCCGGCGCGTGCCGCGAGGCATTGGCCAGCGACTCCTGCACGATCCGGTACAGCGCCAGCCCGGTGGTCTCCGGCACCGCGCCGAGCTCGCCGTCGACGGTCCAGGTGAGCGGCACCCCGGCCCGTTGCGCACCCTCCAGCAGGCCCGGCAGATCGGCGGCGGAGGGCTGCGGCGCGTGCTCGGGCAGCTGCCCGTCGCTGCGCAGCACGCCCAGCATGCCGCGAATCTCGTTGAGCGCGGCCCGCGCACCCGTCCCGATGGATTCGAATTCGGCGCGGGCCTCGGCCGAGAGCCCGTCGATCCGGTAGGGCGCGGTCTGCGCCTGCACCACCACCATCGACATGTGGTGCGCCACCACGTCGTGCAGGTCGCGGGCGATGCGCGCCTTCTCCTCCAGGATCGCGCGCCGGGCCCGCTCCAGCTCGGTCTCCTCCTCCGACTTCAGCAGCGCCCGCCGCGACAGCACCACCCACCGGATGAGCAGGCCGAACACCACCAGCCCGGTGATGGCCAGCGGCCAGCCGAAACCGGACTCGGCGAAACTGTCGCCGGTCTGGGCCATGGCGGTGGCGAACAGCAGCGAGGTCGACAGCCACACCACGCCCACGATCCGGATGGGCGCGCGCACCGCCACCGCGAACACCAGGGCGAACAGCGCCAGAATGTGCACCACCTGGAAGGGGATGGTGTTTCCCGGCTGATGCGGCACGGCCAGCGTGATCAGCAGCGCCGACCCGGCCGAAACCGCCCATCCCAGTGGCGGATTCACCCGCACCAGCAGGATCGGGAACGCCGCGAACCCGGCGATGAACGGTGCCGCGGCCGCGGGCACCTTGTGGGTCAGATGCAGTGTCGGCCACGCCACCGCGATGAAGATGAGCGCGAGCAGCACCGTGAACCCGTCGAACCACTGCCGCGCCCGTGCCACCCGGGCCTGCCCTGACAACTTTCCACCCATGCCATCGACGGTAGAGACTGCGCCCGCCCCACACCTCATACCCCTGAGTGATCTCCCACCCCCTACCCCGGTACGACACCGGCACGGGTGTCCCCCGCACCGCCCAGGACGCAACCGCCCCACAGGCTGACGCCCCGGTCGGAAGCCGATTCCTAGCGTCGATCCCCATGAGAGCGTTCCCGATTTCCCGCAGGAATTCGCCCCGTTCCGCCTCGCCGGTCCTCCCGTCGCACGACTCCGCCGGGCTCCGCCGCTACGGCGCGCTCGCGGCCGCGGCCGCCGTCGTGTGCACGGTCGGCGTCGCGTTCGCCCCGGCCGCCGGCGCGGCGGCCGACCTGCCGCGCCGGCCCGAGAGCTCGTCGGCCCGAGCGAGCCTGCTGGAGTCGATCGCCGCCCGACCGAACTCCACCGCGATCCCCGACGACTTCGCGGCCGCGGCCGGGTACCGCCCCGTCGTCGAAGCGGGCATGCTCCTCAACCCCGAGGGTGACTGCTCCTCCCCCGTCCCTCTCCCGGCCGAATTCGACCTGGCCTGCAAATCCCACGACCTCGGCTACGACCTGCTGCGCTACGCCGCCGCCCACGGCCAGCCGCTGGGTCCCTGGGCCCGCCGATCCGTGGACGCCGCACTGGAACAGCGCATGCACACCGCCTGCGCGGCCCGCGAGGACGCGCTGTCGCGCACCCGGTGCCAGGTCATGGCGACCATCGCCGCGACGGCCGTGGACCTGAATTCCATCCGCCAGAACTACGGCAGCCCCGTCTACGAGCCATTCTTCGAGCACACCGGCACGGGCCCCACGCCCGCCGCGCTGGTCGCGGCCGGAGCCGGCATCGCCGGACTGGCCTTCGCGGCAACCATTCCGGTGCGCCGTACCCGCTCCCGCCGTGGCACAGCGGCTCGGGAACGCGACGTCGCGATCGCCGGTCCCGCCTCGGCGGTGGCGCTGTGATCCCCGCCGGGCACGCCGCTCGTCGCGGCAGCCTCGAGCGGGTGCGTACAAATGCGACCGTCGCGCCGCGGAAGTCGAGCGATCGCACCGGACCAACGCCCGGCGACGATCCGACGGGGAGAAATGGTGCTACCGCGCGGCGGTCTCGGGGGGCATCGGGATGGACATGGTTCCACGCGCCACGGGTCGGGACGAGCGCGGCGATGGCAGGCGGGACGCTCGCGTCGCTGGCACCGGGGTTGCTGCCGCGCACACCGTCGGCACAGGCGATCGTGACCGCGCTGCTGGTGCTGATCGGACTGGCGGTGGCGGGGATCGTTCGGATGATATTGCGCTGGACTCGGTTCGGGGTGGAGCGGCTGGTGCGGTGGCGGGCTCCGGTGGCGGTCGCGGGGACGGGGCTGGTCGGGGGTGCGATGGGGTATGCGGAGCATTGGCAGAACTCGCTGCGGAATGCCATGGGGGTCGGGGGTATCGGGCCGGGGTACTGGGTGCAGTGGCTGGCGTGGACGGTGCCGATCGTGGCGGTGGTGGTGGGTCTGGCACACGGGGTGCGGTGGGTGGTGCGCCGATTGGGGCGGGCGCGGAGTATCACGGCGGGAGTGGCGCTGGGGGTGGCGGCGCAGCTGATGGTGGTGCCGAGCCTGGTGGAGTGGCGGCGGGCGGCCTACGCGGCGGCGGATTCGTTCGTGGATCCGGCGCTGGTGCAACCGGATTCGCCGACCCGGTCGGGGAGTCCGGTGTCGATGGCGAGCTGGCCGTCGCTGGGCGCGCAGGGGCGGCGGTTCGTGGCGGGGACGCCGGCGCGGGCGGTGCGGGTGTACGTCGGGTTGAACTCGGCGGCGGGGCTGCAGGCGCGGGTGGCGCTGGCGGTGCGGGAGCTGGAGCGGACGGGTGGATTCGAACGGCGGAATCTGGTGGTGACCGTGCCGACCGGCTCCGGGTGGATCGACAGCGATGCCGCCAAGGGACTGGACGCGCGGTTCGACGGGGATGTGGCGCTGGTCGGATTGCAGTACTCGGACGCGCCGAGCTGGGTCACCTTCGTCTTCGGGCGCAATGCCGCCGAGGAGTCGGCGCGGGCCCTGTTCCGGGCTGTCGAACAACGGATCTCGACGCTGCCTGACCCGCCGAAGCTCTACATCTACGGGCAGAGCCTGGGCGCGCTGGGCGGCAGCGCGGTGTTCACCGACGACGCCGACCTGGACCGCCGGGCCTGCGGCGCGCTCTGGGCGGGTCCGCCGGGCGGCCAGGTGCGGCACGGGCGGGCGGCGGTGCTGGCCAATGCCTCCGATCCGGTGGTGCACTGGTCGCCGTCCCTGCTGTGGCGCGCACCGGATCTCACCGGCACCCGGCCGGATGCTCCGGTCCCGCCGTGGTTTCCGGTGGTGAGCTTCCTGCAGACCTCCGCCGACCTGCTGGGCGCGCTCGACGCCCCCGCCGGTCACGGGCACCGCTACGGCGTCGACCAGGGCACGGTACTGCCGGGCTGCTGAGTGGGTTCGCGGACTTCGCGGGTGAAGTCCCCGACCAGCCGGTCGATGGCGGCGGCCGCGTCGAGCCGAGCCCGCCAGACCTCGGGGATGGCGTCCGCGCCCAGGCGGGCCCCGAGCAGCGCGCCGCAGATGGACCCGGTGGAGTCGCTGTCCCCGGAGTGGTTGACCGCCAGCAGCACGCCGTTGCGGAAGATCTCTTCCGGTGTGCCGCCGACGTTCTCGGCGCACACCGCCGCGCACACCGCCAGCGCGAGGGCCTCGGAGCCGATGACGCCGCTGCCCAGTCGTTCCAGCAGTCCGGGCGCGGGCATGGGCCGCCCCCGGAAGGCGACGGTGTCGGCCAGCCGCACGGCCGCGTCGAGCGCCTCGGAGGTCTCCTCGTGGTTCCGGTTCCGGACCAGCTGCGCGCGGGCCTGTTCCACCGCGGTCCGCACGTCCAGCCCCCGGCCCAGCCCGTACACGGTGGCCGCGAAGGTGCCCGCCGGCAGCCAGCCGCTCGGGTTGCCGTGGGTGAGGGCCGCCGCGTCGCAGGCCAATTCGAAGGCGTGCTCGAGCGACGGCGTGAATCCGCAGGGCGCGGAACGCACCACGGCCGCGCAGCCCTTGGAGTCGTTGATCGGGTGGTCGCGGGTGCCCAGCGGCGTGCCCGGCCGCTGCCGGGCGGCCGCGCGCAGCATGGCCGAGATGGTGGTCTGGGTGGGACCCCGGTAGGTCATCAGCTCCGGATACACGGTCAGCCCGCTCTGCAGCGGCACCGGCTGTTCGGGCACCGCGGCCTGGCCCTGCCCGCGCAGCCACACCAGCAGGTTCTCCTGGATCATGCCGACGGCCGCGGCATTGCCACGAGCCCGCACGCGCGCGCTGCGGATCAGCGCCTCCATGGTGAACAGGGTCAGCTGGGTCTCGTCGGAGATGCGGCCCTTGTAGCCGCCGCCCTCACCGGTGACGCCCTGATTCCCGTAGCGCTGCTGGATGTTCGGCAGCAGCATGGTCTCGATCGGCGCGCCCAGCGCGTCCCCGATGGCGCCGCCGAACAGGCAGCCGCGCACGGTGTCCTCGCGGGGCAGCCGGTCGGCCGCCGCCGCGCGCGGCCGCCGCACCAGCGACACCGGTTCGGCCACCGTCTCCCAGGCGGCCCGCGCGAATTCGTAGCAGGTCTCGTAGCGGTCGCGCGGGTCCTTGGACAGCGCGCGCCGCAGCACCGCGTCCAGTTCGGCGGGAACCTCACGCCGGAACTGGCCGGCGGGCGGCGGCGGGGACTGCAAGTGCCCGAGCATGACTGTCGCGATGTTCGGCGCGTCGAAGGGCCCGCGCCCGGTGAGCAGCCGGAACAGTGTGCAGGCCAAGGAATACTGGTCCGAGCGCGGCCCCATGGGCGCGGAGGTCAGCTGCTCCGGGGAGGCGTAGGCGAGGGTGGCGTTGAGCATGCCGGTGCGGGTCAGGTGCGCGGTGTCGTCGAGCACCCGGGCAATGCCGAAGTCGCTGAGCAGGACCCGTTCGGCGAAGCCGGTGCCGATGCCGCCGGAGCGCGACAGCAGCAGATTGGCGGGCTTCACGTCGCGGTGCAGGACGCCGCGCGCGTGCGCGTAATCCAGTGCGGCCGCGGTCTGCACGATGATCTCGACCGCCCGGTCCGGGGGCAGGCCGAAGGGGTCGATGGACGCGCCGTCGACCCCGTCCACGTACTGCATGGCGATCCACAGCTGCTCACCCTCGTCACCGCGGTCGAAGACGGTGATGATGTTGGGGTGGTCGAGCTGGGAGATCACATCGGCCTCGCGCTCGAAGCGCTGCCGGGTCTCGTTGTCGCCGAACATCTCCCGGTGCAGCAGTTTGAGCGCGATCAGCCGCGGGAGCCGAGGGTGGCGGGCCGCGTAGACCGAACCCATTCCGCCACGGCCCACTTCGCGCTCGATCACGTAGCCCGCGAAGACTTCGCCGCGTCGCAACATCCCCTGACAAACCCTTCACACACGCCGAAACGCTGCCAGCCTACCGGTCGGGACCGACGCGTCGCAGGCAATGCCGGATCGGCCGGATACCGACTGCCCGAAATCGGACAAGCCGGACAGCGACTCACCTCCGCCGCTGACCAGCGGTGAAACTCCCGCCGACCGAGCGCGAGCGCACCGGGACCGGCACGGCGAACGGCCCGCCACCGCCGCGGACAGCATGCGGCCCCCGCCGGTTGACACCGGCGGGGGCCGAATTCGCTTGCGGGATCGGACCGATCAGGCGATCGGGCCGCGGGCCGCCTCGTAGGCCGCGCCGACCCGGTACAGGCGGTCGTCGGCCAGCGCCGGGGCCATGATCTGCAGACCGACCGGCAGGCCGTCGTCCGCGCTGAGCCCGGACGGCACCGACATGGCGCAGTGTCCGGCCAGGTTGGTGGGCAGCGTGCACAGGTCCGAGAGGTACATGGCCAGCGGGTCGTTGACCTTCTCGCCCAGCTTCCACGGGGTGAACGGGCTGGTCGGCGAGACCAGCACGTCGACGGTCTCGTAGGCCTTGTCGAAGTCCCGCGCGATCAGGTTGCGGACCTTGTTGGCCTGGCCGTAGTAGGCCTCGTAGTAGCCCGAGGACAGCGCGTAGGTGCCGATCATGATGCGGCGCTTGACCTCCGGACCCAGTCCGGCCTCACGGGTCATGGACATGACCTGCTCGGCCGAGTGGGTGCCGTCGTCGCCGACGCGCAGGCCGTACCGCATGGCGTCGAAGCGCGCCAGGTTCGACGACACCTCCGACGGCAGGATCAGGTAGTAGGCGGGCAGCGCGTACTCGAAGTGCGGGCACGACACCTCGATCACCTCGGCGCCCAGCTCCTTCAGCTGCGCGACCGCGGCGTCGAAGGAGGCGAGGACGCCGGGCTGGTAGCTGTCGGAGTGAAGCTCGCGCACCACACCGACTTTCAGGCCCGACAGGTCGCCCTTGGCGCCCTCGCGGGCGGCGGCGACCACCGGCGGCACCGGCACATTGCGGGAGGTGGAGTCACGCGGGTCGTACCCGGCGATGACCTCGTGCAGCAGCGCGGTGTCCAGCACGGTGCGGCCGCACGGGCCGCCCTGGTCCAGCGAGGACGCGCAGGCGACCAGGCCGAAGCGGGACACGGTGCCGTAGGTCGGCTTGGTGCCGACGGTCGCGGTGACCGCGGCGGGCTGGCGGATCGAGCCGCCGGTGTCGGTGCCGATCGCCAACGGAGCCTGGAAGGAGGCCAGCGCGGCGGCCGAGCCGCCACCCGAGCCACCCGGAATCCGTTCGGTGTCCCAGGGATTGCGGGTCGGGCCGTACGCCGAGTTCTCGGTCGACGAACCCATGGCGAACTCGTCCATGTTCGTCTTGCCGAGGATCGGGATGCCCGCCTCGCGCAGCTTGGTGGTCAGCGTCGCGTCGTAGGGCGACACCCAGCCCTCGAGCATCTTCGACCCGCAGGTGGTCGGCATGTCGACGGTGGTGAAAACGTCCTTGAGCGCCAAGGGAACACCGGCCAGCGGCGAATCCACGGTCCCGGCGGCGATCCGGCGGTCCACCTCGGCGGCGGTGACCAGCGCCTGCTCGCCCGCGACGTGCAGGAAGGCGTTGATCTCCCCGTCGACATCGGCGATGCGGCGGATGTGAGCCTCGGTGACCTCGACCGAGGAAACCTCGCGGGCGTGGATCTTGTCCGCGAGTTCCGCCGCGGTCAGCTTGGTCAGGTCGGTCATTCGCCCTCTCCCAGAATCTGCGGAACCATGAACCGCTGCTCCTCGACGGCCGGGGCCATGGCGAGCGCCTCGTCCGGAGTCAGGCACGGCTGCGGCACATCCGGGCGCGTCACGTTGGTCTCCGGATTCGGGGATGCGGTGGCGGGCACATCGGCAGCGGCGACCTGCGAGATCTGTGCGACGTGGGTCAGGATGGAATCCAGCTGACCGGCGTACAGATCGAGTTCGTCGTCCGTCAAAGCGAGCCGGGACAGCCGGGCGAGGTGGGCTACCTCGTCCCTGGAGATGGCGGGCACCGCGGGACCCCTTTCGGCATGGTTCGAGCTAGGTGATTGGCCATCCGACAGCCTAGTGGGTTCACCTTCGGCCACCGGTCGCAGGTACGCGCCGGACCTGGCACCATCAATGTGTGACCCGCCGGTAGGTGGCCCACGTCACAGCAGATGCTTCGATTCGATAACGGGCTCTCGAGGGTGTAAGTATTGCGGGACTCGGGTACCCGTCGGAAAGTTTCGGTCGCACAGTAAAGAAAGGAAGGCACGTGTCATACCTGCTTCGCGTGCAACTTCCGGATCGCCCAGGGAGTCTCGGATCGCTGGCGCTGGCGCTGGGTTCCGTTGGCGCGGACATCCTCTCGCTGGATGTCGTCGAGCGCGGCGACGGCTTCGCGATCGACGACATCGTCGTCGAGGTGCCGACGGGCGCATTGCCCGACACCCTCATCACCGCCGCCGAATCACTGCACGATGTGCAGGTGGATTCGCTGCGGCCGTACTCGGGGATCCTCGACACCCACCGCGAACTCGAGCTCATCGACCAGGTCGCCAACGCGCGCGACGACCGGTTGCAGGTGCTCGTCGACGGCGCGCCCCGGGTGCTGCGGGTCGGCTGGTCGACCGTGATCGACATGGGACCGCAGGGCGCCTACCGGGTGGTGGGCTCCCAGAGCGCGCCGTCCACACAGGCCGCCTCGGCGCCGTGGATGCCCCTGGAGAAACCGTCGGTGCTCGACGGTGACGCCGACTGGGTGCCCGATCTATGGAAGGACATGGACACCAAACTGGCGGCCGCGCCGCTCGGCAATACCGGCAAGGTGCTGTTGCTGGGCCGCCCGGGCGGACCGGACTTCCGGCCCTCGGAGGTGGCCCGGCTGGGCTACCTGGCCGGCATCGTCGCGACCGTGCTGGGCTGAGCCGCACCCTCTTTCACCTCGCGTTTCACGCCCCTACCGGAGATCCGGTGGGGGCGTTTCGCATTGCCGGACCGCTGCTCACCTCCCCGTTTCCTACGTAGGAACTCAGTAGATTCCCAGGTTTTACCTACTATTCACCTACGTAGGTCATCTACGGTCTTACTCAGTAGATAAGGAACGGCCGAGACGCCGCGCAGAGAGGCAATGACGCCATGCAGCACGCCCATCGACCACGACCCCACCTCCGCCGCATCGGCCTGATTCTGGCCCCGCTGGCCGGCGCCACCATGCTCGCCGCGGGACCGGCATCCGCCGAACCGTCCACGCACGGCGGCACCTCACCCGGATCCTCCGACCCGTCGCGGTCCGGGGACCGCGGCAACCGGCCCGGCATCGTCACGCACGGCAATGACAACACCGGCATCCACGCCCGGGATCCGCTCGGCTTCAACCACACCGACACCGATCCCGTTCTCCAGAACCAGCACCCGCGGCAACCCGGCACGGTCCGCCCGCCGAACCAACCGCCGAACCGGGTCGGCGGCGGCAACCCGGCCACCTGGACACCCACGTGGGACCGCGACGGTTCCGGCTACACCGTCTGCCCCGCGCTCGCCAGCCACTGCTGACCATGGACCGAGACCAGGGAGCCACCATGACTACTGCCATGACCACGTGGCGCGGCTCGCGACGCTTCGGGCGGGCCGCCGCCGCGCCCATCGCCATCGCCGCCCTGGCCGTCGCCGGGCTGCCGCTCGCCGCGACCGCCGACGCGGAAACCGGTGAGCGCCGGGCCCGCGCCGGGTGTCTGTGGGCGGGAACGACTTACCCGCAGGACAGCACCGTCATCGCGGGCGGTACCAGCTTCCGGTGCGGCACCGACGCCGGAGCGCCGTACTGGTTCGCCGGTGCGGATACCGACCGGCCCGCCACGGTGCGGACACCGGGCGCGACCGGCAGCCCGATCGGTCAATTCAGTCCGGGCGCACGGCAACCCGGCACCAGCTACACCGACTACTGCGTCGGCAATCAGCTGATCCCGGGCACCGACGACGTGTACCAGGTGGTCCGGCTGCCCGGGGACGTGCTGCTGTGGAAGGCCGCCGAACCCATCGCCGGATGGACCTTCGACGGGGCGCGGCCCACACCGACCTGGCGCACCGCATCGCTCTGCATCGACGGCGTGCTGACCTGAGCCCCGCCCGCGGGAGACATCCCCGCGGGCCCGCGAGGTTGGCCGACTCGGCCCGAACGGCCGAGCCGGTCGGCCGCGCCGGGTCGTATCGACCGGGCGCTCCGCGCGACTGACGGCGGAGCCGGAGTCAGTCCCCCACCGCGACCTCGAACCGCATGACCGTGAGCGGCAGCCCCGAATCGGTGTGCCAATCGCGTTCCGGCACATGCGCGAAACCGAACCGGTCGTACATGCGGCGAGCGTCCTGCATGGTCGGCATGGTGGTGAGAACCACCGCGTCGAACCCCTCCGCGCGGGCGGTCTCGATCACCCGTTCCAGCAGGGCACGGCCGATGCCGAGGCCGCGGGCACGCTTGGACACCGCGAGCATCCGGAACTCCAGCTCCCCGGGCCGGGCGATATCGGCGAACGGCGTGCCCGGCCGGGCCATGGTCAGGGAGCCGAGCAGTTCCTCGCCGCGCACGGCCACCAGGATCTCCGCCGACGCCGCGCGGGTGGCGGTGTCGGCGAGCTCCGCGACGTACAGGCTCTGGGGATTCACATGTCCCTCGCCCACGTACACCTCGACGGTCAGCGCACCGACCGCGGCGAAATCTTCGACCTCGGCATCCCGAATCACCACGGCGTCACCGTCCGCGCCCATCACCACAACTCCGTCCTCGATCGATCCCACACCGTCATCCCGCCGTGGCCCGGCATCCGCGCTCGGCCGCGAACACCCACCGGTGCGGGCAGCGCACGAGTACGCTCCGCACCGGCACCTGGCGGTCGCTACGACACCGCCTCGGGGCCGCCCTCGAGGAGTTTGACGAAGCCTGTTTCGTCGAGGATCGGGACGCCCAGTTCCTCCGCCTTGTCGGCCTTGGAGCCGGGCGAGTCGCCGATGACCACGAAAGCGGTCTTCTTGGAGACGGATCCGGCGGCCTTGCCGCCGCGGATCAGGATCGCTTCCTTCGCGCCGTCGCGGGTGAAGGTCTGCAGCGAACCGGTCACCACGATGGACAGGCCCTCGAGGTTGCGTTCGATGGACTCGTCGCGCTCGTCCTCCATGCGGACACCGGCGGCGGCCCACTTGTCGACGATGTCGAGATGCCATGGCACGGTGAACCATTCGGTGACCGCGGCGGCGATGGTCGGGCCGACGCCGTCGGTGGCGGCCAGCTCCTCGGCCGAGGCCTCGCGGATGCGGTCCATGCTGCCGAAGGCGGTGGCCAGGGCGCGGGCCGCGGTGGGACCCGCGTGCCGGATGGACAGGGCGACCAGGACGCGCCACAGCGGGCGATCCTTGGCGGACTCCAGATTCTCCAGCAGGCGTTTGCCGTTCTGCGACAGCGTGCCCGCTTTGTTGGTGAACAGCGTGGTGGTGAGCAGCGTCGCCTCGTCGAGGGCGAACAGGTCGCCCTCGTCGGCGATCGCGCCCGACTTCAGCAGGTCGATGGCGGCCTCGTAGCCCAGCGCCTCGATATCGAACGCGCCGCGCCCGGCCACGTGGAACACCCGCTCCCGCAGCTGCGCCGGGCAATACTGCTGATTGGGGCAGCGGATGTCGGCGTCGCCCTCCTTGGCGGGGGCCAGCTCGGTACCGCATTCGGGGCAGTGCGTGGGCATCACGAAGGCGCGCTCGGAGCCGTCACGTGCGTCCACCACCGGGCCCAGCACCTCGGGAATCACGTCACCGGCCTTGCGGATGGTGACGGTGTCGCCGATGAGCACGCCCTTGCGCTGCACCTCCGAGGCATTGTGCAGCGTCGCCATGGCGACCGTGGAGCCCGCCACCGTCACCGGCTGCATGACCGCGAACGGCGTAACCCGGCCCGTGCGACCGACATTCACCTGAATGTTGAGCAGCTTGGTGGTGGCCTCCTCCGGCGGATACTTGTAGGCGATGGCCCAGCGCGGCGCGCGCGACGTGGCGCCCAGGCGGCGCTGCAGGCTGAACTCGTCGACCTTGACGACCTGGCCGTCGATCTCGTGCTCGATGTCGTGGCGGTGCTCGCCCCAATAGTTGACGCGGTCGATCACCGCGTCCGCGCCCCGCACCCGCACCGTGTGCGCCGACACCGGCAGACCCCAGGCGGCCAGCGCGCGATACGCCTCGTGCTGCGACTCCGGCGCGAAACCGTCCAGGCGGCCGAAGCCGTGGCAGATCATGCGCAGCCGCCGCCGGGCCGTCACCGCCGGATCCTTCTGGCGCAGCGAGCCGGCCGCGGTATTGCGCGGATTCGCGTACGGCGGTTTGCCTTCCGCCACGATGGAGGCGTTGAGCGCTTCGAAGTCGGCCAGCGTCATGAACGCCTCACCGCGCACCTCGAGGAGCTTCGGCGCCGGGAACTCGTCGCTGTGCACCAGCTCGTGCGGGATGTCCTCGATGGTGCGGGCATTGAGGGTGACGTCCTCACCGGTGCGGCCGTCGCCGCGGGTGGCGCCGCGCACCAGCCTGCCGTCCTCGTACACCAGGTTCAGCGCGACGCCGTCGATCTTCACCTCGCACACGTAGTGCAGGTCGGTGCCGGCGTCGGCCTCCACCTTGGCGATCCACTGCCGCATCTCGTCCTCGTTGAACACATTGTCCAGCGAGTACATCCGCTCCAGGTGATCGACCGGCGCGAACTCCGTCGTGAAGCCGCCCCCGACCAGCTGGGTCGGCGAGTCGGGAGTCCGCAGATCCGGATGCGACTCCTCGAGCGCCACCAGCCGGTTGAACAGCTCGTCGAACTCACCGTCGGTGATGATCGGCGCGTCCCGCACGTAGTAGCGGAACTGGTGGTCGCGAACCTCCTCCGCCAACCGCTGCCACTCGACCCGCTCGTCCCCGCTCGCCGCGGTGATCTCCTTGCCCGATTCGCTGCCCGATTCGCTCACAGAAGGCACTCTATCCCGCCCCACCGACAGGTTTGATCAAACATTCCCGCACGTCGAGCCGCATTCGCGCGGGACCGGAACGGCTCGTCGCCGAGTCGCCGCGACCGCGTCGCGGCCCTCGCGCACGACCGTTCGCGCTGTCGCGCAGCGTCATTCGCGGCCCGCCCGCGATCCGACCGCCACGTCCGAATAAGGTGAGTCGC
The DNA here is from genome assembly GCF_040630785.1 of Nocardia sp. NPDC005746. Taxonomy (NCBI): domain Bacteria; kingdom Bacillati; phylum Actinomycetota; class Actinomycetes; order Mycobacteriales; family Nocardiaceae; genus Nocardia; species Nocardia sp. NPDC005746. Next base: position 154,573 of record NZ_JBEXYE010000005.1, read on the forward strand.
ATTTCCGACCCGCGACCGGCAGGATGTCCAGGGTGTTGCGTAGTTTTCAGGTGACGAACCATCGGTCCCTCGCCGAACCGCAGGAGCTGCGGCTGACCCGGGGTAGCGGACCGGTCGCCACGCCGGTCACCGCCGTGTACGGCGCGGCCGCCACCGGCAAGACCGGCCTCATCGACGCGCTCGACCGCATGCGCGACGCCGTGCTGAACTCTGTCACCGGGTGGGACCCGTACTCCGGGCCCGACCGCACCCCGCATCTCGGATTCTCGGATCGCCCTTCGGAATTCGTGGCCAACTTCGTCGCCGAGGGCTGCCCGTACACCTACGGTTTCCGGCTCGACAATGCCGATGTGGCGGCGGAATGGCTGCACTCGCATCCGCACAATCGCAAACGGGTGGTCTTCGAACGCGCCGGAGACGACATCCGGATCGGGCCCATGTTCGAGGCCGCCCGGTACGGCCTGGGTGCGGTGGTGCCGCTGGTGCGGCCGAACGCACTGCTGCTCAGCCTGTCCGGGCAGCTGTACGCCGAACCGCTGGTGCCCGCCTACCGCTGGTTCCAGTCGCTGCTGGAAGTGCAGTGCGGGCAACCGGATCCGCAGGAGATCGCGCACCGCGTCGGCTCGCACATCTCGCGCTCCACCGATCACGCGGTGCGGCTGCTGACCCTGCTGCGCGGCGCCGACCTGGGCATCACCGATCTGCTGCTGCCCTCGGACGATCCCATGTACGCCGACTACCTGCGTGACCTGGACACCGACATCTCGTCCACCACAAAGGAAATCGAGAACTGCACGGTGTCGGCCAACTACGCCGAGGAGATGTTCCTCGAGCACGGCATCACCGTCACCCTGCTGCAGCGCGAACTGGCCAACCTCTACGCCGCCCGCGACGCCCTGTACTCCCGCATGGTGGCCCGTCGCGGCGTCGGCCTGGGTCTGACCCACGAGGGCATCGAGACCGCCTTCGACATCGCCGACGAGTCCAGCGCCACCCTGGCCATGCTGCGCCTGCTGCCGCCCATGCTGGACGCCCTCGACACCGGCGGCGTGCTGGCGGTCGACGATATCGACGCCGCCCTCACCCCCGAGACCGCCGACAGCCTCATCCAGCTGTTCCAGAACCCCGAAACCAATACCCAGGGCGCGCAATTGGTGTTCACCACCGCCAACCGCACCCTCATCGACCGCGGCAACGGCCGCTCCCAGTCCAAGCGCACCACGGTCTGGCAGCTCCGCCGCCACCGTGGCGTGTCCGAACTCACCGCCCACTAACCGCTGTCCGGGGCCGGACGCGACGCCGCCTAGCATGGACTCCATGCTCATCCAGCTCGCGTTCGTCCTGCTGATCGGCGGCGCCCTGGCCGCGACCGTGATGTACTACCGCCGCGCCAACGGCGGCGGCGGTCGCGCCCTGCCCGGCTTCGGCGCCCCCGCCGAACTCGAATCCGGCACCCTGCACGTCACCGGCGTGAGCCCCCGCCCCGCCGAGCTCGGCGAGCAGTACGTCACCATCAGCGGCAGCATCTCCGGCCCCACCGTGGTGGCCCACGAGGTCTACGGCCGCTTCGCCTGGGACGTCAACCAGTGGCCGTCGATCGGCGACCGGATCCCCGTCGCCTATCCCACCGGCAAGCCCGACAAATGGCAGCTCGGCCACCCGGGCGCCCGCCCCTACTTCGGCTCGAAGCGGCCGAAGGATCAGGGCTGATCCTCCGGCCACGGGGTCATCGTCCGCGGCGGACGGCCGCGATATTGCCGATGCGGGGGTCGAGGGGACCGACCGGGCGGTCGAGGTGGGCCGTCATGTCGTTCCAGCTGTGGAACTCGGTGGACCAGCCGAGAGAATCGAGCCAGGACTGGACGTCGAAGTCCTGGGACGTGGTGATGGGGGCCGGGTCGGAGGCTTGGTCACCGGCAACCAGGCGGCGCAGGTCGCGGTACTGCGGGGCGTCGGGGTCGACGACGTAGCAGGCCGCCCCGAAGCGGCTGCCGGGGGCGGAGAGGTCGGTGAGGGTGCGGACCACGCGCTGGTTCCAGTCCTGGTTCAGGTATCCGAGAGAGCCCTCGTCCACCCAGTAGGTGGGGACGCTCGGGGTGAAACCGGCTGCCAGCAAGGGGGTTCGCCAGTCGTCGCGGAGGTCGGAGACGACCACGTGGCGATGGCAGGCGGGGGTGGCGGGCAGGGCCGCGAGGACGGGCTCTTTGAAGGCGAAGAGCTCCGGGAGATCGATCTCGAACACGTGGGTTCCGGGCGGGAGGGGCATGCGGTAGGCGCGCGTGTCCAAACCTGCTCCCAATAGGACGATTTGGGCACAGCCCGCGGTGATCGCCGCACGGAATCGCTCGTCGACCAGGTGCACGCCGACGGTGCGGCCCTCGTAGAACTGGTCGGCCACGGCCTCCACGCGGGCCCAACGGCCCGGCTCGAAACCCGTGCGGGCGGCAGCCACGAAGGCCGCGGCTTGCGGGTCGTCGTAGAGGCGGTCGGGACGTGCGGACTCCCGCGCCCGGATGACGGCCACCCCGATCGCCGTCATTGCCACGCCGTCGACCGGCACTTTCGCTGCTGATTCGGTCATGTCACTGCTCCCCGCGCGTGAATTAACTTGCCGCCCGGCTAGGTAAATGGCGGTGAGGGAGACGCTAGGCTTTTACCTTGCCGGGCGTCAAGCAAAATGGCCGGGCGTCGAGCAGAACGAAGGGATCCGATGGACGGGCGTCGCAGTGACACGCGGGAGCGGATTCGGGCCGTCGCCATGGAGCTGTTCTCGGAGCGGGGATACGAGAAGACCTCGTTGCGGGAGATCGCCGAACGCCTGGGAGTCACGAAAGCCGCGCTGTACTACCACTTCCGGACCAAGGAAGACATCGTCGCCAGTCTGTCGGAGGATCTGCGGGGCGGCATCGACGAGATCGTGACCTGGGCCGAGGGTGCGCCCGTGGGTCGGGAGCGGGCCCGGGCGATCGTGATCCGGTACGGGGCGCTGCTGCACAGTCTCGGCAAGGACATGATCCGGTTCTGGCACGAGAACCAGCCCGCGTTCCGGGACCTCGGGTTCGGGACGAGCCTGCGCTACCAGTTCCGGGTGCTGGCGGACCTGATGAGCGCGCCGAGCCGGGAGCCGCTGACCGTGTTCCACGCCCGGCAGGCGCTACTGGCCATCAGCTGGAGTCTGTCCATGATGGGGGACCTGGAGCTGTCCGACGAGGAGAGCAACGCGGCGGCCGTGGCCATCGCACTCGACATCGTCGAGCGGATGTAGCGGCTACTCGAAGGTGAGGGCCTCGGGCTCGTCGGCGTAGGCGCGGGCGGTCTCCGCGGCCAGGCTCACCGCGCGGCGGGCCCAGGACAAGGAAGCGCCGGCCAGGCCGCAGGCCGGGGAGACCAGGATCTGGTCGGCGAGCAGGCGGCGGGGAAAACCGAGGCGGTCGATCAGGCGCACACCGGGTTCGGCGATGTCACGCCAGGTGACCGGCTTGGCCGGATCGGCGGTGGAGACCAGGCCGAGGACCAGATGCTTTCCGGCGTCCAGCAATTCGCCGACGCGGTCCAGGTCCCGGGTGCCGATCGCGGCCAGGTCGAACCCGATCGCGCTCGCGGCGGACTTGCGCAGGAAGCCGAGCGCGGGGCGGTCGGCGCAGGAGTGAATCAGGACCGGGACCGACTGCCACGCGGCCACGGTGTCGAGCACGTGCAGGGCCTCGGGTTCGGGCATGGCGCGCACCGTGTTCAGGACGCTCACGCCCTTCAGCGTCCCGCTCAGGACGGCCGTCAGGTGGGGTTCGTCGATCTGGAGGATCACCTGCGTGCCGAGTCGCTTGGAGACCTCGGCGACGTGATTGGCGATGCCCTCGGCCAGGGACTCCGAAAGGTCGCGCAGCGCACCGGAATCGGTGAGGATGCGATGCCCGCCGGGCAGTTCGACCTCCGCGGCGACCGACAGCGGGCCCGCCACCTGCACCTTCACCGGGTGACCGGATCCGGCCAAACCGCCGGTCTCCCAGGCCTCTTCGAGCGCGTCCAGATCGGTGCGCAACAGGTCGCTGGCGCGCCGCGAGACCGCGCCGGGCCGCGCGCCCAGCCGGTATCCGCGGGTGGTGCTGTCGAACTGCATGTCCACCAGCAGCCCGGAGACCCGTCCGATCATGTCCGCGCCCATACCGCGGGCGGGCAGTTCGACCAGGTGCGGCAGCTGACCCAGTTCCCCCACCACGGTCGCCGCCGCCTCGCGCGGGTCGGCGCCCGGCCACGAACCGACGCCGGTCGCGGTGCCGCCGGGCAGCGCGAAGGCGTTGTCACTCACCGGCATCGCCGCGATCGGTCTTCCCGCTCGAGTTCGTGTACCAGTCCCAGCAGGTCGTGTTGACGAACCAGTCCCAGGTCTTGCCCGCGGTGCCCTCTGCGGGCGCGCCGGTGGGGATGCGGCCGCGTTCGGCGTAGGGGGCGACCCGGACGGTCACGGCGCGCTTGCGCCCGGAATGGTCGGGGTTGCGGTCCGACGAGGGTCCGGTCCCGGCGTCGTGCGGGCCCTCGGGGCCGGGTTGCGCTTCGCCGGGCTGGAATTCGCCGGTATCGGCGCGGGCGGGCTGCCCCACCGGGTCGGCCGAGGCCCGATTGGCGCCCTTGCCGAGCCGGACCTTGCCGGGGCCGCGCTTGGGCCGCAGACCGGCCGGTTGCGCCAGACCGGTGCGCCACACGATCCGGCCACCGAGAACGGGCCGGATCTGTCGTGCCACATAGGACTTCGCGCCGCTGCGCGAGGGACGGTCGCTCACCGGGCGCTATCCGAGACCAGTTCGCTTGCGTACGAGTGCGGTTCGCGTTCGGTGCCGGAGATGGTGCCGCTGCCCAGCACCTCGTCACCGTCGGTGTCGGGGCGGTAGAGGACCACGGCCTGGCCGCGGGCCACCCCGGTCAGCGGCTCTCTCAGCCGCACTACCAGGCCGCCGTCGACGGCCTCGGCGACCGCGGGGGCGGTGCCGCCGTGGGCCCGCACCTGGGCGACGCATTCGATGGGGCCGGAAGGGGTTTCGCCCGACGTCCAGATGGCGCGGTCGGCGAGCACCGTCCACACCTCGAGGTCCTTGGCCGAACCCACGTGCACGTCGCCGGTGTCGGGGTCGATGCCGGTGACGTAGCGCGGCTTGCCGTCGGCGGCCGGGCCGGGCAGGCCCAGACCCTTGCGCTGGCCGATGGTGAACCCGTGCACGCCCTCGTGGTCGGCGAGCTTGGTGCCGTCGGCGTCGAGCACCGCGCCCGGGCGGATGCCGATCTTCGCGCCCAGGAAGGCCTGGGTGTCACCGGAGGGGATGAAGCAGATGTCGTGGCTGTCGGGCTTGTCGGCGACGGCCAGCCCGCGTTCGGCGGCCTCGGCGCGGATCTGCGGCTTCGGGGTGTCGCCGACCGGGAACATGGCGCGCGAGAGCTGATCCGCGGTCAGCACGGCCAGCACGTACGACTGGTCCTTGTCCGCGTCCACGGCCCGGCGCAGCACGCCGTCCGCCAAGCGGGCGTAGTGCCCGGTGACGACGGCGTCGAAGCCGAGCGCCGCCGCGCGGTCGGCCAGCGCCGAGAACTTGATCTTCTCGTTGCAGCGCAGGCACGGGTTGGGGGTCTCGCCGGCGGCGTACGCGGCGACGAAGTCGTCGATCACGTCCTCCTTGAACCGGTCGGCGAAATCCCAGACGTAGAACGGGATTCCGAGCACGTCGGCGGCCCGCCGGGCGTCACCGGCGTCCTCCTTCGAGCAGCAGCCGCGCGATCCGGTGCGTAGCGTGCCCGGGCTCGCCGACAGCGCCAGGTGCACGCCGACCACCTCGTGTCCGGCGTCCACGGCGCGGGCGGCCGCCACGGCGGAATCCACGCCACCACTCATCGCGGCAAGTACTCGCATCTAGAAGCCTCCCTTCGCTCCGGCCAGTCCGGCCGCCTTCGCCCGCTCGACCACCTGCGGCAGCGCGGCCAGCAGGGCGTCGATATCGGCGTCGGTCGAATCGTGTCCCAATGAGAATCGCAGAGATCCACGCGCGCGGCCCGGTTCCACGCCCATGGCCAGCAGCACATGGGAGGGTCCGGCGACTCCGGCATTGCACGCGGATCCGGTCGAGCATTCGATCCCGGCGGCGTCGAGCAGCATCAGCAGTGAGTCGCCCTCGCAGCCCGGGAACGTGAAGTGGGCGTTGCCCGGCAGTCGCCGCTCACCGGTCCCGCCGTTGAGCACCGCGTCCGGCACGATGGCGCGCACGCCGTCGATGAGCCGGTCCCGCAGCCGCTCCAATTCCACCGCGCGCAGCTCCAGGCCCGCCACGGTCTCGCGGAGGGCGGCCGCCAGGCTCACCGCCGCGGGCACGTCCGAGGTGCCTGAGCGCAGATCCCGCTCGTGCCCGCCGCCGTGCAGCAGCGGCACCGCGGGCACCTGCCGGCCCAGCAGCAGCACCCCGACCCCGTGCGGCCCGCCGACCTTGTGCCCGGCGAAACTGGCCGCCGCCAGCCCGCTGGCCGCGAAATCGATGGGCAGCTGGGCGGCCGCCTGCACCGCGTCGCTGTGCATCGGCACGTCGAACTCCTGTGCCACCGCGGCCAATTCCCGGATCGGCTGGATCGTCCCGACCTCGTTGTTGGCCCACATGACACTGACCAGCGCCGTCTCCTCGGCGTACGCGGCCAGCGCGGCCCGCAGTGTGCGCGGCGACACGACGCCCTCGGCGTCGCACTCCAGCCACGTGACCCGCGCGCCCTCGTGCTGTTCGAGCCATTCCACGGTGTCCAGCACCGCGTGATGCTCGACCGCGCTCACCAGGATCCGGTTCCGCTTCGGGTCGGCGTCACGGCGCGCCCAGTAGATCCCCTTGACGGCGAGATTGTCGCTCTCGGTCCCGCCCGAGGTGAAGATCACCTCCGAGGGCCGCGCCCCGAGCCCCGCCGCGATCGACTCCCGAGCCTCCTCGAGCAGCCGCCGTGCGGCCCGTCCCGACCCGTGCAGCGACGAGGCGTTGCCCGTCACCCCCAGCGCAGCACACATGGCCTCGACCGCGACCGGGAACATCGGGGTAGTCGCCGCGTGATCGAGGTAGACCGTCTGGGCACCGACCGGACCCGGGAAAGCCGACTTCATGACCGTCCAAGGATAGCCGCCGCCGTCGCGTCGGTATTCCCGCCATACCCGTGGGCCGGTTCACCAGTCGAACAGGTCCTCGACGATCTCCTCGCCGACGGCGAAGCCCGCGCCCAGGGCCAGGCCCTCACCGACCGACTCCAGGAGGCCGCCGCCCGATCGGGACCCGGGCGTGGGCTGCTGCCGCAGTTCGAGGATGGCGGTCCGCACCTCGGTCAGCCAGTCCCGCGCGTCGCGGTCGACCCGTGCGGTCGGCTCCATCCGATGCGCCAGCGTTTCCAGCCGCGCGATCGCCGGGTTGTTCATGGTGTCCTCCTTCGTGGTGGTGTGCCGTCGCTCCGGCACGCACACGACGATGGCGGCGGCCGCTGACAGCCCGCCGACCGCGCGCTGACAGCGGAGACCGCCGAGTGCTCGAGGCTGTCAGCGGCCGGGCGGGCGGCTCAGCTCGATCATCGAGAAGTCCAAAAGCAGCGAGCAGACCCGAACCACCACGAGGCCGACGGGCGCGGCCAGGTCGCGGTAGTGGGTCAGGGTGCCGACATTGCAGAGCATGTGGACGCCCCAGGCGGGAGCGAGGGACGGGGCGTCGTCGTCGGGGAGGAGACGTAGTCGAAGTGATGGCTGCCGAAGTGATGGTCGAAACCGGCGGCGCCGGTACGGACCGCATGGTCGAGGTGGGCGAAGGACCCGGAGAACGCTCCCCCGTACAGGCGGGCGAGCGGTTGCAGGGAGCGGGCGGCCGTGCTCGACAGCAGTGCGCCGGAGTCGGTGAGTTCGTAGCCCTCGCCGCAGACCCGGACGATGTCGAGTTCGCAGAGGTAGCGGAGCAGCCGGGACAGGTTGTCGACATCGGTGGCGGGCAACTCGGCCAGGGCGGCGACCGAGGCGCCTGGGGGTGGCAGCCAGCCGGTCGGTCGAAACCCCGCTTCCCATAACACAATTCGAACCCGACCTCGGGCCCGCGGAATTCGCAGACATCGTGCTCGCGACCGTGACGATCCAGACCGGACGCCAGTCCGTGCGCACGCAGCACCGCGACCGCGTCCGGTGCCAAAAACCCTGCTCGGGAACGATTCTCGGCCCGGTGCCGACTCCGCCGCTCCAGGATCGTGCACGCGATGCCCGCCGCGAGCAGCAGGTTCGCCAGGACCAGGCCCGCGGGTCCCGCGCCCACAATGACCACCTCGGTGTCGATGTCGCCATTCTCGCGACCCATCGACTCCACGTTGTTCACGAAACCGTCCTAATCGAAAGGAAAGTGGTGACGCAGACGAATGCCGGGCCGATGTCACTGGGCTTGACGAGTCGAATACGGGATTGCTTCGCATCACGCGTCGCGGGCGCGCCGCGCATTCTTCACAAAAAGTACAAGTCGCACAAAAGAAATGGCGCCGGCGCCGATGCGAACGCATCGGCACCAGCGCCACGGGAGAACCGGTGAATTCGAACCTAGCCGCGCGACGACGGCAGACGCCACGCGTGGATCCGCTGCTCCGACAGCACCGCCAGGGCGCCACCGGACAGCAGCTGGTTCAGCCGCGGCAGCGCCTGCTTCAGGACCGTCACCTGATCGTCGATCGTGGCGTCCGCCGAGTGCAGCAGCACCACGCTCGGCACCGACGTGCCCGCGACGAGATCGGGAATGCAGGTCCGCTCGGCGGTCACCAGAGCGCGGCCGCTCGACTTCGCCTGCTCCAACGCCCGCCGGTTGTCGCCACCGAACAGGCCGATGTCCCGCGCGTGGGCCACGTCATAGCCCGCGGCCTCCAGCCGTTCGGCCAGCCTGGGGCTCAGGTTCTCGTCGACCAGCAGCTTGGTGCCGACCACCACCGGCGAAAGACCCTGCAACGCTTCGCCGTAGGTGATGTCGAGGACGGCGCCGTCACCCAGACCGCGGAGCATGGTGTCCAGCTCGGGGTCGGCCGTCAGCGGCGCGGTGGTCATCCTGCCGCGCCTGCCGAGCCCGGCCACGCCGACGGCTCCGGCGCCGGGCGCTCCCGCGGCTGCCAGACCCGCCTTCCTGCCCAGGTTGCCGGTGCCCGCGGCGGGGTCACCGACCGCGCCCGCAGCCCGGGATGCGGTGCCCCGCACATCGAGCCCGCCGCCCCGCGCGTCCAATCCGCCACCCGTCATGCGCATCGTGTTGCTCTGCACCTCCGCTACCAGGCCCTTGACATCACCCACGGGCGTGGCCGGGGCGACCGTGGCACTCGTGCGGCCGGATCCATTGCCGTCCCGGAACTTCCGCCACGCCCACACCAGCAGGGCGAGCAGTCCGATGATCGCTGCCGCGATGGCCAGCAGCGCGATCAGCCACCACCAGCCCATATCGTCCTTGAACTTGGTGAACCAGCCCTCGGCCTGGCCGGTGCTCGGCGCCGACATCCCCGGGAGCTCGAAGGACCCGTCGGGCATCTTCACACCGCCACTGGGAAACACGATCGAACCGTCCGGCATCTTCACGGTGCCGTCGGGCAGCCGCACCGCGCCGTCGGGCAGCTCGAGCACACCGTCCGGCATCCGGATCAGACCGTTCGCATACCGCAGCGACCCGTCGGGCAGCCGGACCGCGTTCTCCGGCAAGGTGATCGAGCCGTCGGGGAGCTTGATGGAGCCGTCGGGCAGCACGACATTCCCATTCGGCAGCTGGAAGCTACCGTCCGGCAAACTGATCGATCCGTCCGGGAGCCGCACCGTGCCGCCGGGCAGGTTCACCGAGCCCTCCGGCAGGTTCACCGTGCCGCCGGGGAGCTGACCGACCACGCCGGGCACCGACAAACCGGCCAACCCGGCGGCCAAACCGCCTGGTACCGTGCCGAATCCGCGCTGCGGGTTCCAGGAGATCTCCGCGGCGCCATTGTCGCCGGTGAACTTCTGGGTGACGGTGCCGTCGGCGTCGACGGTCGCGGCGGCGGCCGGGAAGCCGAGCTCGGCGGCCGGTCCGCCCAGCTTGCGGTAGGCCGCGAGCATCGGGCCGCGGACCACCCACGACTGCCGGGGCGTCCAGTAGATGGCCGCGCCGTCGGGCGCGGAGAAGTCGTTGAACCGTCCGGTGTCTCCGGGCGTCATCGATTCGTCGTTGGCGGGGAAGCCGAGATCGCCGCCGGGCCCGCCGAGTTGCCGATAGTCGGCCAGGATGTCGCCGTAGAGGATATGCGCGCCGGTGGGCTGCGAGTAGTAGATCGCGCCGCCCGCATAGTCGCGGACCGCGCCGCCCGCCACCTCGCGGACGTCACCGGACGGATTGCCGAGCAACGATCCGGTGCCGCCGAACTGCTCGTACTTCCGGGCGATCTCCTCGGCCCCGGACACCTGGGCCTGCGCCGGCGCCACCAGCAGGGCGACGCCGAGGCTCGCGGAGCAGCCGAGCAGCGCTGCCCTGCGCAACCGGACCGAACTGGACAAACCTATGTTTCGCACACCGATCCCCTTTGCCGTGAGAAGGAACGATCAGGCCCATGCACGAACGCAAGCGACCACAGCTCGCAAATCACCAGCTATCGTAGGCGAACACCCGGTCGGACAGTCGACAATCCAGGCCGTCAAGCCAGCAGGTCGGCGGCTTCCATCAAATGGGCGGCGATCCGGCGCGCGGCGGCCGGGGCGAATTCCACGATCTCGTCATGGCCGACGGTGAATTCGATGATGAGCCTGCGGTCATGGCCGCAATTGAAGGCGCACAGCTGGATCTCCACCGAGCGCAGCTCGCCCGATACCTCCACCACCCGCTTCGGACCGTAGTGCACCCAGCCCTCGGGATCGTCGTGGCAGCGGCACCAGGCCGGACAGCGAGCCGGGGAGTCGACGGTCCGATCACACAGCGCCGCTCCGGCACACAACGCCCGCGCGATATCGGAGGCCTGCTCGTCGGTCATCTCGACCCACAGATGCGGGGCGAACACCAGGTCCACCCGCCGGTGTCGCAGCTCCTCACCGGTCGCCCGCAACTGCACGAAACCCGCTGATGTCGAATTCGATACGTCATCGATGTCGAGCATCAGGCCGAAATGCGTTCCCCCGCTGTCGACTCCCGGCGGATCGGTCTCCTCGTGCACCATACACCAACTGGGGCAAGCCAATCCTGTTGTCACTGCGCCTCGCCCCCTTCCGTCGGCCACATGACCGGCGCACATTCATGACGGTAGACAACTCGCGCGGAAACCGCGCAGCAAATGCGAACCTGGCCACAAAACACACCCTGCGCTCGCAGTGCCGCATTTTGGCAATCTGATACGTGTTACATCAAGTGACAATTTCCGGTCGACTCAGGTGAATGGTGCAAATATGCTGAATATCAACTTGAGTCCCGCCTACCGGAGCATGCGACGCGGCAGTTTCGCAACCAAATTAGAACGCGTTACAGTCCCCGAGAGCACGGCTCGGCTCACTCGCTCTTCGCTCCAGGAGGAACTCCGCAGATGTCCGCCCCCGCGCCCGACCAGAGTTGGAAACTCACGGTTTCCGACCGCGACAACGACGAGCTGACGGTACTGCTGGAACACTGGCTGGCCACGCGCGTCGACGCCGACGCCACGCCGCGGGTCACCGGCCTGGTCAAGCCCAATGGCGGCGGGATGTCGAGCGCCACATTGCTTTTCGACGCCGAGTGGAGCGTCGGCGGGGAATCCCGCGGCGGGCGGTTCGTGGCACGGCTCGCCCCCGAGGCGGATTCGTTCCCGCTGTTCGAAACCTACGATCTGGAAACACAGTTCGCCGTCATGTCGGGTGTGGCCGACGCGGTCGACGCACCGCTGCCCGAACTGCACTGGCTGGAAACCGATCCCGGCGTACTCGGCTCACCGTTCCTCGTCATGGGCCGCGTCGCCGGGCGGGTCTGCGAGGATAATCCGCCCTACGTCTTCACCGGCTGGCTGTTCGACGCCACACCCGAGGAGCGGGCGGCGATCACCCGCCACACCGTCGAGGTGATCGCGCAGGTGCACGCCATCGACGAACCCTCCCGGCGCTTCCCCATGCTGGCCGGGGACGGCTCGGCGCTGCGCAGCCACTTCCAGGCCCAGCGCGACTGGTACGACTGGGCGCTCGCCCGCGACGGTTTCGGAATCCCCGTGCTGGAGCGCGCTTTCGACTGGCTCGAGCGCAACTGGCCGACCGAATCCGGCGCGGACGTGCTCACCTGGGGTGACGCCCGGCCCGGCAACATCATGTTCGACGGCGGCGACCCGACCGCGGTGCTGGACTGGGAGATGGCCGCCATCGGCCCGCGCGAACTCGACGTGGCGTGGCCGATCTTCATGCACCGGTTCTTCCAGGACATGGCCGTCCGCTTCGACCAGCCCGGGCTGCCGGACTTCCTGCGGCGCAGCGACGTCGAGCGGCTCTACACCGAGCGCACCGGCCACGCGCCACAGGACATGGACTGGTATCTCCTGTACGCCGCACTGCGCCACGGCATCGTCATGGCCCGCGTCTGGCGGCGCATGATCCACTTCGGCGAAACCACCGAACCCGAGGACCGCGACGACTTCGTCATGCACCGCCCGCTACTGGAAGCCCTGCTCGACGGCACCTACGCCTGGGACTGAGACCGGGCCCGGGGGCTCTCGCCGCGAGCTGATCGAACTGGTCGACCTCGGGCACGACGGCGTGCTCGAGATCGCGGTCGAGCGATTCGGCCTCGACGAAGCGCCCGAGGCCCATCGGCGACTCGCGGCGGGCACGCTGCGGGGCCGCGCCGTCATCGTGCCCTGACCGCGCCGCGGATCACCGATCGGCGGGCTGGGTGGCGGGCGTCCAGGCGAAACCGTCGGGGTCGGTGAAGGTTTCGGAGCCGCCGATGGTGAGCCGGTGGGAGCCGGTGCCGTCGGCGGGCACGCCCGCGTCCTTGGCGAGTGCGCGGCGCTTGTACAGGGCCAGCTTGATCGGGCCCGAGCCGGTATCGAATTCGACGTACACGGGACCGAAGCTCTTGGCCACGGGCAGGCCGTGGTCGACGTAGAAGCGCTTGGCGGCACCGATATTCGCGACGCCGAGCAGCAGGACCAGGGACTCGAAACGCTTGGTCGCGGGGCCCGAGTTCTTCTTGGCGGAGGTGGCGACCTTCCAGATCGCGCCGTCGGGGGCCTGGACCACGCCGCCGTAGCCCCACATCGACTTGGCCGCGGGCTTCAGCACCGTCGCGCCCGCGGCGACGGCCGCGTCGAGGTAGGCGTCGGCGTCCGCCGGCTGGGCGACGGTCAGGGACAGGGTGTAGCCGCGGAAGCCCGTGCTGGGCTCCTGGGCGGCGCGGAACCGCAGCTCGGTGTCCAGGCCGAAGGCGGCGGCGTAGAAGTGCGCGGCCGCCTCGGGATCGGCGACATCGAGAGTGATGAATTCGATGGAGGTCATGTCCACGACGCTACGGTCGCGGGCCTGACCAGTGCTTCTCGATTCCTGATCAGTCCGCGACCGCGCGGTGGGCTCCGTCACTCCCAGCTAGGTCACCGAGTCCAGCGAGGAGAAGACGACCACGTTCGACAGGTAGCTCTTGGCGTTCTTGTCGAAATCGCCGCCGCAGGTGACGACCTGCAGGGTCGCGCCGCCACGAGGGCCGAACACGGTCTGGTCGGGGAACTCCGACTTCAGGTACATCCGCACATCGGTGACCTTGAAGTGCGCGACCTTACCGTCGGCGCGGGTCACGTCGATCATGTCGTCCTTCTTGACCTTCTTCAGGGCGAAGAACACTCCCGGGCCCTTGTAGGAGTCGACGTGGCCGAGGATGACCGACGAGCCCTGCTCCCCCGGGGCCGGACCCTGCTGGTACCAGGCGGCCTGCTGATAGTCGGCGGGCACCTGGACCGAGCCATCGGCATTGAGGCCCACCGAGATCAGCGATCCGGCGGCATTGATCGAGGGAATCGCGAACGACACCGGGGTGGACCGGGTGATCGACCCGGCCGTCTGCACCGCGACCGTGGTCGGCACCCGCGAAGTCGACGGCGCGTCCGAACCGCCGGAGGATCCGCAGCCCGAGACCAGGGCCGCGGTGACCGCCAGCACCGCGGCCACGGCGGCCAACGGTCTGCGGCGGACCGGCTTCGTGCTCATCGTGTTTCGGCGTCCGGTCATCATCGGGCGCCCGCCATGCCACCGGCACCGGTCTCCGGCGCGCCCTTCGGGATCTTGTAGCCGCCCGCCGGGACCGCGTCGGTCGCCGCGATGCCGCCGGGGATGCCGGTGCTCGCGCCGACCGGAATCGTCATGCCGTTCACCACATCCGCGCCCGCGGCCGCGCCGCCGGACACGGTCAGGTCGACGCCGCCCAGGCCGCCGCCCTGCGCCTCGCCACCGATATTCGTGTTGCCGCCGACCTGCACACCGCCGTTGGCATTGCCACCGGTCTGGACACCGCCGCCGATCTGCACGCCACCGTTGGCATTGCCACCGGTCTGCACGCCCCCGCCGATCTGCACGCCGCCATTGGCGTTGCCGCCGGTCTGCACGCCCCCACCGATATCCAGGCCGCCATTGGCGTTGCCGCCGGTCTGCACGCCCCCACCGATATCCAGACCACCGTTGGCATTCCCGCCGGTCTGCACACCGCCACCGATATCGATGCCGCCACCGGCGTTTCCGCCCGTCTGGACGCCACCGCCGACATCCACGCCGCCGCCCGCGTTTCCGCCGGCTTGCGTATTGCCGCCGACCTGCACGCCACCATTGGCATTGCCACCGGCCTGCGTATTACCGCCGACCTGCACGCCACCATTGGCATTGCCACCGGCCTGCGTATTACCGCCGACCTGCACGCCACCATTGGCATTCCCGCCGGCCTGCGTATTACCGCCCGCCTGGACGCCACCATTGGCATTGCCACCGGCCTGCGTGTTACCACCGACCTGCACACCGCCACCGGCGTTTCCGCCCACGTGGGCTCCGGTGTTCACGTCGACGCCGAGCCCGCCCGGGCCGACATTGACATCGACGCCGAGGCCGAGGCCCGGGGCGGGCGCGGTGGTCGTGGGGTCAGCGGTGGCTGACGGCGCGCAGAGAGCTACGGCCGCGGCGATGACCACGGCAGCCGGGAATGTCCTTGCCGACATTGATGTATTCGCTTCCAGACGTCGTTATTCGATTGCCTTGCCGTCGAATCACGCGGGCCGGGCGTTACCGACTGGTCGGCCTGGAAGCTGAGAACTAGCGATAATTAGGGGGTCCCGAGACCGAACGACTGCGCGACCCCCTAACGGACATTCAGCGCAAACCGGTGAAATCCCCTAATACCCTGTGAAATTGATCCGAATCACACCCGGTCGACCGCGGCCTGCCGCGTCGCCCCGGTACCGATAGCTGCGAGGTGCTCCGAGCCGTGGATCACATCGGTGAAGGCACGGTCGACGGTGTCGCCCTCCAGCTCCTGCTCACAGCGCCGCGCCAGCTCGTGCCGGTCGGCGTCCGGGAGCAGTTGCGGCCGCAAGGTGATCTCGGCGACCACGCCCTTGGACCGCAACACCCGCCGGAACGAGTCCGCCAGCGAGTCCACGCCGACGAAGCCGGGGACTGTGGACAGTTCGCCCGCGGCGTTCACATACCGCAGCCGCAGCGGCTGCACCGGCGCACCGGAATCGACGGCCGCCTGGAACAGCGCGGGCCGCAGCGTGCCGTGCGCGCGACCGCACCAGGTGGTGCCCTCGGGGAAGAAGCAGACGCGGTCCCCGGCGGAGAGCCGGGCCGCCATGGTCTCGATGACCGACGGCAGCTGGCGCAGCCGTTCCCGATCGATCGGGATGACCCGCACCTTCTTGGCCACGTCGCCGAGCGCGGGCCACTCCACCAGATCCGCGCGGGCCACGAAGCCCATGGGCTCCACGGCGGTCAGCGCGAGAATGTCGGTCCAGCCGATGTGGCGGGCCACCACCAGGACACCGCCGTCGCGACGGTCCCCGGCGGCACGCTCGTCGGTGATCCGGACCCGAATTCCGCAGCACGCCAACAGGGCTCGCGCATAGCGGCGCTGCAGACCGGTGCGGCGGCGACGCGGCGTGGCGATATGCGCGATCGGGAAACTCAGCAGCACCCCCGCGATGCCGAGCACGCGGGCCGCGACCCGCAGCGTGCCCGCCTCAGCGGGAGAGTCGACACACGAAGCGCCGCACGGGCTGTGGGGCATCCAGGAGTGGGCGGTGGGCTCGGCCGGCGGGCACGAGAGCGCACCGGCCTCGGGGGAGAGCAGAGCGGGCATCATGGGATATCACCGGGCATCCAGGCTGTTGGCCGCGCCCTGCAGGCGCTCCAGGTAGCGGGTGTTGATGGTCTCGAGGCCGAGCAGCGCGACGAAGTCGGCCACCGCGAACTCCGGATCGTGGGCGGGCTCGCCGCAGATCTCCGCGCCCAGGCGTAGGTAGCCGCTCAGCAGCGGCGGCAGCTTCGGACGGGCCGGGGCCGCCAGCTCGTCCAGGCCGCGGCCGTCCACCACGACCGGGTTGTACGGGCGCACATGGCGTTCCGCGTCCAGCGCGTGCTTGCGCAGCAGCAGATCGCGCACGCCGCGCACGTTCACACCGGGCTCGTCCTCGGGCGTCATCCGCATGGGGACCGAGACGCAGCCCATCACCCAGTCGTAGCCGGTGAGCTGGATGTAGTGCAGGATGCCCGCCCACATCAGGGTCAGCACCGAGCCGTTGCGGTGGTCGGGAACCACACAGGCGCGGCCCATCTCGACGATCCGGTGACCGACGGGATCCAGTGCGGCCAAATCGAATTCGGTGGCGGTGTAGTAGCCGCCGGCGGCGGTCACCTTGTCCGGGGGCAGCATGCGGTAGCAGCCGACGAACTGATCGGTGAGCTCGTCGCGCACCAGCAGGTGGTCGCAGTGGTCGTCGAAACGGTCGGCGTCCAGGCCGGTTCCGTTGTCGGGGATGGTGAATCCCGGCTCATTGGCGAACACCTGGTAGCGCAGGCGCTGCGCGGCCTCACGATGCTCGGCATCGGAGGAGACGACCAGGGAGTACTGGGACCGTCCGGTGGTGCGGGGCGGTTCCGGGGCGGGCTTCGACGCGGCTGCCAGCAGGCTGGAATTCGACGCTGCCATGGTGGTCATAGCCTTGATCAAGCCAGTCCCAGACTGCGTCGGAGCGTCCGCCGGATTACCTGCCGATGCCAGTCCGGTGAACGCGACGCAGACCGCACCGGACGTTCATCGAAGCGCCTCTGAACGTTCCCTACCAGGACAAACGCTCGTATCCCTGATGGGTACCGGCGGGTAGGAAAGCCTTTGCCGCGGGCCGGAATCAGGCGGCGAGCCCTCGGCGACGCGGAAGATGCCAGCCTACGCCACCGTCGGTGAAGCTTGCATCCCGGGGGTCCAGTTCCGGAACGGCCGCGGGTCAGTTCCGGAAGAGGAGGGCGGCGTCGCCGAATTCGTGCCACAGATAACCGGAATCGAGCGCGGCGCGGTACGCCTCGCGGACCACCTCCCCGCCCGCCACCGCTTCCAGCAGATGCAGATGCGAGGCGCCCGGGGCATGCCACCCGGTGATCAGCCCGTCCACCACCCGCGCCGGGCGGTCGGCGCTCAGCACCAGATCGGTCCACCCGGCCATCGGAAGGACCCGGCCGTCGACGGTGGCGGCGGATTCGAGCGCCCGCGTCACCGTGGTCCCGACCGCCACCACCCGGCCACCCGCCCGCCGAGTGGCCTCGACCAGCCGCGCGGTCATCTCCGGCACCTCGAACCGCTCCGGACTGGGCGGCTCCCCGGCCTCCGGTGAGGACACGCCCGTATGCAGGGTGATCGGTGCCAGGCCGACGCCGCTCGCGATCAGACCCGTCACCAGCGCCTCACTGAAAGGTCGCCCCGCACTGGGCATTTCGGCGCTACCGGGAACCGTCCCGAAGACCGTCCGGTAGTAGAACGCCGACCAGCGCTCTGCCACATAGGAATAGGTGATCGGCCTGCCGTGCCGGGCGAGCATCGTGCGGACGTCGATATCGATGCCGCCGGGCACCGCGGCCACCTCGGCGACCCACAGCCGATCCCCGTCCGGCAGCCACGGGGCGCGCATCGTGGCGACCTGACCGCCCGGAAGCGCGAGGCGCGCACCGGCTTCCACCGCTGCCCCGCGCCACGGGACACCCGCCGGGTCGCGCAGTTCCACCACCCAGCCACCGTTGTCCAGCCAGGTCGAAAAGTGCAGGACCGCCGACGCACCGCCGTACTCGGCGTCCACGGCCGCGGTGATCATGGCGGAGTTGTTGAACACCACCAGATCCCCTGGCCGCAGGAAGGACGGCAGCTCCCGGAACCGCGCATGGGTGAGCGCCGGGCCGTCGGACACCAGCAGTCGCACCTCGTCGCGGGCCAGGCCACGCGCCTCGGGCGGAGCGGCAGCGGACAATTCGTCCGGCAGGACGAAATCGACGGCGGCGGATTCGAGGGCCACACCGCCACCGGACTTCCCGCGGCTGGGCGGCCCCGTAGCGACGCCCCGGCGGGACCACGGCGAGCCGACCCGCTGCCGCGAAACCGCCGACGTCTCGGCGGCCGCCTGCGGTCCGTCCACCCCATTCGCGCTGATCGTCATGGCGCGACTCGCATGTCCGCGGCGAGGTAGCGCCCGCTCGGGGGGCGGGTTTCCAGGAGGCGCAGCAGGGCCGGGACAACGGTTTCCGGTTCGGGGCGGTCGGAGATGTCCTCGCCGGGGAAGGCCGCCTGGTGCATCTCGGTGCGCATGTCGCCGGGGTCGAAGCTGTAGATGCGCAGGGTGGGGTTCTCGGCGGCGAGGACATTGGTGAGTTGGTCCAGCGCCGCCTTGGACGCGCCGTAGCCACCCCAGCCCTCGTAGCCGCCCACGGCCGCGTCGGAGCTGATATCCACCACGGTGCCGCCCGCCATGCGCAGGGCGGGCATGGTGAGTTGCAGGATCGCCAGGGGCGCGATCACATTCGTGTCGAGGACGGTCGCCAGCTCGTCGAGGGGGTACCGGTCCAGCCTCGGCAGCGGGCTGGGGCCCAGGGTGCTGGCGTTGTTGAGGACCAGGTCCAGTCGCCGCGATCCGACGGCCGCCGCGACGCGCTCCCGGACCGCGGGGTCGGCGACATCGCCGGCGATGGCGTGCGCGCCGGTCGCGGCCCGCACCCGTTCGAGCCGATCCGCGCCGCGCGCGACGATGATCAGCTCCCAATTCCGCTCGGCGAGCGCGAGCGCGACCGCCCGGCCGAAGCCCGCCGACGCCCCGGTGACCAGGGCCCTTCTCGTGTTCTCAGGCATACCGCCATCGTGAAACCTGAAGCGCTGTTCAGGTCAATGACTTTTCGCCCGCAGCGAAGAACCGGGGACACGGCTCATCGCTCCGACCCGTGCGGGCCGGAGCGATGAGCGGTGTCCTCGATGCGTCGGTCAGGCGTTCTCCCGCGCGAAACTGCGCGAGGCGACCAGGATCAGCAGCAGCGACACCGCCACCGTGACCGCGGTCCCCAGGTACACCTCGTGCGCCCCGAAATCACCGCGGAACAGCGCTCGCGCCGCGTCCACGGTGTGCGAGAACGGATTCACCTTCGCCAGGTTCTGCAACCAGGTCGGCCCCACCGTCATCGGCAGCAGGATGCCCGACAGCAGCATGACCGGCACCGACACCGAATTCAGCAGTGAGGCCAGGGTGTCCTCCGAACGAGCCCACAGGCCCAGCGCGTAGGAAGCGGACGCCAGACCCGCGCCCATGACCGCGATCAGCGCCAGCGACAGCACCAGTCCCAGCGGGTCGGGCCGCAGTCCGAAGGCCAGCGCGGCCACCCCGACCAGCACCAGCGCCTGGGCCACCAGCACCACCATGTCCTTGAGCACCCGGCCCAGCAGCAGCGCGCCACGCGAGGCGGGGGTGACCCGCTGCCGCTCGACCACGCCCGCGCGCAGCTCGCCCACGATGCCGAAGCCGACGAACAAGGCACCGAACAAACCGATCTGGATGACCAGGGCCGGGGTCAGGATCTTCCACGGGTCCGCGCCCGGACCCAGAGCGGGCGCGATGCCCTTCACCAGCGGCCCGAACAGCACCAGATAGATGATCGGCTGCATCAGGCCGATGATCACCCACACCGGATTGCGCAGGTTGGCCCGCAGCTGGGACCAGAAGATCAGCCCCGTGTCGCGCAGGAATGTCATGACCGGTCCCCTTCCCGGAGCGAACGCCCGGTGAGCGTGAGGAATACGTCGTCGAGGCTGGGGCGCTTGACCGTGAGCGAACCCGGCGTGATGCCGCGATCACCGAGGGCGCGCAGCAGCGGAACCACCGCGGCGTCACCGTGTTCCACGGTCAGGTGCACGAGACTCCTTCCGGCGTGGCCGTTCTCGTGCCCCTCGGTGCGCAGCCGGGAGCGCAGGTCGAGCACCTCCTGCGCGATGTCCATGGCCAGATCGGCACTGCCGGACTCGATTTCGAGGCTGATCACGTCACCGGAGATGCGGCGCTTGAGCTCGTCGGGCGTGCCCTCGGCGACGATGGTGCCGTGATCCATCACCAGGATGCGGTCGCACAGCGCGTCCGCCTCCTCCAGGTAGTGGGTGGTCAGCACGACCGTGGTGCCCTCGTCGCGCAGCCGCCGGATGTGATCCCACAGGTTGGCGCGGCTCTGCGGATCCAGGCCCGTGGTGGGTTCGTCGAGGTAGATGAGGGTGGGCTGGTGAACCAGACCCAGGGCGATATCGACCCGCCGGCGCTGACCGCCGGAGAGCTGCCCGCACTTGCGCCGCTCCAGGCCGTCGAACTCCAGCGCCTTGGCCAGGTCGGCCGTATTGCGCTGCGCCTCGGCCTTGGAAAGACCGAAAAGCCTGGCCTGCAGGATCAATTCGTCCTCGACCAGCTCGGTCTCACCGGTCGATCCGCCCTGTGGCACGTACCCGATTCGGGAGCGCACGGTGCGCGCCTCGGTGCGCAGGTCCGCGCCGACCACGGTGGCCTCGCCCGCGGTGGGGGCGAGCAGGGTCGAGATCATGCGCAGGGTGGTGGTCTTGCCCGCGCCGTTGGGGCCGAGCAGACCGATGATCTCCCCGTAGCGGACGTCGAAGTCGATACCGGAGACCGCTTGCACGTCACCGGTTTTGGTCGCGAAGGTCCGGGCCAGCCCACGGACCCGGATCACCGGGTCGGTGGGCTCACCACGAACGGGTGCTGTCGTATCCACACCACAACCGTAGAAACGACTTTTCAAATAGTCAAGCTTGACTATTAAAACTTGACTAACGCGGTTGGCGGCTACTTCACCGGCGGCGGCACCGGAGCCCCGCCCATGGATCCCGACCATGCATCCAGCTCACCGCTCTCGATCCGCCGCAACGTCCGCCGCGACCACTCCAGATCGGCCCGCACATGCGCCGCCGCCAGATTCATCGCATCCGCCACGTGATGCGGCTCCGCCTCCCGCGGATCCCCGCTGCCCGCCAGAATCCGCGCCTCCTCCCGCTCCAGGAACACCAGCCGCGCCTCGAACTGGAGGATCCGGCTGCGCAGGGCGGCCATCACGTCCTCCTTCGGCGCGTGCGGAAACAGCGCCACCGTCGCGAAATACGGATGCTTGAACCCCTCCGCCACGAAGAGCGACTCCCGCATCAGCTCCCCGAATTCCTTCTCCCCCTCCGAGGTCAGCCGATACGTCCGCCGCTCCGGCCGCGCACCCTCCTGCCCCACGTCCTCCACCGAGATGTACCCATCCCGCTCCAGGGTGTTCAACGCGCCGTACACCGAACCGGGCTTCACATTGGCCCAGTCGTCGGCATGCCAGGACAGCAATTCGCGGCGGACGTCGTAGCCGTGCACGGGTTGCAGCAGACGCACCACCGCCAGCACCAGCAATCGGGTTGTAGGAACAGCCATATTCGCAGGTTAACCCTCCCCACATGACAAACGAGCCGCCCGGTGGATCACCGGGCGGCTCGTTTCTCGATACAGCGGTCAGACTGCGACGCGCTCCCGATCGGGAGCCTGTGCCGCCGAACCCTTTTCGACCTCACCGAAGCCGGGACGGCCGCTGCCGATGAACGCCACCAGCCACGACAGCACCGCGGCGAAGCGGTTACGGAAGCCGACCAGATAGAACAGGTGCACCGCCAGCCAGGTCACCCAGGCCACGAAACCGGTGAACTTCACCTTGTCGTTCAGCTTGGTGACGGCGTTGAAGCGGTTGATCACCGCCATCGAACCCTTGTCCCAGTACTTGAACGGGGTGGCGGCGGCCTTCTTGCCACGGATGATGTCGGCGACGTGGCGGCCCTCCTGCATGGCCACCGGCGACTGGCCGGGGTAGCCGTTGAGGAAGGTCATGTCACCGATCGCGAAGATGTCGGCGTGACCGCCCACCGTGCAGTCCGGGTTGATGAGAAGGCGTCCGGCGCGGTCGGTTTCACAGCCGGTGGCCTCCGCCAGCACCTGGGCGAAGCCGCCCGCCTGTACACCCGCCGACCACACCACGGTCTCGGCGGCGATGCCACGCTCCACACCGTCCTTGCTCTTGACGGTGACCTTGCCGTCCTCGATATCGGTCACGAACGTGTCGACCAGCACCTCGACGCCGCTCTGCTCCAGCGACCGCTTCGAATACTCCGACAGCCGTCCGCCGAAGGGCGGCAGCACCACGCCCGCACCCTCCACGAGAGTGACCGTATCCTCCAGGTGGAAGTACCTTTTCGCGAGTTCCTTCAGCTGACCGGCGACCTCGACGCCGGTCGCGCCCGCGCCCACCACCACGAAGCTGAGCAGCCGGCGGCGAGTCTCCGGGTCGGCGGTCCTGGCCTGCTCGAAGACCCGCTCGATCTGCGCGCGCAGATTGCGGGCGTCGTCGATGGTCTTGAGCGAGAACGTCTTGTCGGCGAAATCGTCACGGCCGAAATAGGACTGGCTGGCGCCGGTCGCCGCGATCAGCTTGCCGTAGCGGATCCGGCGCGGGCCCTCGGGCGTCTCGTAGGTGAGGATCGCGTTCGGGGCGTCGATGGCGGTGACCTTGCCCAGACGAGTCTCACCATGCTTGTGCTTGCGCAGAATATTGGCGATGGGCGGCGCGATCTCATCGGAAGCCAGCACACCCGTCGCAACCTGATAGAGGAGTGGCTGGAAGAGGTGTTCGGGGGTACCCGAGATGAGGACGTAGCGAACGCCCGACTTGTTCAGCTGTTTGGCGGCGGCGAGACCACCGAAGCCCGATCCGACGATGACGACATCGGCGGTTTCGATATCCGCCTCCACGTTGTACATGACTGCTCCCTTCTCTCATGACTAACCGTGATTCGGAACGCGGTTGTTCCAGGGGTCAGGGCGCATAATCAAGATGACTCTTATCTACGTTGATCATGAATTGGAGAATCCGGTGGAGCTGCGCCAACTCGCCTACTTCGTGGCGGTCTGCGAGGAGCTGAGCTTCAGCCGGGCCGCGAGCCGCTGCTTCATCTCGCAGTCGGCTATCAGTCACCAGATCGCCCGGCTGGAACGCGACCTTGGCGTGAACCTCTTCGAACGCTCGACAAGATCGGTCGTACCCACCGACGCGACCACTCGGCTACTTCCCCTTGCGAAACAAATGTTGAGCCTGGAATCCGCCATTCGCGCAGCTGTGCGGGCCTCCGGGCCGCGGATTCGCCTGGCAGCAAATATGAGCTTCGCAACTAGATCACTGTCCGCCATCGCCGGTGCGCGTGAGGCGCACCCGGGCGCGGAGATCGAGTTCGTCATCAAGCCGTTCCGGCAGCGCATCCAAGCTGTCGCCGACGGTGACTGTGATCTGGCTCTCATCCGCGGCAGCGTCGATCAGCCCGGACTGACCGTCGAACAGCTCTGGGTCGAGGATCCGGTCATCGCCACCTCCACCGCCCACCCCCTCGCCATGCGCGGCGGCGACGTCACCCTCGCCGAATTGGGCGACTACCCCCTACTGCTCCCGCCCGAGTCCGAGCAGGTGCTCCTGCACAACGTGGTCCGCGCCGCCTTCGCCGATCTCCCCACCGGCCCGGTCTTCGGCCCGCCCATCCCGCCCGACCACACCGCCACCATGGAACTCATCAACCGCCCCGACGCCTGGACCATCCTCTACGCCGACAGCCAGACCGAGGGCATCGCCACCCTCCGCCTCACCGGCCACCCGCTGCGCATCCCGGTCTCCGCCGTCACCCGCACCGAAGGCCGCCCCTCCCCCATCGTCACCACCCTGCTGGCCGCCCTGCACTGCTCCTGACCACTACGGTCGGGGTGCCCGTCCAACGCGACGCCAACCGCCGGCCGGCCATGCGCGAACAGTTCCGGCCGCCCTTACGGCGACCGGTCACCCGGGCGAATCCCGCCCGGGAGGGTGAACGGTCGACCTACGGGCAGATCCACTCGCCGATTATCGAGTTGAAATGGCAGTTGGGGCCCGGACCGCCGTTGCCCCCGGGCGTACCAGCGGAACCGGAAGCGATGGCCCCCAGAATGGCGCCGATGTCGATAACCGCAGGCCCGGTGGGAATCCCCGGCAACGTCGGGGGCGTGGTAGCTGCGGCCGCCTGACCGGCCCCGGCAACCAGCGCCGTCGCGATGCCAGCCACGGCAATGAGTGTTCGCATGTTCGAAGCCCTTCGGTGGAGCGCACGACCGGACCATCCGGCCACCCTCCAGAAAGTTAATCGTTGACGTTTCATAACTTTCCCGGAATCCGCCGCCCCGGACGCCCCCAATTCCATGGGCCTGGATCGGCACCGACCCCGTTCCGGTACAACGGCTTTCACACCAGCGCCGCCGCGACCGCGAGATGCAGTCGCAGATCCTCGGGCTCCTCGTCCTCGACGGCCCAGGCGATCTCCTCCATCGACCGCATGAACGCCCAGGCCCGGGCGCGATCGGGCCGCACACCCAGGGCCGTCGCGGTCCGCTCGACCACGGCCCGCGCGTGCTCCGGCACCGGATCGCTCTGCACCTGAATCATCACCAGGAATCCGGCGTCGAAGGCGGCCTCACCCAGGTAGGCCTTCGGGTCGATGAGCAGCCACGGCTCCCGTTCCGCCGCAACGATATTGCCCAGGTGGGTGTCGCGGTTGACCACCAGCAGCGGACCGTCCGGCACCGTCAGCTCGCCGCAGCGCGCGATGGCCAGATCGAGCAGCCGCGCCGGAATCACCTCGGCCACAGCGGCTTCCGGCGTGCCGAACATCTCCTCCCACTCAGCCACCATCCCGGCGGCCGTCGGCAGTTCCGGAAACCCGGCGGGCACCGTCCCCGGTTCCCGCCGCAGCCGCCGATACAACCGGCACGCCTGCTCCACCTTGCCGATGTGCTCCGCCCGTCCCTCGAGACTCGGAAATCCGGGCTGATACAGCAGTTCCGTCCCCGGCCGCGCCCATTCCAGCAGCATCGCGCCACTGCCGGAATCGAATTCGTACAACCCCACCGCCCCGTCCCCGCCGTAGCAGTACAGCCCGGTCGGCTCCCCGCAGTTCTCCTCGTCGACCACGGGAACCTTCAGCACGGCGACCGACCCGTCGCCCCGCCGCACCGGCGCGACCCACGAGTGCGTCCCGCCCGTGAAGCTCGCCCCGATGACCTCCAACCCCCAGCCGGCACAGAGCTTCTCCACCACCCCCGGCAGCGCGGCCAGCCACCGCGGCCCCCGCTCCCCGAAACTCGTCTCGATGGTCGCGGCCACGTCGGGCGGCAATGAGATCGGCATCGGTCCAGCCTGCCCGAGCCCGCGCCGCCCCGCCATCAGGTGTGCGCGGGCGTCGCGGTCTCGTGCACGGTCCGCCACAGATACGTCCGCCCGTCGGTGACCAGCGCCGCCGTCACGGTCCGCGCCGTGCGGAGCTCGCCCATCCGATTCTCCGCGACGAAACGCACCACCAGCAGATTCCCGCTGCGCGCCAGCTGCTTGACGTCGGAGACCTCGATCGCCAACCCCGGCTGCAGGTTTCGCGCCGACCACAAACCGGCCAGCAGCGTCTCCCGATCCACGGTCTGCCCCGTGGTGACGATCGAGGTGAACTCCTCGTCGAGCTGCCCCGAGACGCGGTCGAACACCTTCGGCGGCGCGTCCGCGCCCAGCCATTCGGCGAGGTCGGCATGGAATGCGGTGACGATGCCGGTCAGATCGACATCGCCTGCGGTATCGGCCTTCCCAGGGGCGACCGGCTCGGCCTGCCGACGCCGAGGATCGAATCGCCCTAGCACCGCGTCAGTTTATGACGGCGCGCCCGCACTGCTTCCACCCGCGGTGCCCGCGAACCGGCAGAGGCGGTCAGCCGACGGGACCCCCATCGCTCCAGCAGTGGCCGTTGGTCAGGATGCACCAGAGTCCGGCGATCCCGGCGGCGCTTTGCGTCGCGCTGCCGGTCGAGCTGTTGCCGGTGGCGGTGTCGGTCGCCACCGGGGTTCCCGAGGCATCGATCAGCGGCAGCGGGGCGGCCGACGCCGGGCCGATTCCGGCGAGCAGTGCGCCCGCGGCGAGGCCGGCGAGGATGAGAGTGCGCATGGTGCACGACCTTTCGAGGAGCCATGGCCCGAGCCTTCGCCGAGCCGCGCTCACAAGGTAAGTGAACACGTTTCATAATTGGCCGAAATCCGGCGCGCCCCGCGCCCTCAATTCCGGTGGCCCCGAAACCGGGGCCACCCTCCCCGCAACGAAAAAGAATGTCCCCCGGCCGATTTCGGCCGGGGGACATTCACTGTGCTCTCACCAGAAGGCGAATCAGCCCTTGTGAGCCTTGACCGCCTCGGTCAGCTGCGGGGCGACGTTGAACAGGTCGCCGACGATGCCGTAGTCCGAGATCTCGAAGATCGGGGCCTCTTCGTCCTTGTTGACGGCCACGATGGTCTTCGAGGTCTGCATGCCGGCGCGGTGCTGGATGGCGCCGGAGATGCCCAGGGCCACGTACAGCTGCGGGGAGACCGTCTTACCGGTCTGACCGACCTGGAACTGGCCCGGGTAGTAGCCGGAGTCGACGGCGGCGCGGGAAGCACCGACAGCGGCGCCGAGGGCGTCGGCCAGCGGCTCGACGACCTTGCCGAAGTTGTCGGCCGAACCGACGCCACGGCCACCGGAAACCACGATCGCGGCCTCGGTGAGCTCGGGGCGGTCGCCGCCCACGTTCGGCTCACGCGAGATCACCTTGGTGACGCCCTCTTCCTGCGCGGGCAGCTCGACGACGACCTTCTCGCCGGCGGCGGCCTGCGGGGCGGCCTCGATGGCGCCCGGACGGACCGAGATCACCGGCACGTCGCCGGTGGCCTTGGCGTCCACGGTGAACGCGCCACCGAAGATGGAGTGCTGCGCCGAGCCGTCACCGTTCACGGCGATGACGTCGATCAGCAGACCGGAACCGATGCGAGCGGCCAGGCGACCCGACACCTCCTTGCCGTCGGCGGTGGCGGCGACCAGGATCGCGGCCGGGGAGGCGGACTCGGACAGGCCGGCCAGCACGTCGACCTTGGGGGTGACGAGGAAGCCCTCGGCGTCATCGCCCTCGGCGACGTAGATCTTCTCGGCGCCGGCCGCGGCCAGCGCGTCGCCCAGCTTGTCCGCGGTGCCGGGGGCACCGACGACGACGGCGGCCGGGGTGCCCAGGCTGCGGGCGGCGGTGAGGAGTTCGGTGGTGACCTTCTTGGGCGCACCGTCAGCGTGCTCCACGAGCACGAGTACTTCTGCCATTGTTCTTTCTCCTGAAGTTCGTTCGCTCGGGGGCGGTCTTAGATGATCTTCTGACCAACGAGGTAGGTGGCGATCTGGTTGCCGCCCTCGCCCTCGTCGACGATCTTCGCGCCCGCCGTGCGCGCCGGCTTCGGGGTCACACCGGTCACCTGGGTGCCGGCGTTCGCAACGCCCACGGTCTCCGGGTCGACGCCCAGATCCGCCAGGGTGAAGGTCTGAACTTCCTTCTTCTTGGCGGCCATGATGCCCTTGAAGGACGGGAAGCGCGGCTCGTTGATCTTCTCGGTGACCGAGACGATGGCCGGCAGGGTGGCCTCCAGCTTGAAGACGCCCTCGTCGGTCTCACGCTCGCCGGCGATGCGCTCGCCGTCGACGGTCAGCTTGCGAAGGTGGGTCAGCTGCGGCAGGCCCAGGTACTCGGCGATGATCGCCGGAACGGCGCCGGCGCGACCGTCGGTGGCCTCGTTGCCCGCGATGACCAGCTCGATGCCCTCGATCTGGCCCAGAGCGGCGGCCAGGATGTAGGACGTCTGCACGGCGTCGGAGCCGTGGATCGCCGGGTCGTTGATGTGGATGGCCTTGTCCGCGCCCATCGAGAGGGCCTTGCGGATGGCTTCGGTGGCCCGATCGGGGCCGGCGGCCAGCACGGTGACCTCGCCGCCCTGCGCCTCCTTGATCAACAGCGCCTCCTCGACGGCGCGCTCGTTGATCTCGTCGAGGATGGCGTCGGCGGCCTCGCGGTCGAGGGTGTAGTCACCGCTGGTCAGCTTGCGCTCGGACCAGGTGTCGGGAACCTGCTTGATCAGTACGACGATGTTCGGCATTGGTCTTCGTCGACCTCCTGTTCTGGTGGCACTGGGTGTGGCGGTCGCACGAGTTTTGCCGTACGTCCACAAGTAGCTCGTTCGGGAGATTACCCTACGTTAAGTTACTCGTGGGTAACTTAGCGTGTGACTTTCTACATCGGTTGATCCGGTCGCGGGTGTGATATGTGCAACCGCTAACGTCGGAGCAATGAGCGAGGCCGTGAGACCTGTTGAAAACCACACCGATCCCTTGCCGCTGACCGGCGAGCGGACGGTGCCCGGCATCGCCGAGGAGAACTACTGGTTCCGCCGCCACGAGATCGCCTATGTGCGCATGCTTGACCGCTGCGCGAGCAAGGTCGTGCTCGAGGCGGGCAGTGGCGAAGGCTACGGGGCCAATATGATCGCCGGCGTCGCCGCGCGTGTCACCGGCCTCGACTACGACGACAGCGCGGTCGCGCACGTGCGCGCCAAATACCCGCGCGTCGAAATGGTGCAGGGCAACCTGGCCGCGCTGCCGCTGGACGACGCCTCGGTCGACATCGTGGTGAACTTCCAGGTCATCGAACACCTGTGGGACCAGGCGCAGTTCCTGCGCGAATGCCTGCGGGTGCTGCGGCCCGGCGGCAAGCTGCTCATCTCCACCCCGAACCGGATCACCTTCTCCCCCGGACGCGACACGCCGCTCAACCCCTTCCACACGCGTGAGCTCAATGCCGCCGAGATGACCGAACTGCTCGTCGAGGCCGGGTTCACCGTCGAACTGATGGCCGGCATCTTCCACGGGCCCGAACTCGTGGCGCTGGACGAGAAGTGGGGCGGGTCGATCATCGACGCGCAGATCGAGCGGGCGCTGGCGGGCGAGCCGTGGCCCGCCGACCTGGCCGCCGACGTGGCCGCGGTGACCATCGACGACTTCGCGCTGCTCGCCGACTCCGAGCGCGACATCGACGCCAGCCTCGACCTGCTGGCCGTCGCGGTGAAGCCGTGACGGACGCGAATTCCCCGGTGCCGGGCCAGTTCACGCTGGTCCTGCACTCGCACCTGCCGTGGCTGGCCCATCACGGGCGCTGGCCGGTCGGCGAAGAATGGCTCTACCAGTCCTGGGCCGCGTCCTACCTGCCCGTCGCGAAGGTGCTCAGAACCCTTGCCGCCGAAGGCCGTTCGCATCTGATCAGCCTGGGCATCACGCCGGTGCTGGCCGCGCAGCTGGACGACCCGCACTGCCTCGAGGGCATGCACCACTGGCTGGGCAACTGGCGGTTGCGCGCCGACGAGGCCTCCATGGCGGGCAATGTCGCGCTCGGGCGGCACGAACACCGGCTCGCCGCAGCCGCTCTCGACGATTTCGAGACCCGCTGGATGCACGGCGCCTCGCCGGTGTGGCGCGAGCTCATCGACGCCGAGGCCATCGAATTGCTGGGCGGGCCGCTGTCGCATCCGTTCCAGCCGCTGCTGGATCCGCGGCTGCGCGAGTTCGAACTCGTCGAGGGCCTGGCGGACGCGCGGGCGCGCTGGGGGCACACGCCGTCGGGCATCTGGGCGCCCGAGTGCGGGTTCACCCCCGGCATGGAGCAGACCTACGACAAGGTCGGCATCTCGCACTTCATGGTGGACGGTCCCGCGCTGCGCGGCGACACCACGCTCGGCCGGCCGGTGTGGGATTCGGATGTGGTGGCCTTCGGCCGGGATCTCGCGGTGAGCTATCGCGTCTGGTCGCCGAAATCCGGGTACCCGGGCCAGCCCTACTACCGTGATTTCCATCACTATGACCACGCCACCGGATTGAAGCCCGCACGTGTCACCGGCAAGACCGTGTCGGGCCCTGACAAGGCTCCTTACGATCCCGAACTCGCCTCGGCGGCCATCGGCAAGGACGTCGCGGACTTCGTGGCGACCGTGCGCGAGCGCCTGATCTCGGAGTCGGAACGCATCGGCCGGCCCGCCCTCGTGGTGGCCGCCTTCGACACCGAATTGTTCGGCCACTGGTGGCACGAGGGCCCGCAGTGGCTCGAGCAGGTGTTGCGCGCGCTGCCCGAGGCCGGGGTCACCGTGGGCACCCTCGCGGACGCGCGGGCCCGCGGCTACGTGGGCGAACGCGTCGAATTGGCCGATTCCTCCTGGGGTTCGGGCAAGGACTGGCGGGTGTGGGCCGGGGACCAGGTGTCCGATCTGGTCCAGCTCAACGCCGAGGTGGTGCGGCTCGCGCTGGACACCCTCGACAAGATGCGGGTGGACGCCGGAACGGTCGAGAACACCCGATACGGGTTGCGCGACACGGTTGCCGACCAGCTGCTGCGGGAGGCGATCCTGGCCGTCTCCAGCGACTGGGCGTTCATGGTGTCGAAGGATTCGGCGGCCGGGTACGCGCGTGATCGAGCCCATGAACACTCGCACGCCGTGCGCGAGATCGCGGCCGCGGTGACGGCCGGGCAACTCGCCAAAGCGGGTCAGTTGGCGGCAGGATGGTACGCGGCCGACGGACTCTTCCCCGCGCTCGATGCGCGCAGGCTCGGCCCCGCTTCAGAAGGACCCGCATGAAGATCTTGATGGTGTCGTGGGAGTACCCACCCGTCGTAGTCGGTGGGCTGGGCCGCCACGTCCATCACCTGGCCGTCGAGCTGGCCGCCGCCGGGCACGAAGTCGTCGTGCTGGCGCGCCGGCCGATGGGCACCGACGCCACCACCCACCCCACGCACTCCTTCATCGAGGAGGGCGTGCTGGTGGTGGCGGTCGCCGAGGATCCGCCGGTGTTCGACTTCGGCGAGGACATGCTGGCCTGGACCCTGGCCATGGGTCACGCCATGGTGCGGGCCGGGATCGCGCTGAACAAGCCGGGCATCGGCGAGGGCTGGACTCCCGACGTGGTGCACGCCCACGACTGGCTGGTCGCGCACCCGGCGATCACGCTGGCCGAGTACTACGACGTGCCGCTGGTATCGACCATCCACGCCACCGAGGCGGGCCGCCACAGCGGCTGGGTCTCGGGCCGGGTGAACCGGCAGGTGCACTCGGTGGAGTGGTGGCTGGCCCACGAATCCGACGCGCTCATCACCTGTTCGGAGTCCATGAAGGACGAGGTGCACCGGCTCTACGGCGCCGAGAAGGTGCCGATGACGGTGATCCGCAATGGAATCGACGTGGGCGCGTGGACCTTCCGCGAACGCGCCCCCCGCTCCGGGCCGCCGCGGCTGCTGTATGTGGGCCGTCTCGAATACGAGAAGGGCATCCAGGACGCCATCGCCGCGCTGCCGCGCATCCGCAAGGCGCATCCGGGCACCACGCTCACCGTGGCCGGTATCGGCACCCAGTTCGACTGGCTGCGGGAACGCGCCCGCGCCCACCGCGTCGCGCGCGCGGTGAGTTTCGTCGGCAAGCTCGACCACACCGATCTGCTGGGCTGGCTGCACAGCGCCGACGCCATCGTGCTGCCCAGCCGCTACGAGCCCTTCGGCATCGTGGCCCTCGAGGCCGCCGCCGCGGGCACCCCGCTGATCACCTCCACCGCGGGCGGGCTCGGCGACCTGGTCACCGACGGCGTCACCGGCGCCTCGTTCGAACCGGCCGACGTGAACGGCGTTGCGGAAGCGGTCATCTCGGTGCTCGACGACGCGGCCGCCGCGCAGGAGCGCGCCTGGGCCGCCCGCGAACGCCTCACCGCCGACTTCGCCTGGGATGTGGTGGCGCAGGAGACCGCGCTG
Organism: Nocardia sp. NPDC005746; assembly: GCF_040630785.1. NCBI lineage: Bacteria > Bacillati > Actinomycetota > Actinomycetes > Mycobacteriales > Nocardiaceae > Nocardia > Nocardia sp. NPDC005746. The sequence goes on from NZ_JBEXYE010000005.1 coordinate 186,798, forward strand.
GTCTATCAGGGCGCCAAGCGCCGGGTCCGCAACCCGGTCGGCCGCCCGGTCATCTCGGAACGTCCACTGCCGGAACGGGATCCGAACCAGCCGTACTGAGCGGTGCCGCTCGGATTTCCCTCGGGCACGTCTGCGCATCGAATTGGAACGAGTTCTAAGTCGAGGCCGGTGTCAGTTGAACGAGCAACCCGGATTCGGCGCGTCCTCCGACAGCGGACTCCCCGCGGGAAGCACGTAGAGCACGTCCAGAATCTGCGACTCGGTCCCCAGATTCCGTTCCAGATGGACATTCCCGGCCCCGGCCCGCTCCACGAACGCGGTCCCCGCCCCGCCGACCTGATCGATCGCGCAATCGGGTCCGTAATGGCTCAGCTCGCCCTGGCGCAGGACCGCGTACAGCGTCCCGTCGTGATAGTGCCAGCCGGTGGAACCGCCTGGGACGATGGTGATCTCGCGCAGGATGTACTCGGTGTCCCCGATCGTGGTGCGCGCGAGGATCACCCCCGTGACACCGTCGGACGGTGTCGCGTGCGCGGTCGCCGCGAAGGACCCCGCCAACGCGCACGATGCCAGCGCGGCCAGTACAGCCCGAGAACCGAGAGTCACCCAGCCACGCTATCGCGCGCCACCGGTCGGCGAGAACCCTAGGCGTCCATCTTCTTCAGGGTCTTCTGAACCGTCAGAAAGGTGCGGGTGGTCATGTCCTTGCCCCAGGCCTTCTCGATCGTGGACATGAAGCCGGTGGTGCTGGGATCGGTGTTGTCGATGACGGTGAGCAGGGCGGCGGCGGGCTTGTCGTAGCGGACGACACGGACCGCGGAGCCCTCGAAATCGGGGATGGACTTCGGGTGCTCACGCACGAAGGTGACCGTCAGATAGGTCTCGCGGCCGTGGGTGAGACCGGCGTAAGGGTCGGAGTCGACCAGCTTCCGGAGCTGGGCCTGCGTGCGGATCAGCGTCCCGCCGGGGATGCCCAGTTCGGCGGTGAGCGCCTGTTGGATGGCCGATTCCAGGGCTGCCACGTCGGTGTCGTCGGTCCGGAAGACCACGTTGCCACTCGCCAGCAAGGTGCTGACCTTCTCGAAACCCAGCCCCTCGAAGACGCCGCGCAGCTTCTCGCCGCGCATATTGGGGTTGGTGGGCATGATCCCGCGCAGGAAGGCGGCGTAGCGGTGCATGGCCGTGAACCTACCCGCGCGGGGTGACAGTCAGGAGGCGGTGACGCCGCTCTTCTTGCGTTCGATGTCGGCGAGCGCCTCGAGGTGGGCGGCGCGGGCCTCGGCGGCGGCGTCCCAGGTCTCCTTGCGGTTCTTCACGGCCCGGGCGGGCGCGCCGACGCAGATGGAGTAGTCGGGGTAGTCGCCCTTGACGACGGCGTGCGCGCCCAGCACGCAGCCGCGGCCGACGCGGGTGGAGCGCAGCACCGTGACCTTCGCGGCGATCCAGGTGTCGGGGCCGATGCGGACCGGCGACTTCACGATGCCCTGATCCTTGATGGGCAGGTTGATGTCGTCGGTGACATGGTCGAAGTCGCAGATGTAGCACCAGTCGGCGACCAGGGTGGACTCGCCGATCTCGATGTCGAGGTAGGTGTTGACGACATTGTCCTTGCCGAACACCACCTTGTCGCCGATGCGCAGCGAACCCTCGTGGCAGCGAATGGCGTTGCCGTCGCCGATGTGCACCCAGCGGCCGATCTCGAGCCGGGACAGCTCGGGGGTGGCGTGGACTTCCACGTTCTTGCCCAGGAAGACCATGCCGCGCAGCACGATGTGCGGGTTGGCCATCTTGAACTTGAACAGCCGGTAGTAGCGCACCAGGTACCAGGGCGTGTAGGCGCGATTGGCGAGGACCCACTTCAGAGACGCGGGCGTGAGGAAACGGGCCTGCTCCGGATCCCGGCGGCGCGAACCCCGCCAACGCGAGCGCAGCGGTGCGCCCCACATGCTCGTCACGAACTACTCCCTGTGTTCACCGGTCGTTTCAACGAGGGTATCCGTCCCCTTCCACGGGCACGAAAGTAGGCTGTGCTCCGGCTGTGGCAACGGCAGGGCCGCGGCTGCGGCAACCCGGCGACAATCCTCAGACTTCCGTACTGGCAGAAGGGACACCAGCAGGTGCGAAACGGCAGGCGGCGGACCGGACGTGATCGACGCTCGAGCACCTGGTCCACGGTGCTGGCCCTGGCGGGCGCCGGGCTGTTCGCACTGACGGGGTGCTCGTACGGCAGTACCAAGGTCGACGATATCGGCGTCGGACCCGGCAAGGGCTGGCCGATGGCGTTCGGGGATGCCCGCAACAGCGGGTCCAGCTCGGTCACCGGGTCGCGGAATCTGGCGCTGAATTGGTCTCGGCCCGTGGGCGGTCCGATCGCGCAGCCGGTGACCATCGGCGGCGACGGGCAGCTGTACGTCACCACCCGCGCCACCGGCTGCAACATTCTGTCGTTCCAGATGCCGACGGGCCGTAAGCGTTTCTGTAATCCGCTGGGACCCAGCGCCGTCGACGGCGGTGCGGCGGTGGACGGCGGCGGCAATGTGTACGTCGGCGACGACGGCGCGGTGAACTCGTTCAACAACCTCGGTCAGCCGCGCTGGCGCACTCCCGCCGCCGGGACGCCGGTGTCGGTGCAGTTCACCGGGGACGGAAAGGTCCTCTCGGTCACCCAGTCCGGGCAGGTGGACGTCCTGATCCGGCAGACCGGCGAACGCCAGGTCCCGACCTTCCAGCTGCTCGGCGAACCCGACTTCCTGGCCAACCCCTCGCTCAGCCGGCCGCCGGACGGGCAGGGTCTGGACGACTGCGCCACCGGCGGGCCGCGTTGCCCGATCGCGAATGTGTCCGCGGTGGACCAGAAGTCGGGCCGCTTCTACGCGACCGTATGGAAGCCCGGTGACACTGCGGCCGCGTTGGTGGCGCTCACCTACGACGGCACAGAGGTTCGTGTCGACTGGGACGCGAAGCTGCTCGACCAGGGCAGCGCCACCAGTCCCGCGCTCTCGGCCGACGGCTCGACGGTCTACGTCGGCGACAACACCAACCGCCTGATCGCCGTGGACGCCGCCACCGGCAAGACGAAATGGACTCAGGACCTGGGCTTCCCGGCGCGCGGCGGCATCTCCGTCGCGGACGGCCTGCTGGTGCCCGCCGGCGACGAGGGCCATCTGATGGCGCTGCGCGATCAGGGCGACAAGGCCGAGATCGCCTGGGAGCGCAAGGATCTCGAACTGCGTGGCCGCCCGGTCCAGACCGCGGGCGGCACCGGCTACACGGTGGCCCCGATCGGTGACAAGCTGACGCTGGTCACCTTCGACACCCGCAATGGCGCGACGGTGCAGTCCAACGATCTTCCGGGTGCGGAGGGCACCACCGTGGCGACCGCCGTGGGCAGCAAGGGCGAGGTCGTGGTGGCCACCCGGATCGGCGAGCTGTTCGTGTTCAAGCCGGAGACGAAGTAGCCCGGTCCGCGCGCAGCGTCTGCGCGTGGGCGTCGACATTGGCCGCCACGCGTTGCAGGAGGTCCAGCAGGGTGCCGTAGTCGTCGGCGCTGAGACCCTCGGTAGCGGCCGCGCGCTGAATTCGGATGCGCTCCCACAGTTTCGCGTGCGCGGCGACGCCTTCCGAGGTCAACACGTAGGTCCCCGCGCTGTCCCGGGCGACCCAGCCCCGATCCACCAGCGCGCCGACATACGGTGCGGCGGTGGGGTCGTGGGCGTCGAGGTACGGGGACAGCGCGGCGTCGAGGCCCGCCGTGTCGAGCGGGCCGCCGGCGAGCGTGTGCAGGGTCTGCCAGTGGCGGCGGAGCAGGCCCTCGGCGGCCAGGAACGCGGCAAAATTGGCCTCGAGGGTCTTGTCGATGCGCTTGAGCCAGTAGCCCAGGAACTTCGGGGCGTCGGACATGCTCGTCTCCTAATACTTGTCAAAGTACATGTGTATGTATTTTAACAAGCGACTGTAGGATGGCAAGGGTGAAGGACAGCGACCCCGCGATCGTCGCCATCGAGCGCGCCATGGTGGCCATTCGCCGCAGCCAGAGTCGGCGCGCACTGAACAAGCTCGCGGCCCGAGCCGGGGGCCCGGCCGTGGATCCGACCCTGTTCGGCGTGCTGGACGCCGTCGAGGCCCGCGAGGGCGAGGTGGTGGTCACCGATATCGCCACCGCCCTGGGCGTGGACCAGCCGCGGGCCAGCCGGCTGGTGGCACGGGCGGTCGCCGAGGGCCTCGTGGAACGACGGGCCGATCAGGCCGACGCGCGACGCATCCACCTGCACCTCACCGCCACCGCGCGCACCACCCTGGACCGTGCCCACGCGAATCGGCAGGCCGCGTTCGATGCCGCGACCGCCGGCTGGCCGGACCGCGACCGCACCGAATTCGCCCGGCTGCTCACCCGATTCGTCGCCGACTTCGAGACGGTCACCGCCGACCGGCCGGACGACGCCCGGTAGCGATCAGTCCGGACGAACCGATTCGAGGACGGTGGCGGCGCGCTCGAGCAGGTCGATGAGCGCGGCGCGCTCGGCCGCGGTGAACTCCGCCGCGAGTGCCCGTTCGACCGGGACCGCGCGTTTGTCGGCCGCCCGCATGACCTTGCGACCCTCGTCGGTGAGCCGGGTCTCGAGCACATTGCGATGCCACTCGTGCGGCGTGCGCTCGATGAGGCCGCGCTCGCGCAGGTTGGTGAGCACCGTGTTCATGGTGGGCGGGGTGACGCCGCAGCGGCGGGCCAGTTCGGCAGCGGAGATGCCCGGGTTCTCGCTCAGGACGTAGAGGGCCGCGTACTGCGGGATGGTCACGGCCGCGGGCTTGAGGGCGGCGTTCTTCGCGCCCATGAGCGCCTGCTCGGCGCGCTTGATATAGGTCCCCAGGCGCTCTTCGACCGGCATCGACGTCACCCCGGCATGATAGCCCACCTCCTTGTTAGAACCTTGACGATCGTTAGAGCTCTAATCTATCTTCGCTCTCGTATCCCAATGTCATCTCTACCGTCTCGAAAGGCGTGCGCATGTCCCGCAGCGTGATTCCCGAGCAGTACACCGACCTGCTCACCCGGCCCCTGTTCGCACACCTGGCGACGCTGAATCCCGACGGCACGCCGCAGGTCACCCCGATCTGGCAGATCTGGGACGGGGAGTTCCTGCGCTTCACCACCACGACGACCCGGGCCAAGCACCGCAATACCGCCCGCGACCCGCACGTGGCGGTCAGCATGAACGATCCCGAGGCTCCATACCGCTACCTCGAGATCCGGGGCGTCATCGAACGCGTCGATACCGATGCCGAGGGCGAGTTCTTCGATGTCCTCGCGCAGCGTTACGGACTCCCCTACGACAAGCCCGTGGGCGACCACCCCGATCGCGTCGTGCTGGTGATGCGGCCGACGCACGCGACCTATCAGGGCTGAGGCCCTAGGGGGTCGAGCAGAGGAAAACCGTTGCCGCGCGCCCGATTCTGGTGACGACGAGGGTGTGCGGCACCGAGCCGCGGGGTTTGATGCGGGCGCGCAGGGCGTCGGGGTCGATATCGACGCCGCGGGTGAGGATTTCGAGGGGGCCGCAGTCGCGGCGGTGGAGTTCGGCGCGGAGGGGCTTCTCGCGGAATTCCATGCGGTCCAGGACGCGGAAGCCGCGGACGCCGGCGGGGACCTTGTCGCCGGTGAGGTAGGCGATGCGGGGATCCAGTTGCCACAGACCGTGTTTCGCGGCGTAGTGGCGGACCAGGCCCGCGCGGACGACGGCGCCGTCCGGATCGATGATCCACTCCCCCGGCTCGCGTTCGGGGATGTCGTCGGGGGCGGTGTCGGTGAGGGTCCAGGGGTCGGCCGTCGCGGACAGGACCGTCGCGCGGCGGGTGACGCCCGGTTCGGTGAGACCCGGTGACCACAGGCAGGCTTCGCGGACCGCGCCGTCGAGGGAGACGACCTCGACCTCGCCCGACCAGCCGAGGGTGTCGAAATCCAGTCCGGGAGCGCATTTCACGGCCAGGTCGCGGCCGGAGTAGGCGGTGAGCAGGTCCGGCAGCGGCGGCTGGAGTTTGGCCGGATCGTGGGTGCGTCGGCCGTCGGCGCGGCGGGCGGGATCGGCGATCACCACGTCGGCGGTGCTGCACGGAACCAGCGCGTCGGCCTTGGCCAGCAGCACATTTCGCGCCCCGGCGTTGTGGGCGGCCATGGCCAGCCGGATGTCGTCGAGGTCGCTGCCGATGACGGCGGGACAGACCGCCGCGAGCGCGGCCAGTTCCGCGCCGATCGAGCAGGTGACGTCGTGGACGGTGCGCCCGGCGAGCCGTTGGGCGCGGTGCGCGGCCACCGCCGACGGGGTCGCCTGCTGGAGGGCGTCGTCGGTGAACAGCCAGTCCCCGGTGTCGGCCAGTTTGGCGGTGGCCCGGCGGCGCAGGCGGACGGTTTCGACCAGGGCCGCGGCCCGGTGGCCGTGCCCGCGGCGGATGCGCTCCAGATCCTTGAGGAGCGAGGCGGAGGAAAGCGCGACATCGCCCACCTCGGCCAGAGCCGCCGCGCCGGCGGCACTGGAGAGGTAGGCGATGTCGTCGCGAGTGAAGGCGTAGCCCACGGAGTTTCGCGGAGTCGGCCTACTTGGCGGACGCGCCGGGCTTCACGCCGGTGATCATGGCGTTGTAGAAGAACTGGCGGGGCACCACGTGGCGCAGCACCTTCTCGTCGAGGGCGGAGAACGCCAGCCACGCCTTGTACTGAGCCATGCGGTAGCCGATGGTCAGCTTCTCCTCGGGCACGGCGGCCTCGAAGGTGCGGACCGGCCAGCCCCACAGGGCGGCGGCGAATTCCTCGGTCTTGGCCTGCACCTCGACGGCGCCCGCGCTGCGGGCCATCCGCTCCAGGTCGGAGGGGTCGAAGGTGTGCAGGTCGACGACGGCCTCGAGGGCCGCGGCGCGCGAGGACTCGTCGAGCTCGGACTGCGGGCGACGCCAGCCGCTCAGGAACGGCAGCTTGGTGACCGTGGTGGTGACCTTCCAGGTGACCTGGCCCAGGCGACGCGCGTAGATGTTGCCGATGGTGGTCGGCTCACCGGCGAAGACGAAGCGACCGCCCGGCTTCAGCACGCGCAGGCACTCCTTGAGCGCGAGTTCCACATCGGGGATGTGGTGCAGCACGGCGTGGCCGACGACCAGGTCGAAGGTGTCGTCCTCGTAGGGGATGGTCTCGGCGTCGGCTACGCGGCCGTCGACGTCGAGGCCCAGGTTCTGGCCGTTGCGGGTGGCGACCTTGACCATGCCCGGCGACAGGTCCGTGACCGAGCCACGCTCGGCCACGCCCGCCTGCATCAGGTTCAGCAGGAAGAAGCCGGTGCCGCAGCCGAGTTCGAGGGCCCGCTCGTATGGCAGCTCGGCGGACGGGGCGACGGCGTCGAAGCGACCCTTGGCGTACTCGATGCAGCGCTCGTCGTAGGAGATCGACCACTTGTCGTCGTAGGTCTCGGCTTCCCAGTCGTGATACAGGACCTGGGCGAGCTTGTTGTCGCTATACGCGGCCTGGACCTCGGCCTCGGTGGCGTGCGGGTTCGGCGCGGGGTCTTCAGGACCAACTGTCATGCAGGCAAGCCTAATGAATAGCCCGGTGAGCGGTGTTATCGGGCCACTGAACGACCGGTGAACGGGACCGCATCCGGTCCGTCGACCAAATAAGAACGTGTTCCAACCTGCTGATCCTCGGTTCCGAACAGGTCAGCCCACTCGCGGCGGGCCCGATCATGACCATGTGTACCGGCCTCGAAGACCCGTTTCGCGGCCGCGATCGCCGCACCCGGACCACCCGCGAACTGCCCCGCCCAGCGCAGTGCGGCGGCGAACACATCGTCGGGCGCCACCACCTCGTCGACCAGGCCCAGCGCCGCGGCCTCCTTCGGATCCACGAAACGTCCGCTGTACACCAGATCCTTGGCGTGCGACGGCCCGATCAGCAGGCTCAGGCGGCGAATGCCCGCCAGCGGGATCAGCCCGGCCTTGATCTGCGGCAGACCCAGTTTCACGTTGTCGCCGATGATGCGGCGATCCGCCGCCAGCGCCAGTTCCAGCCCCGCGCCCAGCGCGTAGCCGCTGATCGCCGCGACCGTCGGCTGCGGCAACCGGGCCAGGCAGCCCAGCGCCGACTGGAAGTCCGCCACCACGGCCTGCGCCTGCTCCGGGGTGAGGCGGGCCAGCTCGGCCAGCTCGTCGCCGGCGCTGAACACCCGCGCGTCGCCGTAGACCACCACGGCCGCGATCGACCCGTCGGCCGCGATCTCGTCGGCGGCGGCCGCCACCTCGAGCGCCACCTGCAGATCGATCAGATTCATCGGGGGGCGGGCGATGCGGAGCACCGCGACACCCTCTGCCACGCCCCGGTCCACGGTCACGAATTCGGCCACAGCCGATCACCCTACTTCGGGCACTGGGTATGGTGTCCCTCCGCCCGTGCGGGCGTGCTCGATCGTGGAGTTCTTATGCGTGACATGTGGTGCCCCAGCTGCGACTCGACCCTGCCGGTCGTGGCGAGCCGATGCCCCTTCTGCTCGGCGGAGCGCCCGCCCGAACCCGAACAGCCGCCGTCGTATTGGCTGCGCGTGTTCGCGGTGGCACTGATCCAGGTCGGGCTGCCGGTCACGGTCGGGGTCGGAATCCAGGCCCACGTGGTGGCCGCGGCCGTGGCCCTCGGATTCGCGGTGAGCGCCATGCTGTGGAGCCTGGTGTGGGCCGCGGCCACGCCGCAACACTGAGCTACCGACCTACTCGGGTCGCTGCGAGCCCCGGATGCGGGCGTTTTCCGGCAGTTCGGCGAAGTAGCGGTCGGCGTCCGGGAAGGCCAGCGCCGGGCCCTCGGCCTCGGGGTCGTAGACCGGCATGATCGGGACGATGGTGCGGTCGGCGGCGAGAATCTCGGCGGTGGAGGCGAATTCGCCGAGCGCCGCGAGCTGGGTCCAGGTCGGCGGCAGCAGCACGTCCAGGCCCTCGTGCCAGCGGCGGATGGCCTCGGCGGGCGTGCACCAGGTGACGACCTCGGCCTCGGAGGTGGCGCCGTCGGCCAGCTGCCCCTGCGGCAGCACGGCCACGAAGAAGCGGGTGTCGTAGCGGCGCGGCTCGATCACCGGGGTGATCCAGTTGTCCCAGGGGCGCAGCAGGTCGGCGCGCAGCACCAGATTCTCGCGGGTGAGGAATTCGGCGAAGGACAGTTCGCGGCGTTCCAGCTGCCCGCGCGCCTCGGCGTAGACGGCGGTGTCGGTGACCACGGTGTCGGCGGTCGGACCGGCCAGCAGCACGCCGCATTCCTCGAAGGTCTCGCGGACGGCCGCGCAGATCAGCGCCTGCGCGCGGCCCGCGTCGATGCCGAATCGCTCGGCCCACCAGGCGGCGTCGGGTCCGGCCCAGTCCAGGGCGACCGACGCGTCGGAGGGGTCGACGCCGCCGCCGGGGAAGACGGTCATCCCGGCGGCGAAGGCCATGCCGCCGACACGGCGCTGCAGGAACACCTCGGGCCCGTGCGCGCCGTCGCGCACCAGCATGACCGTGGACGCGTCCTTGACCGGACGCGCGGCGGGCTGGGATCCGGGCTGTGCAACTGTCTCGCTCACATTCCGCACCATAACCCTTACCCGAGCGAAATAACATCGGCCCCGATTCACTCGGTCAAATGGACTGATCCGGTGCGGGTTTCGATGACGGGCGGCCCGGCGGGATCCGGATGCCGGGTCCAGGTGCCCTCGACCTTGCCGGTCCGGTAGTTCTGCACCTGGCTGACCACGGCCCCGGAATCGTCGGTCCAGGTAACCAGGAAGATGCCCGCCTCGATGGGCGCGACCGCGACCGGGGTATTCGTCCGGTGTCCGGTGTCGGCGGCGGTGTAGGTGAGGCTGCGGCCGTCGGCGGCGAAGGTGATGGTGCCGCCCGAGCCGACGTCATAGGTGAGCTGCGCGGTCTTGCCGTTCAGGTCCGCGGGCACCGCGGCCTTGCCCAGCGTCTCGGCGGCATGTGACTTCGAAACCTGCTGGGCCGCCGGTGGATCGGCGACGCAGCCGGTGGCGGCGAGAGCGACGGCGAGGACCGCGAGGGCGCCGGTGCCCCGGGACGCAATGGGACCGGTCGCCCGGTCTGCGATGGCACCGATAGTCCGGCCCACGGCCAGCTCCCTCCGTCAGCGGCAGTTGCGGACAGTTTGCCCGGCAGCCACATCCGGCGCAATCGCAGCGCGCCGCGATTCCCGAAGTGACAACTGATCTCGTTGCGATGGGGCCAACTCGCCGGGTATCCCCACGATTGCGTGGGCACCCGACGCGGGCACGGGTTGCCAACCGGCCACGGCTCCCGGCCGGCCGCTGAAGTCGCGGAGAGGAGGGGCTAGCTTCGGTGGCGCCCGAAACGCTGGCTTCGGCGCGCGAAGTAGCGGCCGTCGATACGGTCCAGCTGGATCGACTGCCGGAACGCCTCGCTCAGGTTCTCCGAGGTCAGCACGTCGGTGAGCAGACCCTGTGCGACCACCGCGCCCTCGTTGAGCAGCAGCCCGTGGGTGAAGCCCGGCGGGATCTCCTCCACGTGGTGGGTGACCAGCACGGTGGCGGGTGCGTCCGGGTCCGCGGCCAGGTCGCCGAGACGCTCGACCAGTTCCTCACGACCGCCCAGATCGAGTCCGGCGGCCGGTTCGTCGAGCAGCAGCAGTTCCGGGTCGGTCATGAGCGCGCGGGCGATGAGCACGCGTTTGCGCTCGCCCTCGGAGAGGGTGCCGTAGGTGCGGTCGGAAAGGTGTTCCGCTCCCAGGCTTTCCAGAATATCGATGGCTCGGTCGGTATCCATGTCGTCGTAGCGCTCGCGCCAGCGACCCATGACCGCGTAGCCCGCCGAGACGACGAGATCGGCGACCTTCTCGTCGATCGGCACCCGGCTGGCGATGGCGGCGGAGGAAATTCCGATCCGCGGGCGTAGTTCGTTGATATCGACCCGCCCCAGGGTTTCGCCGAGCAGATTGGCGATTCCGGAGGTGGGGTGCATTTCGGCGGCGGCCATCCGCAGCAGTGAGGTCTTGCCGGCGCCATTGGGGCCGAGCACGACCCAGCGTTCGTCCAATTCCACCTGCCAGGTGACCGGACCCACCAAGGTATGTCCGGAACGTCGGACGGTGACGTCGCTGAAATCGATGAGCAGATCGGGATCCGGTTGCGGCACGGGGTCCATCTTGGCCCACCACCCTGGACGATCGTCAACGTGGTGGCTGAATCCGGGGCGTGTCCTCTCCGGAAGTGCGGGGACGATAAGCGATTTCATGGGTGCCCGTATCGAATTCCGGTAGATCGCACTCGGGGCCCCCCATTCCCCGGCCCCGCGCATCGCCGCTCGTGGAGCGGAACATCCGTGCCAGGATCAGCGCCACCGGGATCGAGAGCACCGTCCACACGATGAGAACAACCAGCAATGTTGTCATTTCGTGGTTTCCTTTCGAGGAAACTCGTGAATCGATCCTGGACCACCCGGTCGGGGAAGTCGATACGCCCTACCCATATAGGTCAGCACGCCGACCCTTCGGTTTCGCTAGTGCGCCATTCGTGCCGTCGCCTCCGTGCCGTCCGACCTACGGCACCGCGATCACGGTCATCGACCCCGGGGCCACCTCCGTGAACCCGGCGTCACGCACCGCCACCGCGTCGCCCCGGGCCACCCGCCGTCGCAATTCCGCCCAGTGGCCCGGATCGGCCTCCACGACGGTGCACCGAAACCCGGTGGCGGCCCACGCATACGCGTGCCGCACCGGTAGGGCGCCTGCCAGCAACATGCTGGCATGCCCTACCTGTGCCGCTGCCTTCCCCACAGTCATACCCAATTCCGAGTCCACCCATAGCACCGGAGATTCCGGATCGATCGCGATGTCCGCCTCCTCCGGTAGCTCGGTTCCGCTGATCTGGAGCCGGCGGATCCGCGGATCCACGTCCCCGACCGGTCCCGGCACCAGCGCCCGCGCCTGCGCGCCCCCGAAATCGACTGTGACACCGTCGACTTCCTGCGCCGCCAGCCACTGCGCCCCGCGGGCGCGGCGCGCCACCTTCCGGATGCGCGAACGCTTCCAGGTCAGATAGCGCTCCTCCCATTCCCCGCCCGGCCCGACCCGTTCGTCCAGGCACAACGCGACCACCGCCGAGGCGGCGGCCGCCAGCAGCGCCGACCTCGCGGGCGGATCGTCCTTCGGAATGTGCAACACCATCTGCATGGCCTGGACCAGAGCCGGGTCGGCGGGATCGCCCCCGCCTCCGTAGCCCCGGGCCAGTTCCGCGTGCCTGGCCTCGAAACCGGCATCGACGGTGGATCCAACGCTCGACACAACCACTCCTACAACGACGTTCTAACGCACCGTCAGGTTCACGGTGAACCGCTTGGCGGGCTCGACGCCCTGTTCCCAGGCCCGCATGTACGCCAGGCTCAGCGTCGTGGAGCCGGGGGCCACGGCCACGAAATTCAGCACCGATTCGCCGCCGACGCCGACCTTGCCGTCCGGGTTGGGGTCCTGCTCGTACTCGGGTGAACCGTTCTGCTTCACCACGTTCTGGTCCAGCGCACCCAGTTGCCAGCCGAATCCGGTGGTCGGATTCGCCTCGAGGGTGACGATCAGGCCCTGTCCCACAGCCAGACTCACGTCCTTGCCGTCGGAGTCCGCACCGATCCGCTCGGCCGCACGGTCCGCGGGGGTCGCCCGCGCGGCGGTGGTGCCCGCGACACTCGTCGCCGAGACCGGTCGCGCCTCGTTCGGATCGGTGGTGCCGCAAGCGGCCGGCGCGAGGCCGGCCATCACCATCACCAGCGGCATACACACACGCACACGGACTCCTTCGGTCATCGCCGGGTTTCCGACCACGGTACCGAGCGCGGAGCCGAGGGTGGCGCAAGCGAATTGGACGCGTTGCGGCTACCGCACGGTTTACCGCGGCAGCGGCACCCGGCGGATACCGCCGTCGCGGGCGTCGGCGGCCTCGACCTCGTCGCGGGTGACGCCCAGGATGAACAGCACCGCGTCCAGGAACGGATGCGACAGCGCGGCATCGGCGACCTCGCGCAGCGCGGGCTTGGCGTTGAACGCGATACCCAGCCCCGCGGCATTGAGCATGTCGATGTCATTGGCGCCGTCGCCGACCGCGACGGTCTGCTCCATGGCCACGCCCGTCTCGGCCGCGAACCGGCGCAGCGCAACGGCTTTCGCGGCGCGGTCGACGATCTCGCCGGTGACGGCACCGGTCAGCTTGCCGTCGCGGATCTCGAGGGTGTTGGCCTGCACGAAGTCCAGTTCCAGTTCGTGCGCGAGCGGCTCGATGACCTGGCGGAAGCCGCCGGACACCACGCCGCAGCGGAAGCCCAGGCGGCGCAGGGTGCGAATGGTGGTGCGGGCGCCCGGAGTGAGCTCGATGCGCTCGGCGACCTCGTCGATGACCGAGGCGTCCAGCCCGGCCAGGGTGGCAACGCGCTGGCGCAGCGATTCGGAGAAGTCGATCTCGCCGCGCATGGCGGCCTCGGTGACCGCGCGGACCTCGTCCTCGACACCGGCGTGCGCGGCCAGCATCTCGATGACCTCGCCCTGGATCAGGGTGGAGTCCACGTCGAACACGATGAGCCGCTTGGCCCGTCGCGCCAGACCGGCCTTCTCGACCGCGACGTCCACGCTCTCCTTGGCGGCCACCGCCGACAGCGCGGTGCGCAGCTCGGTCTCGGTGCCCGCGTCGGCGGCGGGGACGGTCACCAGCAGTTCCAGACCGGTGACCGGGTAGTCGGCGATGCCCCGGATGGAGTCGATGTTCACGCCCTGCGCGGCGAGCTTGCGCGCGATGGCGCTGAAGGCGCGGGCGGTGACCGGCGAACCCAGCACCACGACCGCGTGGGTGGACAGTTTGGCGCCCGATACGGCGCTGGCCCCGATCTCCACGGCCACGTCCATGCCGATCGACGCCATGGCGTCCTCGAGCTGATCCTGCAGCGACTCGGGGTCGGTGGGACACGACACCAGCACGCCCAGGGTGAGGCGGCCCCGGATGACGACCTGCTCCACATCCAGCAGGCTGACACCGTTGTTGGCCAGCGCGGCGAGTAGCACCGACGTGACGCCCGGCTTGTCGGGTCCGGTGACCGTAACCAGAACCGTCGTGTCAGACGCGCTCAATCGATGACTCCTTGTCCCTGGCACTGCGTGGCCCGCCCGACATGCGGCGGCAGCTCATTCTGTCAGGTCGGCCCGACCGGGACCGCGCCGACGTCCGCCCACGGTGGCGGGCATCACGCTCGCGCGACGCCGGAACACAATTCGCCCAGGATCTCGGCGACCGGCCGCACCGCCGTGACCAGCCCGACCCCCTGCCCCGCGTCGACCGGCGCGATCCGCGGATCGTCGGCGGCATCGGCGGCGGCCAGCTGGGCTCGCGCGGCGGCGGCCTGGTCGGCTCGAGCGGTCGCGGCGGCCCCGGCCGGTTCGGGTTCGGAGGTGGCGCCCGACAACTCGTCGATCCGGTCGTGCCAGCGGGCCGTGAAATCGTTGCGCAGCACCCGGGCCGGAAACCGCTGCGGCCAGGGCAGTTCCATGCCGACGTCGAAGACGCGCGTGACGATGGTGTCGGTGCCCTGCGCGGCGAGCAGCGCGCGGCGACCGCCCGGGGCGAGCAGCGATTCCTCGGCGGCCGCCAAGGCGGTGCCCAGCCAGACCCCCGCGGCCCCCGCCGCCAGCATCGCGGCGACCCCGCGCGCGGAACCGATGCCACCGGCGGCCAGCACCGGACCGGGCACGGCGTCGAGCACCGCTTCCAGCAACGGCAGCGTGGCGAGCTCGGGCGCACCGTGCCCGCCGCCCTCGAGACCGCGCGCGACCAGCACGTCGATCCCGGCGTCGCGGGCGCGCCGAGCATCCTCGACCGTGTAAACCTGTGTCGCCGTCCGGATTCCGGCCGCGCTGGCGCGGGTGGCCCACGACGGATCCGTCCCGAAGCTCACCGACAGCAGGGCGGGTTTCGCCGCGAGGGCGAGGTCGAGGAGTCCCGGTCGCGCGGCGGCCACCCAGTCGACCAACCCGATTCCGATCGGGCCGGCCGCGGGCGCTGCGGCGTCCCCCATCAGTTCGCGTTCGAGCGCGGGCAGTTCGCGTTCGAGGGCGGCCACGGCGAGCTCGCGTTCGAGCGCCTCGACCGAGCCCGCGCTGCCCATACCGATCATGCCCAGTCCCCCGGCGGCCGCGACCGCGACCGCGAGCCGGCCCCCGGCGACTCCACCCATGGGCGCGTTCACGATCGGCACCCGCAATCCCATCGCGTCCGACCAGTCGGTCCGCAGTCCCGCATCCTCCGTCACCCGACCATGAAAGCGCGCCGCGGCCATCGGCGTCCGCTCGGCCCCGTCGTACGCCGGTGGTCCCCCACTCCATAACGCAACGCGGCACCCGTCCGAGGACGGGTGCCGCGTTGGATGTGTTCCGGCTGTCAGGCGACTAGTGCGACGCCTTCTCCAGCTCGTGCACAGTGTGGGACTTGGAGCCCCAGCCCACGTGGGCCTCGGCGCGCATGCGCTCGACCATGTGCGGGTAGTGCAGCTCGAACGCGGGACGCTCGGAGCGGATGCGCGGCAGCTCGTAGAAGTTGTGCCGCGGCGGCGGGCAGGAGGTCGCCCACTCCAGGGAGTTGCCGTAGCCCCACGGGTCGTCCACGGTCACGACCTCGCCGTAGCGGTAGGACTTGAAGACGTTCCAGATGAACGGCAGCATCGACGAACCCAGGATGAAGGCACCGATCGTGGAGATGGTGTTCAGGGTGGTGAAGCCGTCGCTCGGCAGGTAGTCGGCGTACCGACGCGGCATACCCATGTTGCCCAGCCAGTGCTGCACCAGGAACGTGGTGTGGAAGCCGACGAAGGTGGCCCAGAAGTGCCACTTGGCGAGGCGCTCGTCCATCATGCGGCCGGTCATCTTCGGGAACCAGAAGTAGATGCCCGCGAAGGTGGCGAACACGATGGTGCCGAAGAGCACGTAGTGGAAGTGCGCCACCACGAAGTAGGTGTCCGACACGTGGAAGTCCAGCGGCGGCGAGGCCAGGATGACGCCCGACAGACCACCGAAGAGGAAGGTCACCAGGAAGCCGACCGACCAGAGCATCGGCGACTCGAAGGTGAGCTGACCTCGCCACATGGTGCCGATCCAGTTGAAGAACTTCACACCGGTCGGGACCGCGATGAGGAACGTCATGAACGAGAAGTACGGCAGCAGCACCGCACCGGTCGCGTACATGTGGTGCGCCCACACGGCGATGGACAGGGCCGCGATACCCAGGGTCGCGTAGACCAGGGTGGTGTAACCGAAGATCGGCTTGCGGGAGAAGACCGGGTAGATCTCCGAGACGATGCCGAAGAACGGCAGCGCGATGATGTACACCTCGGGGTGGCCGAAGTACCAGAACAAATGCTGGTAGAGCAGCACGCCGCCGTTGGCCGGGTCGTAGATGTGGCCGCCCAGGTGGCGGTCGTAGGCCAGGCCGAACAGGGCCGCGGTGAGCAGCGGGAAGGCCAGCAGGATCAGCACCGAGGTGACGAGGATGTTCCAGGTGAAGATCGGCATCCGGAACATGGTCATACCCGGGCAGCGCAGGCAGACCACGGTGGTGATCATGTTGACGCCACCGAGGATGGTGCCCAGACCGGAGACGGCCAGACCCAGGATCCACAGGTCGGCGCCGACGCCGGGCGAGTGGACGATGTCCGACAGCGGGGTGTACGCGGTCCAGCCGAAGTCCGCCGCGCCGCCGGGGGTGATGAAGCCGGCCGTCGCCATCGAGCCGCCGAACAGGTACAGCCAGTAGCTGAACGCGTTCAGACGCGGGAAGGCGACGTCAGGGGCGCCGATCTGCAGCGGCAGGATGATGTTGGCGAAGCCGAACACGATCGCGGTCGCGTAGAAGAGCAGCATGATCGTGCCGTGCATGGTGAACAGCTGGTTGAACTGTTCCGGCGACAGGAACTGCATGCCCGGGCGGGCGAGTTCGGCGCGCATGAGCAGCGCCATGATGCCGCCGACCATGAAGAAGGAGATGGCCGTCACCAGGTACATGACGCCGAGAACCTTCGGGTCCGTCGTGGTGACCATCTTGAAGATGAACGATCCCTTCGGACCCGTCCTTTGAGGATAGGGCCGCTCCGCCTCCACAAGGCTGGCCGGCCGCGGTTCTACGGCAGTCACGAAACCTCCACAGGTATGCCATCGTTCGTACGCTGCTTCCGGCGTCCGGTTCGGCAACATGACGAACGACGGTGGCTTGCGCTGTGACAGATCGTAAACCGTGTTCCATCGGCGCTCGCCGCGGGTCCTACTCTCTGTCGTATTTCGGCGGTGCCCGGGTCGTGAACGGCCCGAGCGCCGGTGTCGTAATTGGGTGTCGCGGGGCGCGGCTGTAG
Organism: Nocardia sp. NPDC005746; assembly: GCF_040630785.1. Lineage (NCBI taxonomy): Bacteria > Bacillati > Actinomycetota > Actinomycetes > Mycobacteriales > Nocardiaceae > Nocardia > Nocardia sp. NPDC005746. The sequence goes on from NZ_JBEXYE010000005.1 coordinate 204,198, forward strand.
GCTGCCCCGCATGCCGGTGCGCGAGTCCGCTTCCACCCGAAACACGTTCGCCTCCACCTTCTCCCCTATGCGGCATTTGCGCAGTGCGGGATTGGTCTCGGCGGCAACCCTGCTGACGGTTGGCCTGGCCGCGGGGTGCGCGAAGACCGATGACAACTCGGCGTCGATCGTGCGCACCACCACCAATATCGCGGGTGCGGGCGTGGTCGGGATCGAGCGCGACACCACCAAGGCGTGCGCGCTGCCGACGGCCCCCGACTCGACCGGCGGCACCCGCGCCGTCGCACACGCTGCCGGTTCCGCGGACGTGCCCGCCGACGCCAAGCGCATCGTGGTGCTGTCCACCCCCGCCCTGGACGCCGCGTGCGCGCTGGGCCTGTGGGAGCGCGTGGTCGGCGCGGCCACCGTCGCCGGGCCGACGCCACAACCGTCGTATCTGGGCTCCGGGATCTCCGCGATCCCGGCGGTGGGCACGGTGGACAGCCCCGATCCGGCGAGGATCGCGGAGCTGAAGCCGGATCTGATCATCGGCCCCGCCGCCGACCGCGGCCGCTACGACGCCCTGAAGTCCATCGCCCCGACCGTCCTGGTCGGCGACGATCACGGCTGGCAGGCCACCTTCACCGGTGTCGCGGAGGCCCTCAACCGCAAGACCGCGGGCGCCAAGGCCCTCGACGACTACCGCACCGCGGCGCGCGACACCGGCGTCGCCGCCAACTCCGCGCTCACCCAGGCGTCGGTGATCCGCTTCGAGCCCAAGACGATTCAGGTGCAGGGCGGCAACACCTTCGCCGCCCAGGTGCTCGGCGACGCGGGCGTGCAGCGCCCGCAGGCGCAGCGCGGCGACTCGTTCGACGTCTCCAGCCTGAGCACCGAGGCCGACCGCGACAAGCTCGAGGGCGACCTGATCTTCCTCATGTTCGACGGCGAGGACGGCCTCGAGTACGGCAAGTCGATCATGAAGGGCGACAACTGGAAACAGCTCGGCGCGGTCAGCGACCGCCGCGAGTTCGCCGTCGACGACACCATCTGGCACGGCAGCGGCATCACCGCCGCCCGCGCCCTGCTCGAGGACGTCCGCAACAACCTCAACGGCTACGTCGCCGACTGATCCACGCCCGCCGCACGGGCTGATTCGATCCGGCGCTCGGCCCGATGACGTGGGGAAGTCGCCACCCGGCCGAGCACCGACCGCGAAGTTCACCAGCCGACCGTGAACAACTCGTGATGACCGGTATTCCCCGCGGACACACCCGACAAACGCGGTTGTTTCAGCAGCGGTGAACACGGCCCTCGACAGCCAACGGCCCCGAGCGGATTCGCTCGGGGCCGTTGGCTTTTCAGGCGGGTGGGGCGACGCGGGGCGTCAGAATTCCCAGTCCTCGTCCTCGGTGTTGACGGCCTTGCCGATGACGTAGCTGGAGCCCGAGCCGGAGAAGAAGTCGTGGTTCTCGTCGGCGTTCGGGGACAGGGCCGAGAGGATGGCGGGGTTGACCTCGCACTCGTCCTTGGGGAACAGGCCCTCGTAGCCGAGGTTCATCAGCGCCTTGTTGGCGTTGTAGCGCAGGAACTTCTTGACGTCCTCGGTGAGGCCGACCTCGTCGTAGAGGTCCTGGGTGTACTCGACCTCGTTCTCGTAGAGCTCGAAGAGCAGCTCGAAGGTGTAGGCCTTGAGCTCCTCGCGCTCGGCCTCGGAGACCAGCTCCAGACCCTTCTGGTACTTGTAGCCGATGTAGTAGCCGTGCACGGCCTCGTCGCGGATGATCAGGCGGATCATGTCGGCGGTGTTGGTCAGCTTGGCCCGCGAGGACCAGTGCATGGGCAGGTAGAAGCCGGAGTAGAACAGGAACGACTCCAGCAGGGTGGAGGCCACCTTGCGCTTGAGCGGGTCCTCGCCGTTGTAGTACTCGAGCACGATCTCGGCCTTGCGCTGCAGGTTCCGGTTCTCCTCGGACCAGCGGAAGGCCTCGTCGATCTCCCGGGTGGAGCACAGCGTGGAGAAGATCGAGCTGTAGCTCTTGGCGTGCACCGACTCCATGAACGCGATGTTGGTCATCACCGCTTCCTCGTGCGGGGTGATCGCGTCGGGGATGAGGCTGACCGCGCCGACCGTGCCCTGGATGGTGTCGAGCAGGGTCAGACCGGTGAACACCCGCATGGTGAGTTGCTTCTCATTGGCGGTCAGCGTGTTCCACGACGGGATGTCGTTGGACACCGGGACCTTTTCCGGCAACCAGAAGTTGCCGGTGAGTCGATCCCAGACCTCCGAGTCCTTCTCGTCCTGCACGCGGTTCCAGTTGATCGCACTAACTCGATCGATGAGCTTCACGCCCCGCTCACACACCCTTCTCAGCTTCCGGACCCTGCGAATTCCCTTGCCATGAACACTACTACTGGTAGGTGACATCCCCGCGCAGCACAATAGGTTGTGTCTTCACGTATCTATCGCGTTGTCCTGCGAGAATCCGAAACGGAGATGGGCAAGCACGTCACCAACGGCAGAAAATTACAGCGGTGCAATCCGTCACAGCGCACCGGGGTAGGCCCCTCCGGACCCGCCCCGGGTTAGCCGATCAGATGCCGAGCACCACCTTCGCGGTGGTGAAGTAGATGACCAGACCGGTGGCGTCGACCAGCGTGGTCACCATGGGCGCGGAGATGACGGCCGGGTCGATGCGCAGTTTCTTGGCCAGCAGGGGCATGGTGCCGCCGATGGTGGCCGCCCACCCGCAGATGATCACCAGCGCGATGCCGACCACCACCGCGATCTTCAGGCCCACGAACAGTGTGCCGATCACCATGCCGATGGCGGCCAGCATGCAGCCCAGCAGCAGCCCGACCCGGCATTCGCGCCAGATCACCGCGAGCAGATCCGAGACCCGCACCTCGCCGACCGCGAGCGCGCGCACGCAGGTGGTGGCCGCCTGCGCGCCCGCGTTGCCGCCCGAGCCGATGAGCAGGGGGATGAACAGCGCCAGGTGCGCGGCCTGTTCGAGGGTGGGCTCGAAGAAGTTGGTGACGGTGACCGTGAGGGTCGCCGCGACCAGCAGCAGCATCAGCCACAGCGCCCGGTAGCGGGCCAGCTGGAACACGCCCGCGGCCATGTAGTGGCCCGACCACGGGGAGGTTCCGGCCTGCCGCGCCATGTCCTCGGAGTCGGCCGCCTCGATCACCTCGACGGCGTCGTCGATGGTGAGCAGCCCGACCAGTCGGTCCTCGCTGTCCACCACCGGCAGGTTGATCAGGTTGGCGCCCTGCATGAGCCGGGCCGCCTTCTCCGCGGATCCGGTGGCGCGCGCCGAGACCGGTTCGGACGCAATGAGTTCGGCGATCATGGTGTCGGGCGAGCCGAGCACCAGGTCGCGCAGTTCGACCACGCCGATGAGACGGCGGCCCGAATCCACCACGGGCAGCGTATAAACCGTCTCGGCGGTCGCCCCCTTGGCGCGCACCATGTGCAGCGCCTCGCCGACGGGCAGATTCCGCGGCAGCGCAACGACTTCCGGGGTCATGTAGAACCCGACGGACCCCTCCGGGTAGCCGAGCAGTCCGGCGGTCATGCGCCGTTCGTGCGGGCTGAGCCCGGCCAGCACCCGCTTGGCCACCTTGGCGGGGACCTCGCGCAGCATGCGGGCGCGGTCGTCGGGATCCATGCCCTCGACCAGGTCGCGGAAGCTCTGATCGCGCAGTCCGGCCAGGATCTGCTGCTGGTCCACGGGCTCGAGCTCCTCGAACACGGCCAGCGCGCGGTCCTTGTCGAGCAGCCGGAAGGACATGACCGCGGTGACGGCGTCCATGCGGGCGAGCTCGTCGGCGATGACGTGCGGCGGATGGTTGTCGAGCCATTCCACGGCGGGCGTCAGGTGGTGGCAGTCGACGATGTCGCGCAGCGAATCCCGTTCGGGCACAGGAATACCGGCGGCGACCGTGGACACGGCAGGGGGCAGTTCGGTCTGCGTCATGGCGAAACCTCGGCCGGGTGGCGGTTGAGGGTGGTCGGGGGTACCGGATCACACCGCGGGCACCGCACCCACCCGTCGCCAGAAAGCTGTCCTATCGACGGAATCCGAGAGCGATGCCACGCGGCCTTCGACTGGGAGGTTCACCGCGCACGGACCTCACCCCCTTCGCGAACGCCGACCGAGACAGAAACAACCATTTACAGGATACAGAGGGTCGCCTAACGCGGCTCGCCGTGTCCGGTATCTCCGCTCCGGGGGCGCGGACCGACGCCGAATTGTTTTTCGATCATTTTCCGACGATCCGGTCGTCCGGGCCGTTGGGGCAGGGGTCCGGAATGCCCTAATCTCTGCCCCTGTGCGAGTTTTGGTGCTGGAGGACGATCATCAGCTGTGTCGTGAGGTGACCGACGGGTTGCGGACGGCCGGGTTCGCGGTGGACCTCGCCCAGAGCCTCGCCGACGCGGACTTCAAGATCGCCGTCAATCGCTACGACTGCCTGGTGGTGGACCGCGGCCTGCCCGACGGCGACGGCCTGGATCTGGTCGCGGGGGCGCGCGTCGCCGGGCACACGGTGCCCGCGCTCATACTCACCGGCCGCGACGGCCTCGACGACCGGCTGGCCGGATTCGAGCACGGGGCCGACGACTATCTGACCAAGCCGTTCGCGCTGCCGGAACTGGTGATGCGGGTGCGCGCCCTGTGCCGCCGCCGTGACCAGCCCACCGCCGCGCGAATCGCGGTGGCGGACATCGACATCGACCTGATGCGCCGCCGGGTGACCCGCGGCGGCGTCCTGCTGATGCTCAGCCCGAAGGAGTTCGCGGTCCTCGAACTCGTGGCGACCCGCCGCGGCAGCGTGGTGACCCGCACCGACCTCATCGAATGCTGCTGGGACGAGATGGCCGAGCCCGCCTCCAACGTGGTGGACGCGGTGGTCGCCAAACTGCGGCGCAAGCTCGGGGAGCCGAGCGTGATCGAGACAGTACGCGGCGTCGGCTTCCAGATCGCCGGTGGAGCGGCGTGAGCGCACACCGATCCCCCGCCGTGGCCCGGCTCCAGCGCGCCCGGTGGTTCCTGACCGCCTTGGCCGCGGTGATCACCGCGGCGGCGGTCCTGATCTTCGGCTTCGTGGCCGCCACGATCGACGCGCACGCGCGCGAGACCCGCGCCGATGATCAGGTCGAGCGGGTGGCGGGCGGGCTGGCGCGCGCCATCCAGCAGGACGACAAGTCGGCCCTGGACCTGTCGACGGTCATGGACGACGAGCTGGCCACCGGAACCACGGCGGTCGCCGTGCTGATGCGCAAACCCGGTGAGCCGTGGAAACAGGCGCACACCTATCAGCGCTCGCTGCTGCCCGACGACTCCGAGATCGCCACGCTCGCAACGCAGGTCGAGGATCATTCCGAGACCGTCATCTATGCCGGCAAACGGTTCACCGCCACCGATATCACCGGCCGCACGGTGACCCTGGCGGGCAGTCCGGTGTTCTGGGACGGCTGGGACGCCACCGTCGTCATCCTGGCCGGGGCCGAGACCATGGCCGATGCCGGGGAACATCGAACCCTGGTGTGGGAGTTGGCGATCAGCGGCGCCCTGCTGGTCCTGCTGTCGGCCGCCGTCACGTATCTGCTGGCGGGCCGCAGCCAGGCCCAGGCGCTGCGCCTGCTGGCCGAGCACGAGCAGTTCCTCAGTGACGCCGCGCACGAATTGCGTACGCCGCTCACCACATTGAAGCTGCTCACCGGGTCGCGGCCGGCGCCCGAGGAGGTGCCGCAGACCCTCGCCGAGGCGCAGCGGCTGGCGGACCGGATGGCGCGGCTGGTGACCGGACTGCTGGCCCGCGCACGCATGCAGGCGGGCATCGCCGAACCCGAGCGCACGCTGCTGCGGCTGGATCAGCTGGCCGAGATGGTGGCCGAGGAGGCCGGTGACGAGCGCATCGCGGTGACCGCGCATCCGACCGTGGTGCTGGGTGATCCGCAGCTGCTGAGCCTGGCCATCCGGAACATGCTGGAGAACGGGCTCACCCACGGCGCGGTGAACCGGTCCGCGCCGGTCGAGGTGCACGTGGCCGAGGGACGGGTCAGCGTGCGCGATCACGGTCCGGGCGTCGATCCGGTCATGTCGGCCAGTCCCTTCGATCGTGGCGCGGCCGGGCGCAGCGGTCGCAATGGCATCGGGCTGGCCCTGGTGGCGTGGGTGGCGCAGACGCACGGCGGCAACGCCTCCATCGAGCCCGCGGCAGGTGGCGGGGCGATCGCGACGCTGTGGCTGCCGCCGGCCGACATCACTGTGGGCGGTCCGGTCGGCGCGCGCCACTAGGCGAGCAGCCCGGGGGCAGACCGGGCCGAGGGCCATCGCGACGCTGTGGCTGCCGCGCGCCGATCTTCCGGCGGGCGGCCCGGTCGGCGCGCACCGCTAGGCCCGGAACCGGCGACCGACCGAGCCGGTGCCCGAGGATGCGCGGCGGGTGTCCAGGCGGGCAGACAGGAATGTCACGGCCGGAACCGGATTCGCCACGGCGGCGCGGTGTCACTCTCGAGCCGCCGCGGGCCCGCTCCGACCACGGTGTTGCTTCCGTGCGGTAGTGCCGGGCCGTCATGCGGAATCCGCCTGGCACATGTGAGAAGTCACAGCACCGCCCGGCGCGCATTACTGTGCATCACAGGGAGGGATCGATCCAGCCGTTCGGACATACGGCCTGCGTTAGCGTTTCAGGTCCCGCACGGGGCGCAACCCGGGGGTGGAAGGGAGTCACGGATGGCCGTGGGAATTCCGGCCCGGCCGGGATTCACCGTGTCGGGCACGCCGATCTCGTCGCCGCTCAAGGATGTTCGCGGCGTGGCCCAGCACATGGTGGGGCATTTCGTGGAGACGGTCGCGCCGTGCGGCACCCTGCCCGGCGACGCCATTCACGGCGACGTCACCGTCATCACCCGCACCTGCCTGGAGTTGGCGGTCGGCATGCTCGACGGGCGCGACATCCCGGAGAAGACCAAGCGCCTCGAGGAGGCGGCCGCGCAGTGGGCGCGCGAGGGCATCCCGATCGACACCATCCACCACGCCATCCACGAGGGCTTCAAGATCGGCTCGGAGCTGGTGATGGCCAGCGCCCTGTCCCGGCACGTGCGCCGCGAGGACGAGGACGGCGAGGTCACCCTGGTCATCGCGGCCGCCGACATGGACAACATCGTCGGCGGGGCGAAGCTGGTGGTGGAACTGCTCGACCGGATGACCTCCGCGGTGGCCATGGCCTACATGCGCGAATTGCGTTCGGTGGTGAGCGAACACCACACCGCCGTGCACACCCTCACCTCCGCGCTGCTGGGCGGGCACAGCACCTCCACCATGGCGCGCGAGTGCGGCATCGAGATCGCCGAGACGTATCACGTACTGGCGCTGGCCATTCCGGAACATCCGGAGGAGGACTCCCCCACCGTGGACGGCACGGTGGTGGCGCGCCGCAAGCTGCGGCGGGTGCAGGCCGAACTGGCCACCCGCTACACCGACAAGGTGCTGTCGCTGCTCAGCGTGGACGGCGGCACCTTGCTGGTGCCGGCCACCGCGGTCGCCGACGATCAGCTCGACGAGTTGGTCGAGCAGCTGTCGCGGGCCGCGCGGGTGCCGATCACCGCGACGCTGGTTCCGGCGGCGCCGCAACAGATTCCGGACGCCGCCGACCAGGCCCACGAACTCCTCGACATCGTGCACCGCCTGCGCCTGGTGCGCGGCCTGTTCCGCTTCGACGAGCTGGCCCTGGAGTATCAGCTGACCCGCCCCGGTCCCGGCCGCGACCACCTCGGGTCGCTGCTGGATCCGCTGGACGCGCACACCGAACTGCTCGAGACGCTGCAATCCCACATCAGCAACAACCTGAACCGGCAGCGCACCGCCCGCATGCTGCACGTGCACACCAATACCGTGGACTACCGTCTGAAACGGATCGGACAGCTGACCGGTTTCGATCCGACCCAGCCGTCCGGTCTCTGGTACCTGCGTTCGGCGCTGGTGGCGCGCACCTACCAGGCGGGCTGAGACCCCGCTGTCACGGTCGGCCCTCAGCAGTTGGTCGGCGCGGGCTCCCCGCGCAGGCGGGCGTCCATCCAGGCGTAGGCGGCCGGGAGGCCGAGCACGGCGGCGGTGAGATGGTCGGGCACCGGCACCTGCTCGGACCACACCTTCGTGCCCGCGGCGCAGTAGCGGTGCACGGTGCTCACGACGGCATTGATCGGGATCAGCCCGTCGATCGGCGAATGCCATTCGAAGACGGGCATATTCGGGACGCCGGGGTAGAGCTCGACGCTGTTCTCATCCACCACTGCGCGCGCCTGCGGGTCGTCGGACATGATCGTCGTCTTGGCGACGTCGAGCGCGCCTTGACCCGCGCCCGCGCTCAGGATGTCGTTGGTGCAGCTGTTGACCAGCTTGTCGCGCATGACGAGGCCGCGATCGTTGAGCTGGTCGGAGAGCGGGAACCGGTCCGGGTACTCGCGTTCCAGGCCCAGGCCGGCCGCCAGCGCCAGACCGAAGGCCGGATGCCGGTTCATGCCGAGGCCCTCCATCATCGACGCCAGATTCATCGGGACCCCGCCCATGGCCGCGCCCGCGATTCGCAGGTCCGGGGCGTAGGACGCGGCCAGCGCCGCCGCCCACGCGGTCGCCATGCCGCCGCCCGAATAGCCGGCCATGACCAGCGGGCTGTGCTCGACCCGCAACTCCGGCACCCGCTGGATCGCGCGCAGGCCGTCCAGGGTGATCTGGCCACCGAGTTTGGCCGCGCCGTAGGCGATTCGGGGCCCGAGGTGGTCGGGCAGGGCCACGGTCCAGCCGCGCTGCAGGACCAGGTTCCAGCCGGGGGCCTCCCGGATCATCAGGTTGGGGTCGCTGGTGTAGAGCTCGCGTGAGACCGCGCACTGCGCGCCGAGGCCGTTGACGATCTGCTGCAACGACAGCACGGGCGCGTCGGCGACGCGTCGGCGCGGGGAGATCACCGTCGTGGTGGCCGCGATGGGGTGTCCGGTGGAGTCGGTGGAACGGAATTTGATCAGGGTGATGTCGCTGTCCGGGAAGCTGGGCAGCGCGGGCATGGCGCGGGTGGCCAGCACGTCGCCGGGCCGGTGGGCGGCGATATCGGCGGGGGCGGCGTAGAAGGGGTCCGGGTCCGGTGTGGCGAGCAGCGGCTGGGCCGCGGCCGATCCGGTGGCGACGGCCACGAGCAGAGCGCCGATCACCGCGATCGGTACACGAATCCTCATGCGGGGCAGCGTAGGAACGGCGGACACACCGGGCCAGAGGGGTGATCGAACCTTCCGAATAGTCACAATCGCGGCGGGTGTGGTTTGTGAACGCGTGACGAAGTTTTGAGCCGGCTATGTTTCTGTTCCACCGCGTAACAACAACTCCCGCACACCGCTTGTGACATGTCCAAGCAGAAACCGGAACACGTTCCTGCGCACGGCAATCCGATTACGTTCGGTACCAGAGACGCGCGAGCCGACGAAGGGGTCGGCTCGCGCTTCTCCCCCCGCACGATCTCGAGGAGCAGCACTATGGACGCGCTCACCCACCGGGTCACCGTCTACCTCGGCGGACCCGCCGACGGGGCCGAACTCACCATGGAATACGCGGCCACCTGGCAAGAGGCCTCGGACTTCACCGTGGCCGCCGTCCACATCGGCCTGGCCGTGACCGTGGACAGCCGGATCCGGCCCGGACTGCGGCGACTACCCCGATACGGGTTCCGGCACTGAGATACCGTGCGGCCCAGGCGTCCGGGTGGTCCCGCTACCGCCCGGACGCGGGCGCGAAGGCCGCCGCGAGGGCGTCCCAGGCCGGGCCCAGCTGGGCCGAGAAATCCTCCCAGGCGTGAATGCCGGTCGGCTCGTAACGCACGGTGGCGGGAATCCCCAAGTCGCTCAACCGTTTCGAGAAATGCTCGGTGCACACCCGGGCACCGGCCTCGAGCACCACACCGCCGGCGGCCACGCCGAGCGAGGCCAGCCGATCCGGCGACTTCAGCACTTCGTTCAGATCCGGCGCACCGGGCACACCGGAAGCCGCCGACAGATAGATCACCGTGCCGCGCAAGGCTTCCGCCCCCACCGTGCTGTCGTGGGTCAGCCAATCGAAGGTGCCCGGCAGGCCCCACAGATTCAGGATATTGCCGCCGCGTGAGGCGACCGTGGCCGCGGTGACCGCACTGCCCGGCCCGTCGACCGTGGAGTAGCAGCCGCTCAATCCCGCGACGGCCTTGAAGAATCCGGGATGCCGGTGCGCGAGCATCATCGCGCCCTGCGCGCCCATGGACACCCCCGCGATGGCGCGACGGCCGTCCGAGCGCAGATACGGTTCGATGACACCGGGCAGCTCGGCGGTCAGGAAGGTCTCCCAGCGATTCCAGCCGAGCGCGGCATCAGGATGCTGCCAGTCGGTGTACATGCTGCCGGTCGCACCGGCGGGGAAGACCACATCGACCGGTTTGTCGGCGAAGAAGTCCGCCGCGTGCCCCTTGGTCAGCCAGTCGGACACGCCCTCGGCATCGACGCCGTCGAGCAGATACAGCGTGGGCCGGGGCCCGGCCCCGGAACCGTGCAGCACATCCAGGGCGACGGTGCGGCCCATGGCGGCCGAGGCCACCTCGACCCGCTCCCAGCGCGGCCCGACCTGCTCCACCCGCGTGACCGCGGCCCGCGACGCGATCCGCCCGGGCGGGCCCGCCTGGGCACTCACCCCGAACGACGAGCTCGCGATCACCGCCAGCGCCAGCGCGACCCCGGCGGCCGCCCGCCGCCTCACGACTCCGCCCCGGATCGGGGTCTTCGAATCAGGCAGTGCGACAAGCCAACTCCTCATGCGGTGCGCGGGATTCCGTGACGTCCGAAGAACCCACCGGGCGGGTGCGAGGTTGAAACACCCGATGGGTCTCCGTTTCGATCGACTCACCTCCACAACGCTTGTACCGATGCGTTTCCCGATTCCGGCATCACCCGCGCAATTCGATGGAAACCGATGCCCGAACCACGGCGAGCCTAACCAGGCGTCGACCTCGGCCGACAGCGTGAAAGACACCTTCTGGAGAGTTCACAATCGGGCCCGACGCAAACGTGGGATCGGCCACAGCGACGAAAAAGGGCGCTCCCGGCGGGAAGCCGGAAACGCCCTTTCGGAGGCGATCGTCAGAGCATGCAGCTCACGCAGCCCTCGACCTCGGTGCCCTCGAGCGCCATCTGCCGGATGCGGATGTAGTACAGCGTCTTGATGCCCTTGCGCCAGGCATAGATCTGGGCCTTGTTGACGTCGCGGGTGGTGGCGCTGTCCTTGAAGAACAGCGTCAGCGACAGGCCCTGGTCGACGTGCTGGGTGGCCGCGGCGTAGGTGTCGACGATCTTCTCGTAGCCGATGTCGTAGGCGTCCTCGAAGTACTCGAGGTTGTCGTTGGTCAGGTAGGGGGCCGGGTAGTAGACGCGGCCGATCTTGCCTTCCTTGCGGATCTCGATCTTCGACGCCACCGGGTGGATGGAGCTGGTGGAGTGGTTGATGTAGGAGATCGAACCGGTCGGCGGGACGGCCTGCAGGTTCTGGTTGTAGATACCGTGCTGCATGACCGAGGCCTTGAGCTCGCGCCAGTCGTCCTGGGTGGGGATGTGGACCTCGGCGTCGGCGAAGATCTGGCGGACCCGCTCGGTGGCCGGCTCCCACACCTGCTCGGTGTACTTGTCGAAGAACTCGCCCGAGGCGTACTTCGACTCGGGGAAGCCGCCGAAGTACGAACCCCGCTCCTGCGCGATCAGATTCGACGCCCGGATGGCGTGGTAGGCGATCGTGTAGAAGTAGATGTTGGTGAAGTCCACACCCTCTTCGGAGCCGTAGTGGACCCGCTCGCGCGCCAGGTAGCCGTGCAGGTTCATCTGGCCCAGGCCGATGGCGTGGGACTCGTTGTTGCCCTGCTCGATCGAGGGCACCGAGTAGATATGGGTCTGATCCGACACCGCGGTCAGCGCGCGGATCGCGGTCTCGACCGACTTCGCCAGATCCGGCGAATCCATGGTCTTCGCGATGTTCAGCGAGCCCAGGTTGCAGGAGATGTCCTTGCCCACCTTGGAGTAGGACAGGTCGTCGTTGAACTCCGACGGGGTGGAGACCTGCAGGATCTCCGAGCACAGGTTGGAGTGGGTGATCTTGCCCGCGATCGGGTTGGCCCGGTTCACGGTGTCCTCGTACATGATGTACGGGTAGCCCGACTCGAACTGCAGCTCGGCGATGGTCTGGAAGAACTCGCGAGCCTTGATCTTGGACTTGCGGATCCGCTTGTCGTCGACCATCTCGTAGTACTTCTCGGTGACATTGATGTCGGCGAACGGCACGCCGTAGATGCGCTCCACGTCGTACGGCGAGAACAGGTACATGTCCTCGTTCTTCTTCGCCAGCTCGAAGGTGATGTCGGGGATCACCACACCCAGCGAGAGCGTCTTGATGCGGATCTTCTCGTCCGCGTTCTCGCGCTTGGTGTCGAGGAAGCGGTAGATGTCGGGGTGGTGCGCCTGCAGGTACACCGCGCCCGCGCCCTGCCGCGCGCCCAGCTGGTTGGCGTAGGAGAACGAATCCTCCAGCAGCTTCATGATCGGGATGACGCCCGAGGACTGGTTCTCGATCTTCTTGATCGGCGCGCCGGTCTCACGAATATTGCTGAGCAGCAACGCCACACCGCCGCCGCGCTTGGACAGCTGCAGGGCGGAGTTGATGGAGCGGCCGATGGACTCCATGTTGTCCTCGATGCGCAGCAGGAAGCAGGACACCGGCTCGCCGCGCTGCTTCTTGCCCGAGTTGAGGAAGGTCGGGGTGGCCGGCTGGAAGCGGCCGTCCATGATCTCCTCGACCAGCTCGCTCGCCAGGGTCTCGTCACCGGCGGCCAGGGTCAGGGCGACCATGCACACGCGGTCCTCGAAACGCTCCAGGTAGCGCTTGCCGTCGAAGGTCTTCAGCGTGTACGAGGTGTAGTACTTGAACGCGCCCAGGAAGGTCGGGAACCGGAACTTCTTGGCGTACGCCTGCTGGAACAGCTGCTTGATGAACGTCCGCGAGTACTGGTCGAGCACCTCGGTCTCGTAATAGTTCTCCTTGACGAGGTAGTCGAGCTTCTCGTCGAGGTTGTGGAAGAAGACCGTGTTCTGGTTGACGTGCTGCAGGAAGTACTGGTTGGCGGCTTCCCGGTCCTTGTCGAACTGGATCTCGCCGTTGGGTCCGTACAGGTTGAGCATGGCGTTGAGGGCGTGGTAGTCCAGTCCCTCGGTCGCGGAGTCGCCGCTGACGGGGCGCTCTACGCGGGCAGTCTTTCCGACCGGTGCGGTTGTCGTTGCCAAAAGATTCCCAATCCCTCGCGGACGCGCTCGACGTCCTCAGCAGTTCCCATGAGTTCGAAGCGATACAGGTACGGAACCCCTGCCTTACGTGAGATCACTTCTCCCGCATAGCAGTACGTATCGCCGAAGTTGGTGTTGCCGCTCGCGATCACGCCGCGCAGCAGGGCGCGATTGTGCGGATCGTTGAGGAACTTGGCCACCTGGCGGGGCACGAATTCCTTATCGGATCGCTGCCCACCCAAAACGTGCCGACCTCCCCCGTAGGTGGGGACGATCAGCACGAAAGGTCGGTCGACGCGAAGCGAGTCGGCGGTGTGAAGCGGAATGCGGACGGCGGGCAGGCCCAGCCGTTCGACGAAGCGGTGAGTGTTCTCCGAAGCACTCGAGAAGTAGACGAGATTCGGTGTCTCACTCGACATATCGGTCATCTCCTGACCGTTGACGGAAGCGTCAGGCGACGGCGACGACGTCGGCCAGCGCCTTGATGCGATCCGGGCGGAAGCCGGACCAGTGGTCCTCCCCGGCGACCACGACGGGGGCCTGCAGGTAACCCAGGGCCATCACGTAGTCGCGCGCCTCCGGGCTCTCGGAGATGTCGACGACGCTGTAGTCGACACCAGCCTTGTCGAGGGCGCGATAGGTCGCGTTGCACTGGACACAAGCGGGCTTGGTGTAAACGGTGATGGTCATTGGTATCCCCTTCTCCTCAGCCTTGATCTGTCTGCAGTGCACACCTGAAACAAGATCCACGTAGTAAATGCGCAAACCCCTGGAAGCGGAGCCGAAGCTCCTGGTCACCGGCCCGTGATCGAGGTCTCGTCCTTGTGGCCTTCCAGCTCCCAAGACACTACACCTAGTGGCCGACAAACTCATACAACACGACATGTTGCGACTCACAAAGGTGAAATTCCGGGCGGGTAAGTACCTGGACAGTCGATTCGCAACTCGACACGACTGAGTCACACATCACAATTTCGGCATTCAGTTCATTTCCAGCAAACACACCATCACCGCTGATCAACACCCATCTCACGAGTCACAGGAGACTCGAGCGACCACCCGGTTCGCGATCCTTCCGGGTCGAGCGACCGATTCTCGATCGGCCGCTCGACCGGGCGTGTCGCGGCATCGCCCCCGGTCCTAGCGGATGGTGAACGACCCGCCCTCGATCGGACCGGGCGCCAGCAACCGATTGGTGGCCGGAATGCCGTAGGTCTGCGCGTCGTAATCGGACAACGGCCGCCCGTCGATGGTGACCTCGGTGAAGGTGATCGGCGTGAACCCGGGCAGCGCGGCGTCGAGGTGACCCTCCACGACGATCTCGGCCGTACGGGCCGGCACGGCCGAGGGCGCGACGATGGTGCGGGCCCAGCGCGCGGTGCGGTTCTCCAGCGTCATCAGATAGCGGCCGCCGTCCCATCTGACCGTGGAATGCATGGTGTCGCCGGGGTTGATCGTCACGTCGCCGTAGGTCACCGGCGCGTCGGGATAGCTCTCCCACCACGCGTCGACCTGCTTCTCCGGGCGGCAGAATCCGCCGAAGACGCCCAGCGAGCAGAGGCCGTCCGCGGCCGCGCCCAGGGCGTTGGAGACCTTGCCGCCGGCGTTCATCACCGTGCCCGCCAGATGCGGATCGACGTAGGCCAGGCCCGCGGCGACCGATTCGATCTGCAGCCCGGGCAGTGCCGCGTACACGGCGGCGTCACTGGCACACAGGGATTCGACGCCGGTCTGCATGAGCGGCAGCGCGACCTGGCCGTCCAGGCCGGTGGCGCCGTTGAGCCCCACCCAGGGCACGACGCGCTGCAGGACGCCGGGATTGAGGCATTCGATCTCGGGCTGCACCCAGGTCGCGCCGATCTCCCGGAAGTCGCCCTTCACCACGTACCCGGCCCAATTGCCGAGGAAGAGGCGGGCATTGGAGAGATCGGAGACATCCGAGGCGTACGACTCGGCCGTCGCGTCGGCCGCATTGCCGACCGCCATCGAGGCGGCCGACGCGGCCAGGGTGACCGCCATGAAACAACGGCCCCACACTGAGTTGCCCGTTGATAACTTCATGGACAGACGTTAGCCCGAAATGTCCGAGAATAGCGGCAGGCCACGACTCGAAAGCCGTGGCCTTGCGCTGAATTCAGCGAGTGATCGCGAAATGCATCAGGCGTTTGCCCGAGCGTTGACATCCTCCGCCAGCAAACGCACGGTGGCGGCCAGCTGAGTGAGCGCCTCGGCATCGTCGGCCGGGTGGGTCTCGACGAAGCGCGAACCGATGGTGCCGAAGTTCAGCGACGCCTCCTTCACGACCTCCGCGCCCGCGACGCCCAGCGCCTTCACCGCGTCGTCGTGCGACCACTTGGCGGCGTTCGCGCTGATCGAGGCGGAGACCACGGCGACCGGACGGCTCTTGAGCGCGCCCGCGCCGTAGGGCCGCGACGCCCAGTCGATGGCGTTCTTCAGCACGGCCGGCAGGGTGCCGTTGTATTCGGGGGTGACCAGCAGCAGCGCGTCCGAGGCGCCGACGGCGTCACGCAGCGCCTGCGCGGCGGCCGGGACCCGACCCTCGACGTCGAGGTCCTCGTTGTAGAAAGGAATGTCGCCGAGGCCTTCGTAGATGGCGATCTCGACGCCCTCGGGAGCGGTCTGCACGGCGGCCTCGGCCAGACGGCGGTTGATCGACGCGGCGCGAAGGCTTCCGACCAGGACGAGGATGCGGGTCTGCGACATGATGATCACTCCAAGGGTTACTGATGCAGCGGTGGATCTTTCGATAGACTGTAACCGGACCCCAGTCCGCTTACATTCCCGGGTAGGAGCAGACAGCCTGTGACACGCGACACATCACCGGATGACGTCGTTCCGGCACTGCCGAACATCGCCCTCCCGATCGAACCCGTCGGCACCCAGCAGCCCCCGCCGCATTCGGTCCCGCTCCTCATGCCCGGCAGCAGCCACGAACGCAGCGACGCCGCCCGCAACCGGCAACTGCTGCTCGACGCCGCCGAGACGCTGGTGCGCGAGCAGGGCGCGGACGCGGTCACCATGGACGCGGTCGCCAAACTGGCCGGCGTCGGCAAGGGCACCGTGTTCCGGAGGTTCGGCAATCGGGCCGGGCTGATGCTGGCGCTGCTCGACCAGTCCGATCAGAAACTGCAGTGGGCCTACATGTTCGGGCCGCCGCCGCTGGGGCCGGGCGCGCCCGCCGCCGAACGGCTCATCGCCTACGGGCGGGCTCGCCTGGCCACCGTCGAGGTGGAGGGCGATGTGCGCAAGAACGCCGCCATCGGCGGGCAATACTCCGGGCCGCCCTACAACATCGCGAAAACCCATGTCTCCCTGCTGCTCCGAGAGGCCGGGGCGCCCGGAAACATCGGACTCACCGCCGACACGCTGCTGGCCAGTCTGGACGCGGGTCTGGTCCTGCACCAGATCCGGCAGCTGCGCTACACGCCCGACCAGGTGGGCGACCACTGGGAGACGCTGGTTCGGCAGGTGACCGCGCCCGCCGATCGGTAGCGGCGGCGAGCCCGTTCAGTAGAGTGTGCCCATGGGGAACCTGCGCGCACAGATCATCGCCGAATTGGGCGTCCTGCCGTCGATCGAACCGAAAACCGAAGTGCGACGACGCATCGACTTCCTCAAGGACTATCTGCGGTCCACGCCCGCCAAGGGGTTCGTGCTGGGCATCAGCGGCGGGCAGGACTCCACCCTCGCCGGACGCCTGTGCCAGCTGGCCGTCGAGGAACTGCGCGCCGAGGGTCACGACGCCACCTTCGTGGCAGCGCGCCTGCCCTACGGCATCCAGGCCGACGAACACGACGCCCAGATCGCACTGTCCTTCATCCAGCCCGACCGCTCGGTCGTGGTGAACGTCAAACCCAGCGCCGACGCCGCCGCGGGCGAGGCCGCCACCGGCATCGTGGAACTGCACGAGGAGCCCCGTCTGCGAGACTTCGTGCGCGGCAATATCAAAGCCCGCGAGCGCATGCTGCTCCAGTACGCCATCGCCGGCCAGCTCGAGCTGCTGGTCGTCGGCACCGACCACGCCGCCGAGGCGGTCACCGGCTTCTTCACCAAGTTCGGCGACGGCGGCGTCGACCTCACACCGCTGACCGGCCTCACCAAGCGCCAGGGCGCGGCCGTGCTCCAGGAACTCGGCGCCCCGCCCAGCGTGTGGCAGAAGGTCCCCACCGCCGACCTCGAGGACGACCGCCCGGCGCTGCCGGACGAGGAAGCCCTGGGCCTGAAGTACTCCCAGATCGACGACTACCTCGAGGGCAAGGACGTCGGCCCCGAGGTCTCGGAGAAGCTCGAACGGATCTTCCTCAACACCCGCCACAAGCGCGCGGTCCCCGTTACCCCGCTCGATACTTGGTGGCGTTGAACCGAGGCATATGAACCGCCACATCCGTATGCTTGAGGACATCCCGTTCAGGCATACAGGAGGCGGCTATGTCACGCACGATGATCGACATCGACGATGAGGCCCTGGCCGAAGTCAGCGGCCTCCTAGGCACCACCACCAAGAAGGACACGGTTAATGCCGCCCTGCGTCAGGTCATTGCCTGCCACCGGCGTTCCGCCGCGCTGGAACGGATGCAGGCCCGATCGAGGGCCGGTGCCTACGACGATGTGATCGACCCGGGCCGAAGGGACGAGGCGTGGCGATAGCTCGGTATCTGATCGACACGAGCGCCCTGGCCCGGATGGGACATCCGGACGTCTCGGCCGTATGGGCCAGCACCTTGCAGGCCGGACTGGTCCACATCTGCGCGGCCACCGAGACCGAATTCCTCTACTCCGCAAGGTCATTGAGCGACTTCGAACAGGACCGCGACGACCTCTCCGCCATCTATCCCTGGCAACCGATGCCCGATCGAGTGTGGACCCGGGTCCGCGAGGTGCAGTACGAGCTGGCCAAGCGAGGCTGCCTGCGAAGCGCCGGTATCGCGGACCTCCTGGTGGCGGCCACCGCCGAACTGGCCGAGCTGACCGTCCTGCACTACGACGCTGATTTCGACACGATCGCCAAGATCACCGGCCAGCCGACCCGGTGGATCCTCCCCGCCGGCTCGGTATGACAGGGGTGCGGACACCGCGACCTCAATGCCCGCCACCAGCGCGGTCCTCGTGACCCCGTTCGATACTCGATGGAAGTAATCCCCCGCGCTTCCTAGGGTCGAGGCGTGAACTTCGACGGCGACAACGGATGGGACAGTTCGGCCACCCTGGTGGATGAGCACTGGGTGGAACGGCGACCGCGGCGGCCGGAGGTGGATGCCCAGCTGCTGCGGGAGACCCGGTTGCTGCCGTGGCTCGCGCCGCGGCTGCCGCTGCCCATCCCGATTCCGACGGTGGTCGCCGAGGCGCCGCTGGTAGTGCGACACCGGCTGATTCGCGGCGAGCCGGTCGAGAACTACACGCCGCCGAACGGTGACGCGATCGGACGTTTCCTGCGAGCCCTGCACGACACTCCGCCGGCGGAGGCGATCGAGCTGGGCCTGCCCGGGGCCGCCCACGCCCGCCGGGAACGGAACTGGGCCGTCACCCGCTGTCGCCGGGAAGTCCTTCCGCTGCTTCCGGATTCGCTGATCGCGGCCGCCGCCTCGCTGCTCGACGCGATCCTGGACACTCCCGCCGACACCGTCGTGCACGCCGATCTCGGCCCCGACCACGTCCTGGCCGAGGATGGCCGGGTGAGCGGGGTCATCGACTTCGGCGACGCCCACCTCGGCGACCCCGCAGTGGACTTCGCCTGGGCTTTGTTCGGCACCCCAACCCCTTTCGCGGACGCGGTCGCCCACGCCTACGGCGTCACCCCCGAAATCCGCGCCCGTGCCGTGCACTGGCACCGGCTCGGCCCCTGGTTCGAGGTGCTGCGCGGCGTGGATGTCGACGACCCCGCCATGCGGCGGACGGGCCTCACCGGAGTGGTCGACCGCCTGCGTCAGCCCTTGTTCTGATCCGGCTCCTCGACCAGGCGGCGGTGCAGCTCGGCCGTCATGGCGTGAATGGCCCGGGTGAGTTCGGTGTTGGTCTTGAGTTCGAGTTCCTGTTCCTGGAAGTCGTGATCGGCCTTGGCCCGCTGGAAATCGGCCTGGCGGTTCTGGCCGATCATGACGAAGGTGGACAGGAAGATCGCTTCCAGGGAGACCACCAGGGTCAGCGTCGGCCACGGGCTGTTCTCGGCCAGCAGCATCCAGATGGTGAAGCCGATCGCGTGGATGTAGACGAAGTTCATCGACCCCGCGAACTTGGTGATCCAGTCCGCGACCCGGAGTTGCAGGCTCGCGGCGCGGGCCTCCTGGACTCGCGCGAACGCGGGGTGCGGGTTCGGGGGTGCGGGCGGCTGCTGCGGTTGCGACGATGACGTCATTCGAACGGTCTCCTGGCGACAGCGGACGGGACCGGCGAATGTTAGCGCTCAGCAGTGAAATTCACCGTGACGCGGGCCGCTCTCCCGGCTAGCCGCCCGCGAACGGGGGCAGCACGTCCACGCGGGGGGAGAGCGGGGTGGTGGCGTCGCGGGTGAGTTCGTCGCCGATGAGATAGGCGCAGACCTTCAACATGGGGTCGAGTTTCGGGCCGTAGGTGGCCGAGAGCGTGGTGCGCAGGTCGGCGATGGTCGCGCCGGACGGGAGGTCCAGCGTTTCCTTGTCCTTGCCGACGGCGTCGGCGATCGCGGCGAAATAGCGGACCTCAACCACCGATGGCTCCCATCGTTCGGGTGGGCGGGACGAAGCCGGCGGCGTCGATGCCGTGGCCGGCCGATTTGTTCCACATGGCGCCGCGCCAGAGGCCGGCGATGTCGGCGTCGGTGGCGCCGGAGCGGAGGGCGGCGCGGATGTCGTACTCCTGGTCGCTGAACAGGCAGGAGCGGATGCGGCCGTCGGCGGTGAGGCGGGTGCGGTCGCAGTCGCCGCAGAACTTGCGGGTGACCGAGGCGATGATGCCGACCGTGGCGGGGCCGCCGTCCACCAGCCAGCGTTCGGCGGGGGCGGAAGGGTCCTCGCGGTCGGTCTCGGCGAGCGTGAAGCGCTTGCCGAGGACGTCCAGGAGTTCGGCGGCGGTGATCATATTGGCGCGCGCCCACTCGTGGTCGGCGTCGAGCGGCATCTCCTCGATGAAGCGCAGCTCCGCACCCACCTCCAGGCACCACTGCAGCAGATCGGCCGCGCCGTCGAGGGTTTCGCGCATGAGGACCGCGTTCACCTTGAGCGGGGTGAGCCCGGCGGCGATGGCGGCGCGGATCCCGGCCTGCACCGAGGCGAGGCGATCACGACGGGTCAGGCGGTGGAAACCGTCACGGTCCACGGTGTCGAGGGAGATATTGATGCGCTTCAGGCCCGCGGCGGCCAGCGCCTGCGCGCGATGCTCGAGTCCGACGCCATTGCTGGTCATGGCCAGCGGCGTATCCGGCAGTGCCGCATGGCATCCCGCGATGATCTGCTCGAGGTCGCGGCGCATGAGCGGTTCGCCGCCGGTGAAGCGCACCTCGTGCACGCCGAGTTCGCGGACCGCGAGGGTCACCAGGCGCACGATCTCGGCGGTGGAGAGCAGTTCGTCGGCGGGGATCGCGGGCAGGCCCTCTTCGGGCATGCAGTAGGTGCAGCGCAGCGAGCACTTCTCGGTGATGGACACGCGCAGGTCCCGCGCCACCCGCCCGAAACGGTCGAGCAGGAGCGGGGTGTCCGGACGGCCGTCGATATCGGGCCGCCCGGTTCGCACAGCGGGCATGCCCATCGCGACCACGGTCATTGGACCATTATTGCCGGGCCCGCAACTCTTCGTAGATTCCTACGAGCCGGGCCCGGTGATCAGCCGGTCACGGTATGGAGGATTCACCCGCGTATAGGCTCAGCGGCATGAGTTCCCGGCACGCGACCGCCCCGGCCCGACCCGTCGACGACCATCGTCGGCGCATCGAGGACGCCCTGCGGCCCCTGGCCGGTCGGAGCACGGAAACCGTCCCGATGGCCGCGGCGCTGGACCGCCGCCTGGCCGTCGACGTGTACGCGCCCCTGGACCTGCCGGTGTTCCGCAATTCCGCCATGGACGGCTACGCGGTCGCCGCCGAATCGGTGGCGATCGTCCCCGCGACCCTGCCGCTGGCGGGCGTGGTGGCGGCCGGGAACACCGAACAGCTCACACTGCCCGCGGGCTCGGCTGTGAAGGTGATGACGGGCGCGCCCGTGCCGCCCGGCGCGGACTGCGTGGTGCCGGTGGAGCACACCGAATCCGACGGCGTCACCGTGACGATCCGAACCAGCCGTGCCCCCGGCGATTTCGTGCGCGAGCCCGGCACCGACGTGCGCGCCGGACAATTGCTGGCCGCGGCGGGCACCCGGCTGCGGCCCCGGCACATCGCGGCGCTGGCCGCGGTCGGGCTGGGCGAGCTGGAGGTGACGCGGCGGGTACGGGCGGCCGTCCTCACCACCGGCGACGAACTACGGCCCGCGGGGGCGACCCTGCTGCCCGGCCAGATCTTCAACTCCAACGGCATCGCGCTGGCCGCGGCCCTGTCCGACAACGGCGTCGAGGTGGTGTCGGTCGCGCACTCCACCGACGAGCACGCCGAGTTCCGGCGGCGGCTGGCCGAGGCGGTGGCCCAGGCCGATGTGGTGTTCACCTCCGGCGGCGTCTCCATGGGCGACTTCGAGGTCGTCAAGGAGGTGCTGGCGGCCCAGGGCGGCGAATTCGGCCCGGTCGCACTGCAACCCGGCGGCCCGCAGGGGCTGAGCACGGTCGACGGCGTCCCGGTGCTGAGCTTCCCGGGCAATCCGGTGAGCACCATGGTGTCGTTCGAGGTGTTCGCCCGCCCGGTCCTGCGCGAACTCGCGGGGCTGCCCGCGCTGCCGGTCACCGCGCTGCCGCTACTGGACGCGGTCCGCTCCCCCGCCGGGAAACGGCAGTTCCTGCGCGGCAAGCTGACCGGGGACGGGGTGGCGCTGGTGTCGGGGCAGGGTTCGCACCTGATCGCGGCCATGGCGCACGCCGATGTGCTGATCGACGTCCCGGCCGACGTCACCGAGCTGCCCGTCGGCGCGATCGTCGAGGTTCGGCCGCTGTGAACACCCCGAATTCGCTGTGCCAAGGTGGTGCCCATGAGTGAGTTGTCGCATGTCGACCGTGAAGGTCGCGCCCGCATGGTCGACGTGAGCGCGAAGGCCGACACCGCGCGCATCGCGGTCGCCGCGGGCGAACTGCACACCACCGCCGAAGTGATCGAGCTGGTCCGGGCCGACGACATGCCCAAGGCCGACGTGCTCAGCACCGCCCGCATCGCCGGGATCAACGGGGCCAAGAAGACCTCGGAACTGATTCCGCTGTGCCATCAGCTGGCGCTGTCGTCGGTGAACGTGAGCTTCGGGTTCACCGGCACCACCATCACCATCGAGGCCACCGCGAAGACCAAGGGGCCCACCGGGGTCGAGATGGAAGCGCTGACCGCGGTCGCGGTCGCGGGGCTCACGCTGCACGACATGGTGAAGGCGGTGGACCCGGCGGCCACGCTCAACGGGGTGCGGCTGGTCACCAAAGAGGGTGGCAAGCACGGACATTGGGTGCGGCCCGAGGCCGAGCAGCACGGCGGGCACCATCACGAGAAGCACGCGGCGCGCGAGCAGGCCACCGCCGCGACGACTCCGCTCGCGGGTCAGGGCCGCACGGCTGCCGTCGTGGTCGCCTCGACCGGCGTCGCCGCCGGCACCCGCACCGACACCACCGGCCCGGCCCTCACCGAATGGCTTGCCGCACAGGGCTTCTCGGTGCGTGGACCGCTGGTCTTCGCGGACTCCGACATCACGTACGGCCTCGAGGACGCCCTGTCCCGGGAGCCCGACCTGATCGTCACGACCGGCGGCACCGGGGCCTCCCCCACCGACGCCACCCCGGAAGCCACGCTCGCCCTGCTGGATCGGGAGCTGCCGGGCGTCGCCGACGCCATCCGCCAGGCCGGGACCGCCAAGTTCCCGCTCGCGGCGCTGAGCCGGGGCGTGGCCGGACTGGCCGGGCGCACCGTGATCGTCAATCTGCCCGGTTCGCCGGGCGGGGTGAAGGACGGCATCGCCGTGCTGACACCGCTGCTCGAACATCTGCTGGCCCAGGTGGCCGGAGGAGGCAACCATGAGTGAGCTGCTGGCCCGGATCAGCGATCAGGACCTGGATCCGGCCGAGGTCGAGAAGGCCGTGGACGGGCCGCACCACGGGGCGGTCGTCGTGTTCACCGGCAAGGTGCGCGATCACGATGGCGGGCAATCGGTTTCCGCGCTGGAGTATTCCGCGCACCCGCAGGCCGAGCGGTTCCTGCGCACGGTGTGCGAGGAGGTGGCCGCGTCCTCCGGGCTGCCGGTCGCCGCGGTGCACCGGGTCGGGGATCTGACCATCGGGGATCTGGCCATCGCCGTCGCCGTCGCGGCCCCCCACCGCGCCGAAGCCTTCACCACCTGCGCCGAACTCGTGGACCGCATCAAGCACGAGGTCCCGATCTGGAAGCGTCAGATGTTCGCCGACGGACTCTCCGAATGGGTCAACGCCTGCGGGTAGGACAACCCTCGTAACTCTGCGGGGCTTCCCCTGAAACCCCTGGCACACGTCTCCAGGGCCCCCTCGGTTCACGGCGTGAACGCCTGCGCCGGTTCTCGGGCGCCACGGGCGAGATCACCGAGCCTGGTGTGGTTGAACAGCAGGTTCAGGGTGAAGGCGGTGACAGCGGCGAGGCTGATGCCGCTGTTGAGCAGGATCTGGGCCGAGGACGGGAACTTCTCGAACATGCCTTTGGTGAGCACCGGCACCAGGCCGACGCCGATCGAGACGGCGACGATGGTCAGATTCACGCGGTCGGTGAGGTCGGCGCGGCGCAGCGTGTCCACGCCGATCACCGCGATGGTGGCGAACAGCACCAGGCCGACACCGCCGACCACCGGCTGCGGGACGGTCGCGACCAGGGCGCCGAAACGCGGCACCAGACCCAGCACGATCAGGATCGCGCCGCTCACCGCCGTCACGTAGCGGCTGTGCACGCGGGTGGTGGCGACCGCGCCGACATTCTGGTTGAAGACGGTGTCCACGAACGAGTTCAGGACCCCGGCCAGCACCGCGGACAGGCCGTCGCCGACCAGGCCGCGCGCCACATCGGCTCGGGTCAAGGGCTTTCCGGTGATCTCGCCGAGCGCCAGCATGCTCGCGGTGGACTCGGCGAACACGACCGCCAGCACGATGGTCATGGCCACCACCGCGGTGACCGGGAACTGCGGCGCCCCGAAGTGGAAGGGCTGCGGCGCGCCCAGCCAGGCCGCACGGGACACACCCTCGAGCTTGACCAGCCCCATCGGGACCGCGATCACGATGCCCGCGATCAGGGCGATCAGCACGCCCAGCTGCGACCACACGCCCCGCCCCAGCACGGTGCACGCCAGCGCGACCACCAGAACCGCTGCCGCCAAGGCGATCCGGGACGGCGTGGCGAAGGTCGCGGCCTTCGGGTCGCTGCCGACGATCAGGCCGCCCGCCACCCCGATCAGCGAGATGCCGACCACGGTCAGCACCGTGCCGCTCACCAGCGGCGGGAAGAACCGCACGATCGACGCGAACGGCCAGGCCAGGGCGATGCCGAGGAGTCCGCCCAGCAGCATGGACCCGTACAGCGCCTGCAGCCCGTAGTCCTTGGCGATCAGGATCATCGGGCTCATGGCCACGAAGGTGGCGCCGGTGACGATGGGCAGCCGCGCGCCCGCCAGCTTGCCGAGTCCGAGGCTCTGCACCACGGTGATGATGCCCGCGACCAGCAGGTCGGCGCTGATCAGCAGGGCGATGGTGGTTTGGTCGAGCTTGGCGGCCGCGCCGAAAACCAAAGGCACCGTGACGCATCCGGTGTACATGATCAGCACATGCTGCACGCCGAAGACCAGCAGGCGATGCCAGGGCAGCCGCGTGTCCACGGGATGCGGCGATGTCATGGGTGGCCCTGCCTTCCGTCGGGGGTGAGTTGCTCGTCAGGCTAGGCAGATCGCCCGGGGTGGGCCTTTGTCCGACAAGCCAAACGTCACGGTCACGATGTGCGGCGATTTGTCCGCGGAACCAGCGTGTGCGGCCGCCGTCGTCGGTCACAGTGGGGCACAGTGATCAGCGACCACGGGAGGCGACCATGAGCGAAGCCGACGGCCGGATCGTGCTCGGCCCGCACCAGTACGGGAAGGCCGAGAACCGGGTGGTGCGGATCTACCGCGACACCGCGCGGCACGAGATCCGGGACCTGAATGTGTCCTCGTGCCTGCGCGGCGCGTTCGACGAGGCGCACACCGTGGGCGATCAGGGCGCGGTGCTGCCGACGGACTCGCAGAAGCAGACGATCTACACCTACGCCAAGAGCCACGGCGACGGCAGCATCGAGGACTACGGGCTCGCGCTGGCCCGGCATTTCACCGGCGAGATCGAGCCGGTGACCTCGGCCCGCATCGAGATCGAAGAGTATGCGTGGCAGCGGGTTCCGGTCGGCGGCAGCGGCCACGACCACACCTGGACGCGGGTGGGTCCCGAGGTGCGGACCGCCGCGATCACGGTGCGCGGACGGGGCACGGACCGCCGCGAATGGGTGATCGGCGGCATCAAGGACCTGGTGATCCTCAAGTCCACGGGCTCGGAGTTCGCGGGCTTCCTGACCGACCCGTTCACCGTCCTCGAACCCGCCTACGACCGCATCCTCGCCACCAGCCTCGACGCCCGCTGGCGCTTCGCCACCCCACCCGCCGACTGGGACGCCGCCTACCACGGTATCCGGGCCGCCCTGATCGAAACCTTCGCCACCCTGCACTCGAAGGCCTTGCAGCAGACCCTGTACGAGATGGGCCGCGCCGCCCTGGAGGCCTACCCGTGCCTGGCCGAGATCCGCTTCTCCGCCCCCAACAAGCATCACTTCGCCTATGACACAGGCCGTTTCGGCGTGCCCAGCAACGGTGAGGTGTTCCACGCCGACGACCGACCGTACGGCCTGATCCAAGCGAGTGTCCTGCGCGAGGGCACCCCGGACGCCGGAATCGCCTGGGACCCCTACACCGGCGCGGTCTGACCCGACAGCGTCCGCACCGCCAGGTACAGGTCGAGCCGATCATCGAGCCGCCCGAGATCGCGTCCGGTCAGCACCTCGATCCGCCCGATCCGGTAGCGAACGGTGTTGGGGTGCACGTGCATTCGATCGGCCGCCTGCCGCCACGAGCCGTCACAGCCGAGGAACGCCTCCAGCGTCTTCAGCAGCCCGGCCCTGTGCATCCGATCGTATTCCAGCACCGCACCGAGAACCCGTTCCGCGAATCGCCGTTGCAGGCCGCCCGGGACCGCGGTGAGCAGGCCCACGGCCGAATCGATGTCGGCGACACGCACACTGACCGGCGCGGCGTCCTCCCGCGCCGCGGTGGACGCGGCCGCCGCCGCGCCGATCGTCCCCGCGAGCGGCTCGTCCGGCTGCCGAACGCTCACCCCGACCGCGAGCCGAATGCCACTGAGCGCCGGTGCGATCCGACCGAGTCGGCGGTTCACCACACCGGCGGTCCCGTCCTTCGTCCCGGCCGTCACGCCGACCAGCCGGCCCTCGCCGTCGATCGCGGTGACGAGATCCGGCAGGGCATCGTGCAGGGCGGCGCGCACGGCCTCGAGTGTGGCCGCGGTGCCGGCATGGACCTCGCAGACGATCGCCGCCTCCGACACCCCGGATCGCTCGGCGAACGGCCTCGGGAAGCGGTCGGACAGTTCCCAATCCAGGTGCCGCCGGTCGGCGCGGCGCTGCCGGTACAGTTCCGCGACCGCGGCCAAGTCCACGCCGTAGGGGTCGAGATCCGGGTCGGAGGGGCGGATCACCAGATACCAGGCGGTGATTCGATCGCCCGCGCCCACCTGGAGGACGCGCAGGGCCCCGGCGGTGACGGCGGGCAGGCGCGGCGCGGTCAGCGCGGTGGCCAGGATCCTGTCGATCTCGGGTTCGGACAGGTCCGCGGTACCCGCGACGACGGTTCCGGTCGAGGTCAGCAGCCACGCCGAGACCCGCTGTTCGGCCTCGAAATCCGCGATCAGGGTCTCGATCTCGGCCCCGGCGGCGACGGCCGACAGCAGACTGCGTTGCCGGTCGGCTCGTGATCGCACGCGCTGCCAGCGCACGTCGGCGGCCTGCTCGGCCAGGTATTCGATGATCCGGCTGAACGGCACGCTCTGTGGCGCGGACAGCAGTGGCAGCCCGTGTCGGCGGCACGCCGCCACCACGTCGTCGGGGACGTGCCCGTGCAGCGCCTGCCCGGCCACCACTCCGGCCACCCCGGACCCGGCCAGCAAGTGCACGTAGCGGTCGGAGTCGGCGGCGTGCTGCCGCCACACCAGGCCGGTGCACACCAACGCGCCCGGGGTGACGAAGGGCCGGGGGTCGGGCATGTCGGTGGCGCAGACGCGCGCGACCGTCCGGTCCAGGTCCCCCGCGTCCCCGTGGAGCAGCCGCATGCGCAGTTGCGGCGCATCGAGGATGTCGCGCACTCGCACGGCGCACCTCCCGTGGTCGGTCCGAATTGTCCGTCACGGTAGAAGCCGGTTGTTGCCACCCCGTTTCCGAGGAATCACACCTCGGTAGGGTGGTCGCCGTGAGTCGGCGCATACCAGTCCTGATCGTGGCCGGGTTCCTCGGTGCCGGCAAGACGACGCTGCTCAACCGGCTGTTGCGGACCCGCAACGCGCGGATCGGGGTGGTGGTCAACGACTTCGGCGCGGTGAACATCGACGCCATGCTGGTGGCCGGGCAGGTCGACGCCATGGTGTCGCTGGGCAACGGGTGCGTGTGCTGCGCGGTCGACGTCAGCGAACTGGACGAGCTGTTCGACCGGCTGGCGCATCCCAAGCAGAAGATCGACGTCATCGTGGTGGAGGCCAGCGGGCTGGCCGAACCGCGCAATCTGATCCGCATGGTCGTGAACAGCGACAATCCGCGGATCCGCTACGGCGGGCTGATCGAGGTGGTCGACGCCGAGCACTTCCCCGCCAGCCGCGACCAGCATCCCGAACTCACCACGCATCTGCGGATGGCGGATCTGGTGGTGCTGAACAAGTCCGACCGGGTCGAGGCCGACGCGCTGGAGCGGCTGCGCGCGGAGATCGGCGAGGTGGTCGGACAGGTGCCGGTGTATCCGACCAGCCACGGGCGCATCGACCCCGGCCTGCTGTTCGACCTGCCCACCCACGCGCCCCGCGCCCCGCGTGTCGGCGAACAGCTCAGCTTCGACGAACTACTGCACGGCGACGGCGCGGCCGGCGAGGACGACCCGGGTCACGGCGATCACTGCCACGACGGCTGCTCCCACGACCACCGGCATCTGCACGACGGCTACGACAGCGTCTCCTTCACCTCCGACACCGACCTCAATCCGCGCGAACTCATCGCGCTACTGGAGGATCCGCCGTCAGGACTGTTCCGCGCCAAGGGCGTGCTCGCGTTCGCCGTCGCCGACGATCCGCGAAAGTTCGTGCTGCACATGGTCGGCCGCCACATCACCCTGGAACCCACCGCCTGGGCCCGCCACGAGCCCCGGGTCAGCAATCTGGTCCTCATCGGGTCCGGTCTCGACGCCGACGCCGTCACCGACCGGCTGCGCGGCGCCGTCCACGCCGCCGCCGACCCCCTCGACGACCACGCCCTGCTCCCGGTCTGGCGCTACGTCGCCGGTGACCAGTCGCTTGTCGGCGAGGGCTGATTCGGCCTCGAGTTCGGCGCGCAGCCCGGCCACCTCGGCGGCCAGCTCGTCGCGCATCGACTCGCGCTCGGCGAGCGCCGCCCGCATGGTCTCGACACTGTCGTTCATGGCCGCGAGCCGCTGATCAGCGCCCTTGAGCAGCCACTCCACCACATCCCGTCGCCCGACCGCGGCGCTCGCGGCGCGCACCCAGTCGACCGCGAACGCCACCCACTCCTGCGGCTTGGGCGCGTCCTTGGGATCGTCCCACCCCTTGCGCTGGGCCGCCTTGGTGGACAGCACCAGCTCCGCCTTCTTACCCCGCCCCGGCGAGTTCATCTCCGCCAGGGACAGCTTGCCGGCGCTGGTCACCACCGCGGTGAACCGGTACTTGCCCGCGAGGTGCATGCGCAGCTCGGCGGTGCCGCGGCCGTCGGAGTCCATGGCCCCCAGCCACGGCCCGTCCGCCGCCTCGATGATGGCCGCCAGAATCTCCAGCTGCCCGACACCGCGGCGCAACCGCGCGGCGGCGGTCCGCAACGCGCCCGGCGTGGCCGTCATCTGATCCCAATGCATGCCCCGAACATATCCCCACCGCGGGACGCCGCCGTGATTGACTGGCCGAGTGAACGAGTTCCCGGCAGTGGCCTCGTGGCGGCATCGCGGCGCGCGGACCGGATTCGAGGTCGCGTTCTTCGCCGAGGACGAACGCGGGCTGCTGATCCGCGGCACCACCACCGCCACCGAGGACGGCGCGTCCTGGATCATCGATTACGTTGTGCTGCTGGACGCCTCGTGGGTGACCCGATCGGCCCGGATCACCGGACGCGGCGCGCACGGCGTCCGGGTGGTGGAACTGGAGGCCGACGGCTGGGGCCGGTGGACCGTCGACGGCACGCCCGCGCCGCACCTGAACGGCTGCCTCGATCTGGACCTGGAGTCCTCGGCCATGACCAATACCTTTCCGGTGCACCGGCTGCGGCCGCTCGGCGACCACCCGGTCTCCGCGCCCGCGGCGTACGTCCGGGCCGCGGACCTGTCGGTCGCGCGCCTGGAGCAGACCTACTGCCGCATCGGCGCGCGGCACGTCGCCTACACCGCACCAGACCTGGACTTCGCGTGCCGGCTGACCTATGACGCGGACGGGCTGATCTCGGACTATCCGGGTATCGCGGCCCGGGTTCAGTAGCCGGGCGCGGTAACCCAACACAGAAAACAAGCGAGGCGGCTCGTTTTCGCCGCGGACCCGCGACGGTGCCCTAGCCTGGCGGCGTGCGAGTTGTGGTTGCGAATCGTGGTGAGGTCGCGGTCCGGGTGGTACGGACGGCACGGGAACTCGGATACCCGACGGAGGTGCTGCACACCGCCGAGGACGGCGCGAGCCTGGCGGTACGGCTCGCCGATCGGGCGATCGTCCTGCCGGGCAGCGGTGCGGCGGGGTACCTCGACATCGACTCGGTGGTGCGCGCGGCCGCGGCGTGCGGGCCCGCGGCGCTGGTCCACCCCGGGTACGGCTTCCTCAGCGAGAGCGCCGATTTCGCGGCCGCCTGCGCGGCGGCCGGACTCACCTTCGTCGGCCCCTCCCCCGAGGTGCTGCGCGTCTTCGGGGACAAGGTCGCCGCCCGCGCGGCCGCCGAACACGCCGGACTGACCGTGCTCCCCGCCACCCGCGCGGGAGCCGGGTCCGCCGAGATCGCGGCCCTGCTGACCGACCATCCCGACGGCATCATGGTGAAGGCCGCGGCGGGCGGCGGCGGACGCGGTATGCGTCCGGTCACCGACCCGGCCCGCCTGGCCGAGACCATCGACCGCTGCCGAGCCGAGGCGCTCGCCGGATTCGGCGACGACCGCGTGTACGCCGAGGCACTGGTCACCCGCACCCGGCACATCGAGGTGCAGGTGGTCGCGGACGGGATCGCGGCCGCCACACTGGGCGACCGCGATTGCAGCGTCCAGCGGCAACGCCAGAAGCTGATCGAGATCGCGCCCGCCCCGGATCTGCCCGCGGCCGTGCGGGATCGGATCCACCGGGACGCGGTGCGGATCGCGGAGGCGGTGGGCTGCCGGGGCGTCATCACCGTGGAGTTCCTGGTCGAGGCCGGGGTGAGCGCGAATGTCTGGTTCCTGGAGGTGAATCCGCGCCTGCAGGTCGAGCACACCGTGACCGAGGCCGTCACCGGCGTGGATCTGGTCGCGCTGCAACTGGAGCTGGCGCGCGGCCGGGCCTTGACCGACCTCGACCTGCCCAAGAGCGAGACCCGCGGCTACGCGGTGCAGGCGCGAGTGAACGCCGAACTGCTCGCGGCGGATGGAGCGGTCCTGCCCAGCACGGGCGTGATCGACCGCTTCGACGCCCCGACCGGCGCGGGCGTCCGTGTCGACACCGCCGCCCGGGTGGGCATGCGCCAAGGCGTGCAATTCGATTCGCTGCTCGCGAAGATCATCGCGCACGCCCCGACCCACGACGCCGCGCTGCGCCGCTGCTCGGACGCACTCGCCGAAACGGTGATCGGCGGCGTCGACACCAACCTGCACCTGCTACGCGCAGTCCTGTCCACGTTGCGCGAGCCCCCCACCCCGGCCGACGTCGACCGGCAGACCGAGCCGACCGGAGCGACACACCCGACCGGCCGGACAGCGCCCAATGGACCGGCACACCCGGGCGACCAGACCGCACCCAGCGGACCAGCACAACCCAACCATGAAACCGGACCCAACGGACCAGCCCGCGCGAACGACCAGACCGCACCCAACCTTTCGACACGCCTGAGCGACCAGACCGCCGACGGCGGGCTGACGCCACCGGTCGGACCGACAGCGCTGGGCGGGGGCGTCGTGACGACGGAGTGGTTCGAGCGGCGGCTCCCCGACTTACGCGCGCGTGCAGAGACTTTCGAGGACGCGACCGCACCCGGATCGGTGGATGCCACACCCGGTGCGGCGCACGGCTCGGCCGGTCTCGGTGCCGCGGCCGGATTCGAGCTCGCCGACGAAGAGCAGGCGTTGCGGTCGCCGATGGGCGCGACCGTGGTGTCGCTGGCGGAGCCGGGGACCCTGGTGGCCGCCGGAGCCGAGGTCGCGGTGCTGGAAGCCATGAAGATGCAGCACGTGCTGCGTGCGACGGAACCGTTGCGAGTGCTGCGGCGGGCCGTCGCGCCGGGTGCGGTGGTCGATCCGCACGCCGTGCTGGTGACCTGGGTGGCAGCCGATCACGACGGTCCGGCCGCGGAATCGACCGCGGTGGATCTGGATTCGATGCGCGCTGACCTCGCGGAGGTGCTGGAGCGGCACGAGATCACCCTCGACGCGCGGCGTGAGACGGCCGTGGCGAAGCGGCATCGGATCGGGCGGCGCACGGCGCGGGAGAACATCATCGATCTGGTCGACGCGGACAGCTTCGTCGAATACGGCGCACTGGCCGTGGCCGCCCAGCGCAGCCGGCGCGGGCTCGAGGATCTGATCGCCAACACCCCCGCCGACGGATTGATCGCGGGGATCGCCACGATCAACGCCCACCGGTTCGGCCACGATCGCGCCCGCGCGCTGGTCATGTCCTACGACTACACCGTGCTCGCGGGCACCCAGGGCATGCGCAATCACGTCAAGACCGATCGCATGCTGGAACTGGCTCGGGAGCAACGGCTTCCGGTGGTGTTCTTCACCGAGGGCGGCGGCGGGCGGCCCGGCGACACCGACCACGGCGGCATCTCGGGGCTGGACGTCACCACGTTCCGGGCTATGGGCGCGCTGTCGGGGCAGGTGCCGCTGATCGGCATCGTGTCGGGGCGCTGCTTCGCGGGCAATGCCGCCCTGCTGGGCATGTGCGATGTCGTGATCGCCACGCCCGACGCGAATATCGGCATGGGCGGCCCGGCCATGATCGAGGGCGGCGGGCTGGGCGTGTACGCGCCCGAGGACATCGGGCCGGTGGAGGTGCAGCGGCGCAATGGCGTGGTGCACATCGTCGTCGCCGACGAGGCCGAGGCGGTGGACGTCGCCCGCCGCTACCTGTCGTATTTCCAAGGCGCGGAGGCGGAGTGGGAGGCCCCGGATCCGCGGTCGGCCCGGCATGTGGTGCCGGAGAACCGGCTGCGCGCCTTCGATATTCGCGCCGCCATCGCCTCGGTGGTGGATGTCGGCTCGGTGCTGGAACTGCGCCGGGACTGGGGCGTGGGCATCGTGACCGCCCTGGTCCGGGTGGAGGGCCGTCCGTTCGGGCTGATCGCCAATGACTGCCACCACCTGGGCGGGGCCATCGACGCCCCGGCCGCCGACAAGCTCTCGGCGTTCCTGCGACTGTGCGGCGCGCACGGCCTGCCCATCGTCTCGCTGTGCGACACACCGGGTTTCATGGTCGGCCCCGAGGCGGAGGCGCACGCCACCGTCACCAAGTTCAGCCGCCTGTTCATCGACGCCGCCGCCTTGGACGTCCCGTTCGGCACCGTGATCCTGCGCAAGGGTTACGGGCTGGGCGCGCAGGCCATGGCGGCGGGCTCGTTCCGCGCGCCGCGCTTCGTGATCGCCTGGCCCACCGGCGAGATCGGCGGCATGGGGCTGGAGGGCGCGGTCCGGCTGGGCTTCGCCAAGGAACTGGCCGCCATCGAGGACCCGGACCAGCGGCAGGCCGCCTTCGACGCCCTGGTCAACGCCGCCTACGATGCGGGCAAGGCCCTCACCGCCGCAACGGTTCTCGAACTCGACGACGTCATCGACCCCGCCGATACCCGCCGGTGGTTGCGGACGCTGCGCTGAGCAGCGGCGCTTACGCGGCTCCCCCGCGCAAGCGCCGCAGCCAGGCGTACCCGACCGTGAGCGCCGCGATGCCACCGAGCGACTGCCCCGCGCTCACATAGCGCGGACGGCGGAGCCGGAACTTGGTGCGCCGCGCCTCACGCAGCCGCAGGCGCTCCTCGGTGAGGTCGGCGTAGCGGCCCGGCAGGAAGGTGTCGAAGTACTCGGACACGAAATTGTCGGTGCGCCGCACGGGCAATCGCATATCGCCCATCAGATCGTCGATGTGGTGGGAGATGTAGGGCCCGACGTAATAGCCTTCCGGCCGCGCGGGCATGACCTCGGCCAGCCAGGCACCGACCCGGTCGATCTCGCGGTGCATCTCGGCGGCGGGCGGCAGCTCCAGCTCGCCGAGGAAGTGCTGGGACAGCCAGTGCGCGGAGATCTCCGCGGAGAGCTGGCAGGCGGTGGAGGACCCGTACCCGATGAACCCGAGGCGCGGATGCGCCGGCGGCAGGATGTGCCGGTACAACAGGAATCGGCCGTCGGCGAGGACGTCGGTGCGTAGTTCGCGGTCCAGGAACGGCAGCGACTGCCGCCAGCCGGTGGCGAACACCACCAGATCCGCGGCGAGCCGTTCACCGGTGTCGAGGGTGAGCTCGGCTTCGCCGGTGCAGCGCGCGATCTGGCCGCGCCGCAATCGGATCCGGCCCCGCCGGGCCTCCCGGTAGAACTCCTCGCTGACGCCGCCGTGTTCGATGCCGCCGGGCAGCGGCGGCTCGGGCACCATGATCCGCGGCATCCGCAGCGAGAGTCGCATCAGGAGTTTCAGGTACCGCCAGACCAGCTCGGTCAAGGGTCTGCCCGGGCCGTGCAGCAGCCGCTCGACCCGGTTGAGCCGGTGGTAGCGGAAGAACGACTCGGAGAATCGATTGAGGTACAGCTGGTCCGAGGGCTGTCCGCCGATGAACCGTGGCAGCATCGGATAGGGCTTGCGGAACACCAGGGTGCAGTCGCGGGCTCGTTCGGCGGCCCAGGCTGCGCAGTCGAGCGCGGATTTGCCCGCGCCCACGACCACCACGCGCCGGCCCGCGAAGGCGGTGGGTTCCAGGGCTTGACTCGAGTGGGCGATCACACCGCGAAAGAGGTTGCCGTCCTGAATATCTGGAATGTTCGGTTCGGAGAAGGTTCCGGCGCACACCACCACGAAATCGAACGCCGGCGTCTCGACCCCGTCGGGCCCGACCACCTCGACCTCGAACCCCTTGCCCGCCTCGGAAACCCGGATGACTTCCGTGCCCAGGCGTAGGTAGCGGTACAGGCCGAAGCGTTCCACGTACGAGGCCAGGTAGTCACGCACCTGCCCGGCCGTGGGGAATACATCGGCCGATTCCGGGTAGGGATGATCGGAGTACGCGTAGGTGGCCCGGGAGTTGTTGGTGCGCAACCCCGGATAGGTGCGCGACTGAATCCACACGCCGCCCGCGGCGGTCTCCTTGTCGAAGACGACGACCTCGAAGCCGTCGTCGCGCAATACCTTCGCCGTCACCAAGCCCGCGATACCGGCCCCGATGATCCCGACCCGTACGCCACCCGCACTCGTCACGTCCGCGTATTCCCCTCTGGAACGAACAGGCACAGCCGCGCCACACGCTACGGCAGCGTGCGGCGCCGCGGACCCTCGTCAGAGCGACTCGCCAGGTTTTTGACGAGTTGGGCGTGTCCCGACTTCTCGCCGAAATCGCTTATACAGGACGCACTTACAAGACCGGGAGCTCCGGGATCCGGGTGGCGCGGGCGTACACGGTCTCGCCCTCGGCCAGGTGCAGCGCCTCCGCGTCACCACGGGTGACCTGCGCGGTGAACAGGTCACCGGTGGCCGCGTTGCGCAACTCCACGCGCACCTCGAAGCCCAGCCGGACGACGCGCTCGACCGTCGCGCGGGTGACGCCAGAGGAATCCGCGGTGCCCTCGTGCGCGGCCAGCGCCATGCTCGGGTCCCGGCCGACGCGAATGTCGTGCGGCCGCACCATATGCCCGTTCAGCTTGGCCACCGCACCCAGGAACGACATGACGAACTCGTTGGCGGGCCGGTCGTACACGTCCTCCGGGCTGCCGACCTGCTCGATGCGGCCCTTGTTCATGACCGCGATCCGGTCGGCCACGTCGAGGGCCTCCTCCTGGTCATGGGTGACCAGAACGGTGGTGACGTGCACCTCCTCGTGCAGCCGGCGCAGCCAGGTGCGCAGGTCCGCACGGACTTTCGCGTCGAGCGCGCCGAACGGCTCGTCGAGCAGCAGCACCTGCGGGTCCACCGCGAGCGCGCGGGCCAGGGCCATGCGCTGACGCTGACCACCGGACAGCTGCGCCGGATACCGGTGCTGGAAGCCGTCCAGGCCGACGATCTCGAGCAGGTCGTCGACCTTCTTCTTGATCTCGCCCTTGGGCCGCTTGCGGATCTTGAGGCCGAAGGCCACATTGTCGCGCACGGTCATGTGCTTGAACGCGGCGTAATGCTGGAACACGAAACCGATATCGCGCTTCTGCGGCGACACATTGGTGACGTCCTTGCCCGCGATGGTGACGATGCCGCCGTCGAGGGTCTCGAGGCCCGCGATGGAGCGCAGCAGCGTGGACTTGCCCGAACCGGACGGACCCAGCAGCGCGGTCAGCTCGCCCGAGGGGATGTCGAGGCTGACGTCGTCGAGAGCGGCGAACGTGCCGTAGCGCTTGTTCGCATTGGTCACGGTGATCATTTGGCAGTGCCCCGCTTGCGTTCTAGAAGGGTCATGAGCAGAAGGACAACGAGGGCGATGCCCATGAGCAAGGTCGCCGCGCAGTACGCGCCGAAGGTGTTGTGATCGTTCACGTAGCGCCCGTTCACCAGCAGGGTGAGGGTCTGTGACTTTCCGGGCAGGCCGGTGGACACCATGATCACCGCGCCGAACTCACCGAGCGCGCGGGCCACGGTGAGCACGATGCCGTAGGTCAGGCCCCAGCGGATCGCCGGAAGCGTGATGCGCCAGAACGTCTGCCAGCCGGACGCGCCCAGGGTGGCGGCCGCCTGCTCCTGATCATCGCCGATCTCGTGCAGCACCGGCTCCACCTCGCGCACCACGAACGGGAGCGTCACGAAGATGGTGGCGATGACCATGCCCGGCAGATTGAAGATGATCTTCAGGCCGTGGCTGTCCAGCCCGCCGAACCAGCCGTGGGCGCCCCACAGCAGGATCAGCGAGACACCCACCACCACCGGCGACGTCGCCATCGGCAGATCCACCACGCCCTGCAGCAGATTGCGGCCGGGGAATCGGCCACGCACCAGGGCGAGCGCCACGATCACACCGAAGATCACATTCACCGGCACCGTGATCGCCACGATCTGCATGGTGAGGTTGAACGCCGAGATGGCCGCGGGCGTGGAGATCGAATCGAAGAACGCGCCGACGCCGTGCTCGAAGGTGCGCATCAGGATGATGCCCAGCGGCACCAGCAGCAACACGAAGATGTACGCCAGCGCCACCGTGCGCAGTGAGATCCGCGTCCAGAAACCGAGTTTCATCTACGACTCCTGTTCCCGGCGCGCCAGGCGCTCGGAGGTGACCCGCAGCACGAACAGCGTGGCCAACGAGATCGCCAGCAGCACCACCGAGACCGCGGCGGCGTTCACCGGCCGGTCCACCTCGATCTGCTGCTGGATGTACTGCGAGGCCATCTGGGTCTTCTTCGGAATGCCGCCGCCGATCAGCACCACCGAGCCGTACTCGCCGATCGCGCGGGCGAAGGCCAGGCCCGAACCGCTCACGATGGCCGGGGCCAGCGTCGGCAGGATGATGGTGCGGAAGGTGGTCCAGTTGTCCGCGCCCAGCGACGCGGCCGCCTGCTCCACATCCTTGTCCGCCTCGATCAGCACCGGCTGCACCGCGCGCACCACGAACGGCAGCGTCACGAAGGCCAGCGCCACCACCAGACCGGGCTGGGTGGCGTTGAGGTGGATGTCGAACGGCGACTGCGGCCCGTACAGGGCCAGCAGCACGATGCTGGCCACGATGGTGGGCAGTGCGAACGGCAGGTCGATCAGGGCGTTCACGAACCCCTTACCCGGGAATTCGTCGCGCACCAGCACCCAGGCGATCAGGGTGCCCATCACCACGTTGATCAAGGTGACGATGACCGACACCAGGACCGTCACCTTCAGCGCGTCCAGGGCCGCGGGCGCGGTCACCGCGTCCCAGAAACCGGACCAGCCGTTCTCCAGGGACTTGGCGGTCAGCGCCGCCAGCGGCAGCAGCACGATGATGCTGAGCCACAGCACCGAGGTGCCGATGCCGAGCGGGCCCACCGACCCGGTCACCCGGAACCAGGACCGGATTCGGCCCCTACCCGCCGTCGGGCGGGGTTTGTCGTCTACCGAAACGCCGGGACCGCTCTCGGTCCCGGCGTTCGAGCTGCTGTCACTCACAGGTTCGAGTATCGCTTGTGTCGCAGGTCACCCGGCTACTTGGTGGCCTTGTCGTAGATCTGCGCCACCGAGCCGGTGTTCGGCGTGAACAGCTCCTTGTCCACGGTCTTCCAGCCGCCGAGGTCGTCGATGGTGTACAGCTTCTGCGGGGTCGGGAAGGTCTTGGCATTGTCCGAACGCACCTGCGGGTCGACCGGACGGAAGCCCGCCTCGGCGAAGGCCTTCTGCGCGTCCTTGGTGTAGAGGAAGTCGCGGAAGGCGATGGCGTTCTTCAGGTTCTTGGAGTTCTTGAGCACCGCGACCGGATTGTCGATCCGGAAGGTGGTGTCGGGCACGACGTGCTCGATCGGGTCACCCTTGGTCTCGGAGAAGATGGCCTCGTTCTCGTAGCTGAGCAGCACGTCGCCGGTGCCCTGCAGGAAGGTGTCGGTGGCCTCGCGACCCGACTTCGGCTGCACGTGCACGTGGCCCAGCAGCTGGGTCAGGTAGTCCAGACCGGCCTGCGCGTTCTTGCCGCCCTCGCTCTTGGCGGCGTAGGGGGCCAGCAGGTTCCACTTGGCCGCACCCGAGCTGAACGGGTTGGGGGTCACCACCTCGATGCCCGGCTTGAGCAGGTCGTCCCAGTTCTTGATGCCTTTGGGGTTGCCCTTGCGGACCGCGATCACCACGACCGAACCGAACGGGACGCCCTTGTTGGCGTCGGCGTTCCAGCCCGCGTCGACCTGACCGGAATCCACCAGGCGGGTGATGTCGGGCTCGACCGAGAAGCTCACCACGTCGGCTTCAGCGCCGTCCTTCACCTTGCGGGACTGATCGCCCGAGGGACCGTAGGAGGCCTGGAACTGGGTGCCCTTGCCGGCGTCGGTCTTGTTGTAGACCGGGATCACCTTGTCGTAGGCGGCCTTCGCGACCGAGTACGCGAACAGGTTGATGTTGCCGCCGCCACCGGCCGCCGCACCCTCGTCCTTGGTGTCGGCCGCGCCGCCGCTGCAGGCGGTGAGCACGGTGGCCGCGACCGCGGTGAGCGCGACGGCGAAGGTAGATCGGCGAGAGAGACGAATATTGCGGGACATCGGCGTGGACCTTTCGGGCTACCCGCCGGTGGGACCTCGACCGGCGGGAATGAACGTTTGCCGTAGACCCGTCACGGGAAGAAGTACGCGACGGTGGCGCTCCGGCCCGAAGGCCGCCGGGGGACGAACACGAACTGCGAAAATGCGCGCGCCAAGTCTACTCAGACGTGCAGCAGTGCCCGATCGGCGATCAGCGACAGTGAATGTCAGCGACCGCGAGGCAACCCACAGCGATCAACGCCAATTCATGGCGGACCTGGGGAACAACGCTCGACAGCACGGGGCGACTTTAGCAGAGGTGCACGTCAGGCCGCTAATCTCCGGCGGTTTGAAATCGTCTCGAGCACAACCCTGGTCGCACACGGCAGACTGTATCGAGACTGCGACTTTCCAACGGGGGACATTCCATGACGACAGCGCCCGCACGTATCCGCCGGGACTTCCCGGGCATCTCCACGCGCGCCTGGGAGCATCCCGCCGACCGCACCGCACTGGTCGGCCTGCGGCAGCTGAGTGGCTTCGACACCCTGCTGCGCACCCTGTCGGGTCTGCTGCAGGAGCGGCAGCACCGGCTCATGTACCTCGCGACCGCGGTGCGCGTCGACGAGCGGCAGTTCAAGAACCTCGACCAGCTGCGATCGGACGCGGTCAAGATCCTCGACGCGCAGCGCACCCCGGAGATGTTCGTGCTGCAGCAGCCCGAGGCCAATGCCTTCACCATCGGCATGGACCGGCCCTTCATCGTGCTGACCACCGGCCTGCTGGATCTGCTCGACCACGAGGAGCTGCGGTTCGTGGTCGGCCACGAGCTCGGGCACGCGCTGTCCGGGCACGCGGTCTACCGGACCATGCTCATGCACCTCATGCGGATCGCCGACGGCATCGGCTGGATGCCGGTGGGCGGCTGGGCGGTTCGCGCCATCGTGGCCGCGCTGATGGAGTGGAGCCGCAAGTCCGAGCTGTCCGGCGACCGGGCCGGACTGCTGGTCGGGCAGGACGTGGAGGCGTCGGTGCGAGTGCACATGAAGCTCGCGGGCGGCTCCCGGGTGGACGAGATGAGCCACGCGGCCTTCCTCACCCAGGCCGACGACTACGACCGCGCGGGCGACCTGCGCGACGGCGTGCTCAAACTGCTGAACCTGGAACTGGCCAGCCACCCGTTCTCGGTGCTGCGGGCCGCCGAGCTGCGGCGCTGGATCGCCGGCGGCGAGTACAACCGCGTCCTGGACGGGCAGTACCCGCGCCGGGAACAGGACAGGGACGCGCGCATCAGCGAGGAGATCAAGCACGCGGCGCGGTCGTACAAGGAGAGCTTCGACCAGTCGGAGGACCCGCTGATCCGCACCGTGCGCAATCTGGGCCGCGATGTCGGGGCCACGGTCACCACGGTGGGCCAGGAAGTCGGTGAGACGCTGTCGAAGCTGGGCAAGCGGCTGCGCGGCGAGGGCAACGAGGACAAGGAATGAGAAAGGGGTCCGGGGCATCGGCCCCGGACCCCTGCTTCTCGCTCGGCGATAACCCCTCGGGTTACTCGTCGCCCTCGACCACCGGCGGGGTCTCGAGGATGTCGAGGATCCACTCCTCGGTGGCGGATTCGGCATCCTCCTCGTCGGGGCGGATGCGGTTGCTCAGACGCACGCCCAGACCCAGCAGCTGGGCGGCCTTGACCATCTCGAGGGCCTCTTCGGGACCGGCGTAGTGGGTGGCGATCAGACGGGGCTCGTCTTCGAAGTCCTCGTCGGACAGCACGAGTTCCAGACCTTCATCGGTAGTCGACATGGGTCAGCACAGTACGCCCAGAGTTCGCCGAAGCGGTACCGAAACTCGCTCAGCGAGTGAACAACCAGGCGACGACTACGAGAACAAGTAGTGCGATCAGGGCGAGCTGGACACGAGAGCGCGGCATGTCAGGCGGCTTCCTTCCGGATGCGGCGCGGGTGCGCGGTGGTCACGGTGGCCTCGCGGGCGGCGATCCGATCGCGGCCGAGCACGTGCAGCACCAGGCGCAGGATCCGGTCGAGGAGGTAGGCGATGCCCAGGCAGACCGGCACCATGGCGGCCAGCACCACCGCGAACTGGGGAACGAAGGGCAGCCCGGCCACCCACAGTTCCACGCCGTCCCACCATCCTGCGATCGCATGCACGACCCCAGCCTAGGCCGCGAACGTCATGGTGGACGATTCGGGCTGTTCGGAACGATCATTGATGTCATGGAGTCGTACGACGAACCCGAGTCGCTCGAAGCCCCACGAGACCCGCTGGCCACGACGGACCCATCTCCGTCCGACGCCTACCTGCCGTCGGCGGTGGGCGGGATGCACCATTCGGTGTTCCCGCCCATCGACGACTACGCCTTCCTGTCCGACTGCGAGACCAACTGCCTCATCGCCCGCAACGGCGCGGTGGAGTGGATGTGCGTGCCGCGCCCGGACTCCCCCAGCGTCTTCGGGGCCATGCTGGACCGCAGTGCGGGGCATTTCCGGATCGGCCCCTACGGCCGCAACGTGCCGGCCGCGCGCCGCTATCTGCCTGGCGGCCTGATCGTCGAGACCACCTGGCAGACCGAGACCGGCTGGCTCATCGTGCGGGACGCGCTGGTGCTGGGACCCTGGCACAACAATCGGTCACGCAGCCGTACCCACAAGCGCACGCCCATGGACTGGGACGCCGAGCACATGCTGCTGCGCACCGTGAAATGCGTGAACGGTGTGGTCGAACTGGAGATGAGCTGCGAGCCCGCCTTCGACTACCACAACGGCCCGGCACAGTGGGAATACAGCGGCAACGTCTACGAACAGGCAAGTGCCAGTTGCTATATCGACGGCTGCCCGACGCTGACGCTCACCACGGATCTGCGACTGGGGCTGGAGGGCCGGGAGGCGCGGGCCCGCACCCGGATGAAAGAGGGCGACGAGATCTTCGTCGCGCTGTCCTGGGCGGATCTGGAGCCACCGCGCACCTTCGCGGAAGCCGCGGAGAAGATGTGGCAGACCACCGAATGCTGGCGGCAGTGGATCACGCTCGGGCGTTTCCCGGATCATCCGTGGCGCGGGTACCTGCAGCGCAGCGCGCTGACGCTGAAGGGCCTCACCTACGCGCCGACCGGAGCGCTGCTGGCCGCGGCCACCACATCCCTGCCGGAAACCCCCGGGGGCGAACGGAATTGGGACTACCGATACACCTGGGTGCGCGACTCGTCGTTCGCGCTGTGGGGCCTGTACACACTCGGGCTGGATCGCGAGGCCGATGACTTCTTCGCCTTCCTGCACGACGTCACCACCGACGACGAGGGGAAACCCACGCCGCTGCAGGTGCTGTACGGCATCGGCGGAGAACGCGAGATAACCGAATCCGAACTCCCCCACCTGTCCGGCTACGACGGCGCGCGCCCGGTCCGCATCGGCAACGGCGCCTACAACCAGGAACAGCACGACATCTGGGGCACCATCCTGGATTCCGTCTACCTGCACGTGAAGTCGCGCCAGCAGGTGCCGGAAACCTTGTGGCCCATGCTCGAACGGCAGGCGCAGGCCGCGATCGAGAACTGGCGCGATCCGGACCGCGGCATCTGGGAGGTGCGCGGCGAACCGCAGCACTTCACCTCCTCCAAGGTGATGTGCTGGGTGGCGCTGGACCGCGGCGCGAAACTGGCCGAGCTGCACGGGGAGATGGACTACGCCAAGAAGTGGCACGACATCGCCGACGAGATCCGCGCCGACATCCTCGACAACGGCGTCAACGCCCAGGGCGTGTTCACCCAGAGCTACGGCAGCGACACCCTCGACGCCTCCCTGCTGCTGGTGGTGCTGACCCGCTTCCTGCCGCCCGACGATCACCGGGTGCGGGCCACCGTGCTCGCCATCGCCGACGACCTCACCGAGAACGGCCTGGTGCTGCGCTACCGCACCGAGACCACCGACGACGGGCTGTCCGGCGAGGAGGGCTCGTTCACCATCTGCTCGTTCTGGCTGGTGTCGGCGCTGGTGGAAATCGGTGAGCTGCAACGGGCCCGGCAACTGTGCGAGCGGCTGCTCGGCTATGCCAGCCCGCTCAAGCTGTATGCCGAGGAGATCGACTCGCGCACCGGGCGG
Source organism: Nocardia sp. NPDC005746 (assembly GCF_040630785.1). Taxonomy (NCBI): domain Bacteria; kingdom Bacillati; phylum Actinomycetota; class Actinomycetes; order Mycobacteriales; family Nocardiaceae; genus Nocardia; species Nocardia sp. NPDC005746. The sequence continues at coordinate 247,577 of NZ_JBEXYE010000005.1, forward strand.
CACCTGGGGAACTTCCCGCAGGCATTCACCCACCTGGCGCTGATCAACGCGGTCATGCACGTGATCCGCGCCGAGGAGTCCAAGCACACCGGCCAGTTCCATCCGGCGCACCCGGGACGCTGAGAAGAGCACCGCGACAAAGAAATCGGCCGCTCTCGCGGCCGATTTCTCTCAGTACGAAGACCTTTCGCCGATCCCGTCGGCGGTCTCGCGAATATCGCGCAGCCGCACCAGCGATCGTTCGATCTCGGTGAGCCGCGCCTCCCGGCCCGCGCCGGACCCCACCGTGGCGGCCTCCTCGGCCGCGCGCAGCGAGGCGTCCACCGACCGCAGGGTCGAGGTGGCGATCTCGGTGAAATGGTCGCGCAGGCTGCGCTGCACCGCGCGCAGCCGGTAGCGGGACTCCTTGCTCACCTGGAAGATCACGTCGTCCATGAGCCGGGCGACCGCCACCTTGGCCTCGGCCTGGCGGCGGGCACGGCGGGCCTTGCGGTCGTCCCACAGGGCATTGAGGCCCAGCAGGATGGCCGCGCCGCCGGAGTACCAGTTCACCAGCGACATGTGCAGCAGGCTGGTGATCAGACCGACCATGAGCAGGCCGCCGTAGGAGCCGCGCAACGCGGTCAGCACCTGGGCGGTGATGCCGAGTTTGGCGCTGTCCAGCTTGTCCAGCGCCGCAACGGGTTCCAGCACCGCGCCGACATCGCCGGGATTGTCCAGCTTGAGATCCGGGGTGGGGATGCCGCTCTCGGGGAACTTGGCGGCCACCTGCTCGGCCAGCTCCACCGAACGGTAGTGGGCGATGACGAAGTTCTCCTCCACCGCCTCGCAGATCTTGGCGTCGAGATCCGCGCCGAAGTCGTTCCAGCCCTTGACCGGATCGCCCTTCATGATGTCGGCGTCGGCGTCGCGGATCAGGCTGCGCAGCCGGTGCCGCAGATCGTGTTCGGTATCGGCCATCAGCTCGCCCGCGCCGTCGGCCAGGGTGACCTGCCAGTTGGCGGTGCGCTGGCGGAGCTGCTCGGCCTCCTCGCGGGTGCGGCGCAGCTGCTCGGTGATCACGGTCAGGCGGCGCGGATCGCGCAGCGTCTCGGCCTCGCTGCGCAGCGCCAGCGACAGGTGGTCGGTGATGAGCCCGATATCGCGGACCGCGGCCTGCACCGCGACCGCGTCCGCGCGGCCCAGCACGTGGGCGCGCAGATGATCGAGCAGTTGCGGCACACCGGATTCCAGATCCAGGCGCTGGTCGCCGTTGGCGGTGGCGTGCGCGTGCAGCCGCGCCGAGGCGGGGGCGACCGCGAACGCCAGCCCGGCGTCGTCGAGCAGCTGCCGGTCGTGCTGCTGCACCTGCGGCCACTGCGGATACTGGTCGATCTTGTTGAGCACGCAGACGACGGTCGGGCACACCTGCTGGACGCGCTGCAACTGCTCGATCTGCGCCGGGGTGAACGGGGCGCGCGCGTCCGCGACGTACAGCACCGCGTCGGCGGCCGCGATCAGCGACCAGGTGGCCGGGGAGTCCGCGGGCGAGCCGGGCGCGTCCAGCACCACGAAGCCCTCCGCGAGCAGCGGACTGGGCTGGGTGAACTCGGCCCGGATGACCTCGCCCGACCCCAGCTCCGCCAGCGCCGACTGCGGGTCGACGGCCGTGCGCTGGGCAGTGCCGCCCGCGCCCGCCGTCACCAGCGTGGCCGCGGCCTGCGGGCCGTACTCGGCGATCACCGGGACACTGGCCTGGCCGTCGGTGGCGCTCACCGCGGCCCCGACCAGGCTGTTCACCAATGTGCTCATCCCGGACCGGGATTCGCCCACCACGACCAGCCGCACCCGCGGATCGGTCAGGCGAGCACGGGCAATGCCCAGCCGGCCGGTCAGATCGAGACGGCCGGAGGCATGGGTCAGTTCGAGCAGCCGGTCGAGCAGCTCGACCAGCGGACCCAACGCATCGGGATTCTTCACCGCTACCTGATGACCCGGCGCGCTCACAGCAGCAGCATGTGATCGCCCGGACCCTGCGCCGCGAGGTCCGCGTACCCGGTGTCGCCGAGGCCCGAGAACAGACCGGCGTCGTGCACCAGCAGGCCCGCATCGTGCACGGCCAGCACCGAATCATGCACGCCGAGAGGCGCGTCCTGAACCGGCAGGACCGAATCATGCACCGGGAGAACGGCGGAGACCGGCTGCGCGTGCACGACGGGGGTGTACTGGTCCGCGATCGGCTTCACCTGGGTCGGCGGGTCGATGTGCGGCGCGGTGGTGATCGGCGACGGCATCGTCGGCGCGGGCGCGACGGTCGGCACCGGCGGGACCGAAACACTGGGTTGCCCACCGTGATCCGGGACCGACGGCTGGGTCGGCACGGTCGGCGCGGTCGGGCGTGGCGCGACGGTCACGGTCGGCTGATGTGGGGTCGGATCGTCGGGCACGGTGACCGTCGGCACGGTGGGACGGGTCCCGGTGTTGTCGTCGGACGGCGAGTGCGGCTTGGTGGGGAGGTCGGTGTCGCCGGTGTTCACCGGCGGGGTCACCGGCTTGATGGTCGACGGCGTGTCCAGGCCCTTGGTCAGGTCGTCCAAACCCGGGATCTTGGTCGGGATCGGCGGCACGGTGAGCGTGGGGCCGTGATCGACCTTGGTCGGCGGGGTGGCGTGCGGCACGCTCGGGGCCGGGGTGGCCGCGGGGACCGGCTTGGTCGCCAGCGTGGTCGGCTGGTGTCCGGGCGTGGACGCGTCTCCACTGGCCAGCACCGGCGTGCGGCCGTGATCGAACAGGGCGGGCGCGACGGACGCGGGCGCGGTCAGCGGCGACGGACCGCCGTGCGTGGTCAGCAGATTCGCGATCGGCTGGTTGGCGGCGTCGGGCTGGATGGTGGTCTGCAACGGCGTCACCGCGACCGGCTGGACCGTCACCGGCGCGACCGGCGCGACCGTCACGGGCGCGGCGGGCGAGGTGGCGACCGGCGGCACCGGGGCGGGCGGCATCGGCTGCGCGGCCGGGGTGGGCGCGATCGTGGTGAGCGCGATCGGGTTCGACGGCGCGGGGGCCACCGGCGCGGCGGGCGACAGGCCCGGCGCGGGAGCCGTCGCGGCGGGAGCGGACGGGGACGCCAGCGGCGCACCGGAGGGCGCGACCGGCGACGTCGAGCCCGGCGCACCGGCACCGGGGGCGGCGGACGACGACTCGGAAACACCGTGTCCCGGAACGCCGTTCACGCCGGCGGCGGTGGTGGCACCGGACTTGTCGGCGGGCTGCGCGGACTGCGGCGTGGACGTGCCCGGGGTGGCGTGCGCGCCGTTGTCGGGCAGGGTGTTGTTCGCCGGAATGTGCGAAATCCCCTGTCCCAGTTGCTGGTTGTAGGCGTCGAGCTGGTTGCCGACCGCGCCGACACCCAGGTCGGCCTTCAGGTTGGAATGGAACCACACGCCGTCGAGGCCGATATGGGCGTCGAAGGCCCAGTCGGTGCCCAGGAAGACGCCGGTGCCACCCTGACCGGCACCCGCGCCGATACCGTCGAACACGCCGGAGTGGTCGGTCAGGCCGGGCTGGTGGTCGGGCACCAGGCCCGTCGCGCCCATGCCGGGCAGGTGCATGCCGTCGGAGCCGGGCAGCCCGAAACCGGGCAGGCCGGACGGGAAGCCGGGCAGGCCCGGCAGGTGCGGCTGCTCGAGCGAGGGCAGCTGCGAATTCTCCTGCGCCGGTTCCGATTCCGTCGGCTGGTCGCTGTCCATGGGCAGACCCCAGCCCGGGCGCGGCCCGTAGGTCGGGAAGCCGGACAGGGACGCGCCGGTGTCGGTGTCGGGCAGACCCATGCCGTGGAAGCCGGCGTGCGAGGGCTCGTTGGCGGGAATGGCGTCGAGCGAGGGGAACAGTCCGGCGTCGGTGCCGTGGTATTCGCCGAGCGGCCCGAAGACGCCGTTGACGGGCGCGACCACGGGACCGTGGTGCTGCGGCAGCGAGTCGGGGGTCAGGTCCGGGAAGGTGATGGTCGGGCTGGGCACGTTCGGCTGCGGGTCCTCGGCCTGCGACCAGCCGACGTTCTTGCTGTCGTGGTTGATCGCGGGCGATCCGCCGCGGCTACCGCCGGCCGCGATGAGCGCGCCACCGGTCACGTACGCACCGCCCCGAGCCACGCGCGCGACACCGTTGGCAATGCGGTAGGCGGCGTCACCATCGTTCTCATCGGCGCCGGAAGCATCGTCGAAGGGCAGATCACGTGTCATGCTGGCTCCGCTCTCAGGGCTCCGACGGCACCGAACGCGGGCCACCGGACCAAACTCGTTTCACACCCTATTTCCGGAGAACCGGTCTGTCACATCCACCAGGTAGGAGATGGGCGCTCAACGGTGTGCCACACAGCTTGTCACCCTGCGAATCCGGACGGAAGCCCCATTTTGGGCCTGCATACCGAACCTTGCGCTTTGACCGGCCGCCCGGAAGTCATCCCACCCTATCCCCCCGGCGACGGCAGCCGAGAACAGCGCGCCGCCCCCAATTACTTTGCCCCACTCCCTGAGGGGCGGACACGGGATCGAACCCCAACCCCGGTACCGCACACCCCGGCAGCATCCAGGCACGGCATCCAACACCAACCCCCGGCACCCCACACCCCAGCAGCAACCAGGCGCCGGGATCCAACACCAACCCCGGCGCCCCACACCCCGGCAGCAACCAGGCACGGGAATCGAACACCAACCCGCCCCCCTCTAGTACTGTGCCCCGCTCCCACAGGGAGCGGGGCACGGGAGCCCGGAGAGTCGGCTACTTCTTCTTGTCCGACCCCGAGTCGGTCGACAGCGCCGCCACGAAGGCCTCCTGCGGCACGTCCACGCGACCGATGGTCTTCATGCGCTTCTTGCCTTCCTTCTGCTTCTCGAGCAGCTTGCGCTTACGGCTGATGTCACCGCCGTAGCACTTGGCGAGCACGTCCTTGCGGATCGCCCGGATGTTCTCGCGCGCAATGATCTTCGATCCGATGGCCGCCTGGATCGGCACCTCGAACTGCTGCCGCGGGATGAGCTCGCGCAGCTTGGTGGTCATCTTGTGCCCGTAGGCCTGCGCGGCGTCGCGGTGCACGATGGCCGAGAAGGCGTCGACCGCCTCGCCCTGCAGCAGGATGTCCACCTTGACCAGGTCGGCCTGCTGTTCGCCGGCCTCCTCGTAGTCGAGCGAGGCGTAGCCGCGGGTGCGGGACTTCAGCGAGTCGAAGAAGTCGAAGATGATCTCCGCCATGGGCAGCGTGTAGCGCATCTCCACGCGGGTCTCGGACAGGTAGTCCATGCCCAGCAGCTCGCCGCGGCGGGCCTGACACAGCTCCATGATGGTGCCGACGAACTCGCTCGGCGCGATCACCGTGCACTTGGTGATCGGCTCGTGGGTCTCGCGCACCTTGCCCTCGGGCCAGAACGACGGGTTGGTGACGATGTGCTCGGTGCCGTCCTCCATGACCACGCGGTAGATCACGTTGGGCGCGGTGGAGATCAGGTCGAGGCCGAACTCGCGTTCCAGGCGCTCGCGGGTGATCTCCATGTGCAGCAGGCCCAGGAAGCCGCAGCGGAAGCCGAAGCCCAGGGCCACCGAGGTTTCCGGCACATAGGTCAGCGCGGCGTCGTTGAGCTGCAGTTTGTCCAGGGCGTCGCGCAGATCCGGGTAGTCGGAGCCGTCGACCGGGTAGAGGCCGGAGTAGACCATCGGCCGGGGTTCCTGGTAGCCGGCCAGCGCCTGGGTCGCGCCGTCGCGGGCGGTGGTGACGGTGTCACCGACCTTCGACTGGCGGACGTCCTTCACGCCGGTGATGAGGTAGCCCACCTCGCCGACGCCCAGGCCCTGGGTGGGCTTGGGTTCCGGGGACACGATGCCGATCTCGAGCAGTTCGTGCTGCGCGCCGGTGGACATCATCTTGATCTTCTGGCGCGGGGTCAGCTTGCCGTCGATCACACGCACGTAGGTGACGACGCCGCGATAGGTGTCGTAGACGGAGTCGAAGATGAGCGCGCGCGGCGGCGCCTCCGAGTCGCCCACCGGGGCGGGGATCTCCGCGATCACCTTGTTCAGCAGCTCGGGCACGCCGACGCCGGTCTTGCCGGAGACCCGCAGCACGTCCTCGGGCTCACAGCCCACGATGTGCGCGATCTCGGCGGCGTAGCGGTCCGGGTCCGCGGCCGGGAGGTCGATCTTGTTGAGCACCGGGATGATCGTGAGATCGCGTTCCATGGCCAGGTACAGGTTGGCCAGGGTCTGCGCCTCGATGCCCTGCGCGGCGTCGACCAGCAGCACCGCGCCCTCACAGGCCTCGAGCGCCCGCGACACCTCGTAGGTGAAGTCGACGTGTCCGGGGGTGTCGATCAGGTGCAGGACGTAGTCCTCCCCGTCGACGTTCCACGGCAGCCGCACGTTCTGGGCCTTGATGGTGATGCCGCGTTCCCGCTCGATATCCATGCGGTCCAGGTACTGGGCGCGCATGGCGCGCTCCTCGACCACACCGGTGAGTTGCAGCATCCGGTCGGCCAGGGTCGATTTCCCGTGGTCGATGTGCGCGATGATGCAGAAGTTCCTGATCCGGCTGGGATCGGTGAACGTCTTGTCGGCGAAGCTGCTAATCGGAGTCACTCCTCGGCATGGCGAAACAGCGGCATGTCAACCGGCAAGTCTACGGGGTTGGGCCCGATGTCCTCGCCCCGGTCTTCCCCGGGCGTGAACGACCCGTCGCCGCAGGCGAATCCACTACGGATGAGAATCGGGGTCTCCGCCGTTAGGCTGCGGTCATGGCCGGCAGGTGGAACGCTCTGGGGAAGCAGTTGGGGATCGTGGCTAAGGAGCAGGGGACCCAGCTCGTCACGCAGCAGGCGCCGAAGTTGATCGGACGGGTGCGGCAGTCGACGGTGTGGGACCGCGCGCTGAAGGCGGTGGGGACGCCGCGCAAGGGTCCGGGGGTGAACGTGCGGCCGACCTCCTCGGCGGGGGTGCCGTCGCGGGAACGCGCGCGGATGATCGTCTACAGCCCGCAGCTGGACGGGCGCGCCGATCCGGGCGAGATCGTGTGGACCTGGGTGCCCTACGAGGAGGACCCGGACAATGGCAAGGACCGGCCGGTGCTGGTGGTGGGCCGCGACGGCGGCACGCTGCTCGGGCTGATGCTGTCCTCCAATGCTGATCACGCGCGCCACGACAACTGGGTCGGCATCGGCAACGGGCCGTGGGATCACGAGGGCCGTGACAGCTGGGTGCGGCTGGACCGCGTGCTCGATGTCCCCGAGATGGGTATTCGCCGCGAGGGCGCGATCGTGCCGCGCAAGACTTTCGACAAGGTCGCGCACCGGCTGTGCGCCGAATACCACTGGCACTAGGGCTTTCCCGAACAAGAGATCGGCCCCCGCTCCGAAACGGAACGGGGGCCGATCGAGTATTCGCGACGCTCAACTGATCATGTTGCGCGAGCGGCCGAACATCAGGCTGTACACCAGCGCGCCCAGCACGCCGCCGATCAGCGGGAACACGATGAAGACCCACAGCTGCGCGGGCGCGCCGTCCTGGTAGAAGGCGACCGCCAGGCTGCGGGCCGGGTTCACCGAGGTGTTGTCCACCGGGATCGAGATCAGGTGGATGACGGCCAGGGTGAAGCCGATCGACAGCCCCGCCAGCGGCACGTCCGACAGCTGGTCGGTGGAGGCCAGCACCACGAACACCAGCAGCGCGGTCAGGATCACCTCGACGGTGATGGCGGCCGCCAGGCCGTAGCCGTTGACGGTGATCTCGCCGAGCGTCAGCTTGGACGGGCTGTGCGCACCCCAGCCGTTCGCTCCCAGACCGTCTTTCGCGCGATCGTACGAGGGCAGGTTCTTGGCGATGGCGTAGATGACCGCGCCACCGATCAGACCGCCCACGATCTGCGCTACCCAGTAGCCCGCCGCGACCACGATGTTCACCCGGCCCAGCAGCAGCTGGCCGACGGTGACCGCCGGGTTCACGTGGCAGCCAGAGATCGGGCCGATCGCGTACACCAGGAACAACAGGGTCAGGCCGAAGGCCAGTGCCACGCCGAGCGCTCCGACCCGGCTCCCGGCCAGCACCGCGGTGCCGACGCCGCCCAGCACCAGCACGAACGTGCCGAGCGCCTCGGCGAACAGCTTGCGCCCCAGGGTGGGTGGTTGTAGGTCGGTGAGATCCTCGGCGACTTCCTGAGCTGTGGGAGACATCGGCTACCTTCCGCTTGCATGGACAACGCACCGGTGTAGAGCGAGCGGCGCGAGCCGGAACCCTCAGGCCAGGCGGGTTATTTCCACCACCACGTCGAGATCGGTCGAGCCGCTTCCGCTGAAGATACCTTTCAACGGGGGCACATCCGCGTAATCACGACCGACACCGACCGAGACGTGTTGCTCGGTGACCGCGATGTTGTTGGTCGGGTCGTAGCCCCACCACTGCCCGGTCCAGGCCTCCACCCAGGCGTGCATCTGGCCCGCCACGGTGTGGCCCACCTCGGCCGCCGGGTCGGGGTGCAGATAGCCGGACACGTACCGGCTGGGAATCCCCATGCCGCGCAACAGCAGCAGCGTGAGGTGCGCGTAATCCTGGCACACGCCTTGCCGTTCGGCGTACGCCTGCACCGCGGAGGTGTGCACCGAGGTGGTCCCGGCCAGGTAGTTCATCTCCCGGTGCACCCATTCGGCCGCGCGGACTACCGCTTTGGCGGGCGGCACGCCGCGGGCCAGCTGCCGCGACACCGAGGCCAGTCGCCGCGCCCGGGGCACGAACTCGGTGGGTTCCAGCAGTTCGTCGAAGCGGTCGCCGATGACGTCGTCGCGCAGCTCCTCCCAGGACAGCTCCTCGGGCGGGCCCGCGAACGGCTCGGTCTCGACCACCGACGCGCTGGTCACCTCCAGTTCGGTGTGCGGGGCGTGCAGGTCGAAGGCGGTGACGGCGGTCCCCCAGTAGTCGGTGTACCGGTAGGACCGGGTGGAGGGCACGGTGTCGACGCGATTGAGGATCACGGTCTGCCGGCTGTCGGCGCGCGGCGTGAGCCGGGCCTCGTTGAACGACCGGGTGACCGGCGCGTCGTAGACGTATCCGGTGGTGTGCACCACCCGCATGCGCCAGCTCATACTGCTTCCTCCTCGGCGCGAACGAGGCCCTGCGTGGTTACGCTTCGCAAGCGCAGGGAGGTGGAGCGGCGCCTCCGGGCCTGACCGTTCACGCCGGCTCCTCCATCCGCTCGGCCCCACGTCCGTGCAGGCCGGTCCACGCCACCCAGGACTCGGCGTGGAAGTACTGCAGCGCCACGGCCTCCCCCACCTCGCGGCAGGTCTGCTGTAACCACAGCAGCCGGCTGGGCAGGTCCTCCAGCAGCACCGTCGAGGGCAGGAACTCCAGCTCGCTGCGTGCCCGCCCGAGCAGGCGGTGCGCCTCGTGGCGGGCCGCGAACCGGCTGTTGGGCCGTTGATCCAGTTCCTGCAGGCAGGCCTCGGCCACCCGCAGCGAATGGAACACCGACCGCGGGAACAGGCGGTCCAGCAGGATGAACTCCGCGATCTGATTGGCGTCGAGCACACCGCGGTGGGTGCGCAGGTACGGGTCGTGGGCTCCGGCCGAACGCAGCACCGTCACCCACGCCGGGGACGAGGTGCGGTCCCCGGCGCGCGAATGCAGCAGGCGCACCGTCATGTCCACGCGTTCGATGGATCGGCCCAGCAGCAGGAAGCGGTAGCCGTCGTCGCGGCTCAGGGTGGAATCGGAGAGTCCGACGAACATGGCGGCGCGGTCGGTGATGTAGCGGCAGAACTCGTGCGGCCCCAGCGCCCGCGCCGCCCGTTCGGCCGCGGCCAGGCCGTTGAAGGTGGCATTGAGGCATTCCCACATTTCGGTGGAGGTGACTTCCCGTGCGCCGCGGGCATTCTCGCGCGCGCGGCTGATGGAATCGACGATCGAGCCGCCGTCGCGGCCGAAAGCCACCAACTCCGTCACCGACCAGACATCCAATTCCTGTTCCGCCTCGGGCTGCTCGATGCCCAATACCCGCAGCAGAACTCGGGAAGTCCGATCCGGATCGACGGTCGCCTCTTCCAGCAACTGGTGGACCGCGACATCCAGAATGCGCGCCGTGTATTCGGCACGCTCGACATATCGCCCGATCCAGAAAAGGGATTCGGCATTGCGCGCCAACATGATTCTCTGCCTATCTGCCTCCGCTTCGCTCCGGCGGGTTCGCGACCCTGGAGGTCTCGTTCTTCCCTCCCTCCGCTCCTCCGCTTCGCTCCCCCGCTCCACTCGGTCCAGAACGAGACGGGTCGCGAACTATGAGCTCAGCCTCAACGAATTCTGTTGTTGTTCACTGCTGTTGTTGCTTGGCCCGCAGCACCGAGGGCTCTCTGGATTGGTCTCTTTCGGGGGCCAGGTGTAATTCGCCGACCAGCTGCGAGCCCGCCAATTCCCGTTGCGCCACAGAAGTTCTCGGGGACAGCACCCAGGTGTCCTTGCTACCGCCCCCTTGACTGGAATTCACCACCAGCGAGTTCGCGGGCAGCGCCACCCGGGTCAGCCCGCCCGGCAGCACCCAGATGTCGTCGCCGTCGTTGACCGCGAACGGGCGCAGGTCCACGTGCCGGGGCGCGAGGCGGCCGTCGATCTTGCTGGGCACGGTGGACAGCTGCACCACCGGCTGGGCGATCCAGCCGCGCGGATTCGCCCGCACCTTGCGCCGGGTCGCCTCCAGCTCACGCGGGCCGGCCGCCGGGCCGATCACGATGCCGTACCCGCCGGAGCCCTCCACCGGCTTGATCACCAGTTCCGCCACCCGGTCGAGCACCTCGTCGCGTTCGGCCGGTTCCCAGCAGCGGTAGGAGTCCACGTTCGGCAGGATCGGTTTCTCGCCCAGGTAGTACTCGATGAAGGCGGGCACGTAGGTGTAGACCAGCTTGTCGTCGCCGACGCCGTTGCCGACCGCGTTGGCCAGCACCACGGTGCCCGCGCGGGCCGCGTTCAGGATGCCCGCCACGCCGAGCATGGAATCGGGCCGGAACTGCATGGGATCGAGGGAGGTGTCGTCGATGCGGCGGTAGATGACGTCCACCTGCCGCTCCCCCGCGGTCGTCCGCATATAGACGACATTGTCGCGGCAGAACAGGTCCCGGCCCTCGACCAGTTCCACGCCCATCTGCCGGGCCAGCAGCGAATGCTCGAAGTAGGCGGAGTTGTAGACGCCCGGGGTCAGCACCACCACGGTCGGGTCGGCCTCGTTGGGGGCGGCCGCGGCCCGCAGCGCCCGCAGCAGGTGGGCCGGGTAGTCGCCGACCGCGCGCACCCGGTGCGAGGCGAACAGGTCCGGGAACACCCGGGCCATGGTGCGGCGGTTCTCCATCACATAGGAGACGCCCGACGGGGAGCGCAGATTGTCTTCCAGCACGCGGAAATCGCCGTGCTCGTCGCGCACCAGGTCGATTCCGGCCACGTGGATGCGGACGCCGTTGGGCGGCACCAGGCCCGCGGCCTCGCGATGGAAGTGGGCGCAGGAGGTGACCAGGCGCTTGGGGATGACGCCGTCGCGGAGGATGGTCTGCTCGCCGTAGACGTCGGCGAGGAAGGCTTCCAGGGCGCGCACCCGCTGCTTGATGCCGCGCTCGAGTTTGGTCCACTCGGTGGCGGCGATCACCCGGGGCACCAGGTCGAGCGGAAAGGGCCGCTCCTGGCCCGAGAGCGAGAAGGTGATGCCCTGATCGACGAAGGCCCGGTCCAGCGCCTCGGCGCGGGCGGCCAGGTCCTCGGCGTCGATGGCGGCCAGGGCATTGAATATGCCCCGGTAGGGGGCGCGCGGGCGGCCCGCGGAATCGAACATCTCGTCGTAGGCGCGGTGATAGCGTCCGGGCTGATAGCCAGCGAATACCCCAGCGGGAGTGAGTGTGGCGGGAGTGCGCGCGGCCATGCAAAAATGGTCCATCACGCAGGGGCAACGCGCAGTTGGACGGGGATAAATTTCTGGTTTCGGCCATGTGGCGGACCGGGCCGATTTCGTGCCTCGACACCTTGCCTGGTAGCCTCGACGGTCGGTGCTGCGACTACCCATCTCGTAGTGCGCACGAAGACTTTGCATCCCGCATACACACCAAACGAAGGAACACGAGGGAACCGGCGTGGCCAACATCAAGTCCCAGATGAAGCGGATCCGCACCAACGAGCTTGCGCGCCAGCGTAACCAGTCGGTGAAGTCCGCGCTGCGCACCTCGATCCGCAAGTTCCGCGAGGCCGCTGCCGCGGGCGAGAAGGACAAGGCGCTCGAGCTGATGCAGTCGGCGAGCAAGAGCCTGGACAAGGCCGCCTCGAAGGGCGTCATCCACGCCAACCAGGCCGCCAACAAGAAGTCGGCGATCTCGCTGGCCTTCAACAAGCTCGGCTGATCCGACTCCGGTAGCACTTACCGGATCAATGCTCAGAACAGCCGCCGTGGCCACGACGACCACGGCGGTTTTTGCTGTACCACCTCCCCGGGACTTCCCGCGCACGGCTCATTGCCGTTGACCGCCATGCATGCGGACCGGCGGTTGATAGCCGAAACAATTTTGGGCGTACCCGGCGAGTTACCCCCATCGGCGCGAGATCAGTTGTGACGCCTGTAACGGGAACCGTTGTGTTGTCGACTCTGTCGGAGAGACTTGCTGACTTCGGCGGCACGCAGCAGGATGGCTGCGACACCGTCGGGGTGACATCGACACCTGTACTGGAGAGTTCTCTTGGCATCGCTGCGTGACAACCGTTCCTTCTGGACCCGCGGCTCGCTGGCCGCCGGCGTGGCCGCGGTCGCGCTGACCACCGGAATGGGTGTCGCGACCGCGCGGCCCATCGGCCCGTTCGAGGTGGGCGGGGCCATCGAGGCCGAATACGACCGGGCGGGCGGGCCGGAGTTCTTCGGCGACCCGACCACCCCGGAGACCGACGCGGCCGGCGGCGGCAAGAAGCAGGAATTCGTCAACAACGCCTCCATCTACTGGACCCCGGCCACCGACGCGCACGCCATCGGCGGCGCCATCCGCGACAAGTGGCGCGGCACCGGCGCGGAGTCGGGCTCGCTGAAGTACCCCGTCACCGACGAGGGCCAGACCGGTAAGCCCGGTCGCTTCCAGCACTTCCAGGGCGGGTCCATCTACTGGTCGATCGGTTCGGGCACCCACGTGCTCAGCGGCGTGATCCGCGACAAGTTCGCCTCCGTCGGCTGGGAGAACAGCCCGCTCGGCTTCCCCATCGCCGACGAGAACAAGACCAACAGCTCCTCGACCCACATCCAACTGTTCGAGGGCGGCGCGATCTACTCCACCCAGAAGACGGGCACCCACATCGTGTGGGGCGCGATCCGCGACACCTGGGTGCGCAATGGCGCCGAGAACGGCCGCTACGGCTTCCCGAGCGGCGACGAGTACGACTACGAGGGCGGCAAGGCCCAGGACTTCCAGGGCGGCAAGATCATCTGGAAGCCGGAGGCCTAGTCCCCCAGCCGGAGGCCCGGTCCCCTAGGAGGCGCTCTCGCGCAGATCCAGAATCCGCGAGAGCGCGTGCTCCAGCGCGTAATCCGCGTCGGCGGCCTGACCCTTCACGTCGGCGTTGAGCCCGGCCACCACCTGCAGGGCCGCGCCGATGGTCGCGCCGGTCCAGCCGCGCGCCTGCCCCTGGGCCTTCTTCACCTTCCACGGCGGCATGCCCAGGTCGCCCGCCATCTTGAACGGGTCCCCGCGCCCGGCCGAGCCGACGCGCGCGATGGTGTGCACCGAATCCGCGAGGGCGTCGGCGAGCAGCACCGCGGGCACGCCCCGGTCGATGGCCCAGCGCAGCGCCTCCATGGCCGCGGGGCGGTCCCCCGACACGGCCAGGTCCGCGACCTCGAATCCGGTCACCTCGGCCTTGCCGGAGTAGTACTGCCGCACCGCCGCGATGTCCACCTTGCCGCCGGTGTCGGCCGCCAACTGTGAACTGGCGGCGGCCAGTTCCCGCAGATCCGAGCCGACCGCCTCGAGCAGGGCCTGCACGACGTCCGCGGACACCTTCACATTGGCGGCCCGGAACTCGTTGCGCACGAACTCGACCCGCTCCCCCGCCTTGGTCAGCTTCGCGCAGTTGTGCACGACCGCGCCCATCTTCTGCAGGGCCGGTGCGAGCGCCTTGGCCCGCCCGCCGCCGCTGTGCAGCACGACCAGCACCACGCCCTCCGGCGGTGACGACGCGGCGTCCTGGATGACCGCGACCGCGTCCTTGCCGGCCTCGGCCGCCGACTCCAGCACGATCACCCGGTCCTCGGCGAACAGCGAGGGGCTCAGCAGCTCCGCCAATTCCGGGGTACTGGCGTCGCCCGCCCGCCGCCGATCCACCGGCAGCGCCGAAGGATCCGCGGTGGTGGCCCGAGCCTGTGCGGTGATCGCCGCCACCGCCCGTTCGATCAGCAGTTCCTCTTCACCGAGCACGAGATGCAGGGGCGCGGGTCGCTGGTTCACGCAACGATCCTACGAGTCCGCCCCGACAACCCCGCGAGCACCAGCCCGCACACCACCGCCGCGACCAGACCCGACCGCAATCCGGTGGGCACGGTGACCGACGCGCCCAGCGCCGCGGCGCGGTCGGACACGGTCAGCAGCCACCACAGCGGCGGAGCGGTGCAGTGGATGACCACGGCAGCGGGCAGCGCCCAGACCACCGCGAACACCGCACCCAGCGCCCCCAGGATGGTGATGGGCGCGATCACCGGCTCCACCAGCATGTTCACCGCGATGGCCACCAGGCTGAGGTGGCCGGTCATGGCGATCACCAGCGGGGTGGTCACCACGAAGGCGGCGGCGGCCACCGCGAACGAATCCGCCGGAATCCGCCACCAGCCGTGCGCCCGAAGCCATTCCGACCAGCCCGGCGCGATCACGATCAGCCCCGCGGTGGCCAGCACCGACAATGCGAACCCGGCATCCACCGCCAACCCCGGCGACCATGCCAGCAGCCCGATCACCGCGGCGCACAGCGCGGGTAGTGCCTGCTTCCTGCGCCCGGTGCACACCGCGAGCAGCGCGATGGCTCCCATGACCGCGGCCCGCAGCACACTCGGCGACGGCCGGGCCAGGATCACGAACATGACCAGCGCGGCGCCCGCCGCCACCGCCCCCACCCGCGGATCCACCGTGAGCGCGCGCATCGAAACCAGCACCGCCGCAAGCAGAATCGTCACATTGGCGCCACTGACGGCTAACAGGTGGGCCAGATCCACCTCGCGGAAGTTCTCCTGCACGTGCTCGGTCAGACTCGAGGTGTCACCGATCACCAGACCCGGCAGCAGCCCCGCCGCGTCATCCGAGAGTGCTCGATGAGCGGAACCGCTGAAGGCATCGCGCACCTGTCCGGCGGCCCGCTGCCACCACGGCGCCGTACTCGCCGCGACCGGAGCCCCGTCGGCCCGCAGCACGGCCACCGTCAGATCGGCCCGCCACGGACGCCCCACGCGCGCACCGAACTCCACCCGCTGCCCCGGCATCAGCGTCCGCCACCCGCCCGCCGGAGCCAGCACGGTGACGGCACCACCGGCTCGCACGATCCGTCCGCCCACCCGATACTCGACCAATTCGCCGCGAACCATCACTTTCGGACCACCGAACGTCTTGCCCGACAACCGCTTCGGATCCTCCCCCAGCTCCACCACCGCCAAGACCCGCTGCCCGGCCCGCACCCCGCCCAGCGGATGGTCCTGCACCCGATGCGCGTGCCACGCCCCCGCCAGCCCGAATCCCGCCCCGATCAGCAAGGCCCCCAACACGACCCAGGCCGCCCCACCGACCCGGCCCGCCCGAGCGCGTCGAACAGCCAGGGCGCACACCCCCAGCCCGGCCATCACGCATCCGGCGGCGATCCCGATGCCCGCCTGCCACCCCGCCACCACGGCGACAACCGTTGCGCCCCAACCGCAAACCGCCGCGGGCACCAGCCGGGCATCCAGCACCTCCGGCACCGCGTCCGGCTCCCGATCCACCGATCCGGCGCGAGGCTCCCCCGTCATCGCCGCCACTCCGATTCCCGCTGGCGGATACCGCTCGAGGCCAGGATTGCCGGCAGCCCGGGCGCGGTGATCGCGCTCATCCACCGGGGCACATCGCGCAACCCGCCGGAGGGCGAGAATTCCGTGCGCATCGGAGTCGAATCCGGCGCACATCCGCTCGGTCGCGGGCGGACCGTTCGCTTCCACCGGGGCGCCGCAGCGGGTTCGGCGGTTGTCATACCGTCACCCGGTCGCGGAGGCGGTTGAGGCGGGAGTGGCCGATGCCGTCTATTTCGGCGAGTTGGTCGACGGAGGTGAAGCGGCCGTGGCGGGCGCGCCAGGTGAGGATGGCTTTGGCGGTGACCGGGCCGACGCCTGGGAGGGTGTCGAGTTCGGGTTCGGTGGCGGTGTTGAGGTTGACCTTGGCGGCGGGGGCGGTGGAGCGGGGCGGGCCGGGGGCGGAAGGCGAACCGGACTGGGGGCCCGCGGAATTCACGATGGTGCTGACGGCTCGGGCGGCGGTCGGGCGGGGCGCGGCGCGGGCGATGACGATCTGGTCGCCGTCGATGAGGGGCTGGGCGAGGTTGAGGGTGGACAGGTCGGCCTCGGGGCGCGGGGTGGCGGCACGCAGAGCATCGGCGACGCGGGCTCCCGTGGGGAAGCGGCGGAGACCGCCGTGCTCGACCAGGCCGATGACGCTGACCACCAGTTCGGCCGGTCCCGCGATGCCACCCGGATTCGCGGTGGGAACGACCGGGTTTCGATCCGCCTGCGGGCCGGTGGACGGCCGCGCCTCGGCGGGTACCGGCGCGCCGGCACCGGGCAGGGGACGCGCCGGCCCGGCAGCTCCGGGCGCGGCGGCTCCAGGCCGTGGGGATGCCGAGGCGTCGGCGCCGGGCGCTGCCGGGTCGGTGGGCGGCGAGTCCTGGTCGGCGGGAGCTGGTCCACTGAGGGAGGCGATGGGTGGGACCGGCTGGGAGACAGGGGTTTCACGCAGGCTGATGTAGGCGGCGAAGAGGACCGCGAACAGCGCCAGGGCGGCGAGGACGAGGACGCCGCGCGGGCCGGGGTCCCAGCGGGTACCGCGGAAGCGTTCGGGGACCAGGCGTTCGTGCCAGAGGGAGACGGGCCCGCACGGCTCGGAGAGCCAGGCGGGAGGGGCGGCGTCGGGGTCTCGAAGGTCGTCGAGCGAGTCCTCGTCCCAGCGGGAGGGATGGGGGCGTCCGGGGGTGAATTCCGTGGGGCTCGGATGGGGTTCGCCGTCCGGGCGGTCGGTGAGGCGCTGGAGTGGAGTGCGTTCGTCGAGTTGCGGCATGGGGCTCACGGTAGGAGCCGGGGCCGGGCGAGCTGGGACCGCGAACTGGGGTTTTCGCCGGGCTGTGGATACAGAAACTCGTTGTGGACAAGCAGATTTCCAGCACCGGCCGGGTCATCCCACCCCGGCTGGTGACACTGGCCGACCGGCAGTCCCCGCGGTGAGCGGGGACCCTGTCAGCCGCAGCCGCCCGGGACGACCAGCGCGCCGACGGCTCCCACACCCAGGTGGACGCCGAGGGTCGGTCCGAACTCGGTGATGATCACCTCGCGGATGCCGGGGATGAGGGATTGGAGTTGAGTCGCGATGGTGGAGGCGGCCTCCTCCGCCCCGAGGTGCTGGACGGCGACCGCCGCGCCGTCCTCACCGGCCGCGTCGACTGCGGCGGCGACGAGTTTGGTGAACGCCTTCGACCGGGTCCGGGCCTTCTCGCGCAGTTCCAGGCGGCCGTCGACGATCTGCAGGATCGGTTTGGTCACCAGTTCGGAGCCGAAGAAGGCGGCGGCGGAGCTCAATCGGCCGCCGCGGCGCAACTGCTCGGTCCGGTTGACCACGATGAACGCCCGTCCACGGCTGGCGGCGGCGACCGCCGAGTCGTAGACCACGTCGAGAGGTTCGCCCGAGCGGGCGCGGCGGGCGGCCGCGAGCACGGGCAGCCCGGTGCCGAGCCCGGCGCTGAGCGAATCCACCAGCCGGATGCGGTGGGCGGCGTCCATATCGCGCACCGCCTGCCGCCCGGCCTCCCAGGTGCCCGACAGCTGCCGCGAGATGTGCACGGCCACCACGCCGTCGCCGTCGCTGAGTTCCAGCGCGCGCTCGTAGACCGCGCGCAGCTCACCCGGCGCGGCGGCGGAGGTGGTGACCTGCGAGGACCCGTAGTCGATATCGCACTCGTCGACGCCCTCGCGCATCTCGCGGTCGTCGACCAGCACATGCAAAGGCACCGCCAGCACCCCCAGGTCGGCGGCGAGTTCAGCCGGGAGACTGGCCGAGGAGTCGGTCACCACCACCACGGTCATGCAGTGTGTACCTCGTCGGTCGTCACCTCGGTCAGCACCTTGACCATGGCCCGCGCGACCGCGGTGTGGCCTTCCCAGCCCCAGTGGATGCCGTCGGGGTTGGCCGGGCCGTTGAACACGTTGTCGCGCACGGCTTCTCCGAGGTCCACCAGTGGCACGTGGTGTTCGGCGGCCCAGGCGGTCACGGCCCGCACCATGGGTTCGCGGCCGGTGTGCACCTCGGCGTAGGCCTCGCACTTGTGCACCGACGGCAGCACCGCCACGAACGGCAGCTCGGGCCGCAACTGCGCCAGCGAGTTCCGCGACTGCTCCAGGTAGTCCACGCTGACCTTGGGCGGCAGCGCCACCGGCCAGCCCAGCGGGGACAGCCGCGGCTGCAGCCAGTTGTAGGCCTCGCGCACCCGGCGGCGCAGGGCCGCCGGACGCGTATAGCGGATGAGTTCGCGCAGCGCGGTGGGCAGCGGCGAGGGCAGCGAATCCATACCGCCGGTGGCGAATACGACCGCTCCGGCGTTCGGCACGACGGCCCACACGCGCGGATCACCGATCAGCGCCCAATAGGCGTCCCGGCAGGTCCACCCGATGCGCGCGACCAGCTCGACGTCCCAGTCGAGTTCGGCGGCGACGAGATTGGGCCAGATGCGCGGATGGTCCGCGGGCAGACCGCCTTTGGGGCCGAAGTAGGACAGCGAGTCCGCGACCACGACCAGCACCTTGCGCTGCGGCGCGGTCTCGATCACCGAATCGTCGGCTGCCGCTTCGCTGTTCGGCCGGTCGGCACCGTTGTCAGAGGCCATCGGGAGCCGCCTTGGCGACCGCGTTCCACACGTCCAGTCGCCAGCCGGGCCGGTCGATGCCGGGGCCGTGGCTGGTCAACTGCACCCAGCTGGTGTTGGCGAGGCCGCCCAGGGCGGGCCAGCTGGACTCGGGCAGGTCCAGCAGAGCCGCGGTGAGGGCCGCGATGAGCCCGCCGTGCGCGACCAGCATGATGCTGCGGCCGGGCCAGTCCTCGCGGGTGGCGAACAGTTCCTGCACCACGGGCAGCGAACGGGCGCCCACCTCGAGCTTCGATTCGCCGCCGGGCGGGGTGAAGCGGGCGTCGAGCCGCCACGCCTTGCGCGCGCCCGGGAATTGGGTGTCGACCTGGCGGTGGTCCATGCCCTCCCAGTCGCCGAGGTTGGTCTCGCGCAGGCGCGGGTCGGTGACGACCGGCATGGCGGCGCATTCGGCGACGGCCAGCGCGGTGTCGTGGGCGCGCTTGAGATCGGAGGAGACGATGGCGATCAGGTCGCTGGTCGCCATATCGGGGGCACAGTCCTTGGCCTGGCGCCGGCCGATGTCACTGAGTTCGGTATCGGTCTGGCCCTGCATGCGGTCGGTGGCATTCCATTCGGTCTGTCCGTGCCGCAGCAGAATCAACCGGCGGACGCCGGCCATCTTGCTCACTCGTCGTCCCCAGCCTTGTCTTCATCTGTCGTGGCGTCCCGGTCCGCTGCCGCGGTCCGCGGGTCGCCGATCCCCTCGACCGCCACCTGCGGGCAGTCCTTCCACAGTCGTTCCAGGCCGTAGAAGTCGCGCTCGTCCTCGTGCTGCACGTGCACCACGATCTCGACGTAGTCGAGCAGCGCCCAGCGGCCCTCACGAGTGCCCTCGCGGCGCACCGGCTTGTGTCCGGCGTCGCGCAGCTTGTCCTCGATATTGTCGACGATCGCGTTGACCTGGCGCTCGTTGGGCGCGGACGCGATGACGAAGCAGTCGGTGATGACCAGCTGCTCGGAGACATCCAGCACGACCACGTCGACGGCCAGCTTCTCGTCGGCGGCCAGTGCGGCCACCGTCGCCATCTTGACCGCTTCTGCCGATGCTGTCACCCTGCTACCTCTTCCCTGCGCACTTTCACAATGCACGCTCTTGCGACACGTACAGGTGCCGTTTCGATATGTATTGGACGACCCCGTCCGGGACGAGGTACCACACCGGCCGGCCCTCCCCCGCCCGTCGCCGGCATTCGCTCGACGAGATGGCCAGGGCCGGGATCTCGATCATCGTGACCGTGCCCTCCGGGAAGTCGCGGAGGTGTTCGGCGAGATGGTCGATATTCAATTCGTACCCCGGACGGGTCACGCCGACGAATTTCGCCAGCTCGAACAGTTCGGACCAATCCTGCCATGTGAGGATGCTGGCCAGCGCGTCCGCTCCGGTGATGAAGTACAGATCCGCGTCGGGGTGCTGTTCGGCCAGGTCGCGCAGGGTGTCGACGGTGTAGGTCTCCTTGCCGCGGTCCACGTCCACGCGGCTGACCGAGAAGCTCGGGTTGGAGGCGGTGGCGATGACCGTCATCAGATAGCGGTCCTCGGCCGGGCTGACCGGCCGGTCCCCCTTCTGCCAGGGCTGTCCGGTGGGGACGAAGATCACTTCGTCCAGGTCGAACCGGTTGGCGACCTCACTGGCCGCGACCAGGTGCCCGTGGTGGATGGGGTCGAAGGTGCCACCCATCACGCCCAGCTTGCGGCGGCCGTTCGTCTGCACGAACCGCGAGTTTACCGGGGGCTGAGCCGCCGCCCGCACAGCGGCGGCCCCGATCCGGACCGGCCGCCCCGAATCTCCCGGACGCGGCACCCGGATTCACCCCGGCCGCCGGAGGACGATGATGGTCATGCAGAGCACCCTCATCGAAGTGAAAACCGGCCGCAGCGAAGTCGTCCACGACCTCACATCGCAGTGCACGGCCTTCCTCCGCGACGTGACCGCGGGCGGCGACGGTCTGCTGCACGTCTTCGTGCCCCACGCGACCGCGGGCATCGCGCTGATCGAGCTCGGGGCGGGCAGCGACGGCGATCTACTCGCCGCCCTCCGCGACCTGCTCCCCGCCGACGACCGCTGGCGCCACGCGCACGGCTCCCCCGGCCACGGCCGCTCCCACGTGATGCCCGCCCTCATCGCCCCCTACGCGACCATCCCGGTGCTCCGCGGCGAACTGGCCCTGGGCACCTGGCAATCCATCGCGATGGTCGACCTCAACGTCGACAATCCGATCCGCCAGGTGCGCTTGTCCTTCCTGCCCGGCTGAGCTCCTAGACGGGGAGGAGGCGGCCGACCAGGGCGGTGAGCTGGCGGGCGGAGCGGCATTCGTGCATGTCGATGATGTCGGCGTAGCGGTTGGCGGCGGAATCGCCGGTGCCCCACATCTTCTCGGCCTCGGGGTTGAGCCAGTGGGCGTGTTTGGCGGTCTCGACGAGCCGGCGCAGGGTATCCAGGGCGGGGTCGCGGTAGTTGGTGCGGGCGTCACCGAGGATGAGCAGGGAGGTGCGGCTGGTGACGGCGTCGGGGAAGCGCTCGGCGAAACCCTCGAGGGCCGAGCCGTAGTCGGAGTGGCCCTCGATGCCGACGACCTCGGCCTCGGTGAAGATGCGGCGGGTCAGCTGATCGAGCGGGGTGGCGGCGTCGAACAGGCCGGTCACCTCGTCCACGCGGTCCACGAAGGCGAAGATGCGGACTCTCGAGAACTGTTCGCGCAGCGCGTTCACCAGCAGCATGGTGAAGCTGGAGAATCCGGCCACCGAGCCCGAGATGTCGCACAGCAGCACCAGATCCGGGCGGCCGGGGCGCGGCTTGCGGGTGACCAGATTGACCGGGACACCGCCGGTGGACATGGATTTGCGCATGGTCTTGCGCAGGTCGATCTCGCCGCGCCGGGAGCGGCGGCGGCGAGCCGCCAGGCGGGAGGCCAGGACTCGGGCCAGGCGCTGGCTGCCGCGACGCAGTTCGTCGAGTTCGTTCTGGGAGATGCGCAGGAAGTCGGCGTCCTCGGCCTGGCGGGCCACCCCGTAGGTGGCGACGCGTTCGCGGCCGATGCGTTCGGCGACGCGGCGACGGGTCTCGGCCTCCACGGTGCCACGGAAGTCCTTGATGCGCTGACGGGCCGCGCGGCGGGCGACCTCGGTGTCGAAGTCGGAGTTGTCCATGCCCTGGGCCAGGCCGGCGAGGATCTTGCTCACCAGCAGTTCGGGCTGGAGGTCCTTGAGGGTCTGATAGGCGGAGAAGGACGGCCCGCCCGCGGCCTGGTACTGGCCCATCTGGTCGACCATCTGCGCGGCCAGCGCCTGCAATTGCTGCGCCTGCTCGCCGGAGGGGTCCTGAACCAGCAACTCCGCCAGCATCTTCCGCAGTTCGAGGATGTCGACCGAGCCGTCGGGCTTGACCGGCAGCTCGATCTCCTCGGCCCCGATCCGTTCCCCGAGCGCGGCCGGGAACCACAGGTCGAACATGCCGTCGAAGGTGGCGCGCTGGGTGGTGCGGCGCAGCAGCGCGCACGCCAGACCCTCGCGCACGGCCTCGCGGTCCATCAGGTCCAGGACGGTGAGAACCTGTCCGGCGTCCACGGTCTCGGACGGCCCGACCGGTATTCCCCGGCGGCGCAACGCTTCCACGAAGCCGACCAGATGCCCCGGCAGGCCGTACTCGGCCGTCGGCCCAGGGACCGTGGTCACCGGTTTGGCGGGAGTGGCATTGCTGGTGAAGGCCCGCATGGCCGCCGACACCAGCCCGCGCGGCGTGTTCTCCCGGCCCGTGCCCGCCATGACGTCAGGCCAGCTTCAGTTCGGCCTGGGCGCGCACGTGGTCGGCCTGGTGCTTGAGCACCACGCCGAGGGTCGCGCGCACGGTCTTGTCGTCGAGGTCCTTGGCGCCCAGGGCGAGCAGGGTGCGCGCCCAGTCGATGGATTCCGCGACCGAGGGCAGCTTCTTGAGCTGCATGCCGCGCAGCACGTGCACGATCCGCACCAGCTGCGCCGCTATGGCGGGCTTCAGCTCCGGCACCCGGCTGGCCAGGATGCGGCGCTCGAGCTCCTCGTCGGGGAAGTCGATGTGCAGGTACAGGCAGCGCCGCTTGAGCGCCTCGGACAGCTCGCGGGTGGCGTTGGAGGTGAGCACCACGAACGGCTTGCGGCTCGCGGCGATGGTGCCCAGTTCCGGCACGGTGACGGTGAAGTCGCTGAGCACCTCGAGCAGCAGGCCCTCGATCTCGACGTCGGCCTTGTCGGTCTCGTCGATGAGCAGCACCGTCGGCTCGTCGCGGCGGATGGCGGTGAGCAGCGGGCGCTCCAGCAGGAATTCCTCGGTGAAGACATCGGCCTTGGTCTCGGCCCAGTCGTTCTCCGAGGACGCCTGGATGCGCAGGATCTGCTTGGCGTGGTTCCACTCGTAGAGCGCCCGCGCCTCGTCCACGCCCTCATAGCACTGCAACCGCACCAGTTCCGCGCCCGCGACCTGGGCGACGGCCTTGGACAGCTCGGTCTTGCCGACACCCGCGGGGCCCTCGATGAGCAGCGGCTTGCCGAGCCGGTCGGCGAGGAAAACCGAGGTGGCGGTGGCCTTGTCGGCCAGGTAGCCGGTGCCGGCCAGCCGTTCGATCACATCGTCGACCGACGAGAAGATCGGCTCCTGGGTGGGCGCGGTGGTCGGAGCCACGGGCGGTCCTCCTACTTTCGGGGGTCCGGGGGAAGGCCCGGACCCCAATTCCAACCGGCGAAGCCGGGTTTCGCTAGACGGGGCGAATCTGCCCGTCGCCCCACACGATCCACTTGGTGGAGGTCAGTTCGGGCAGGCCCATGGGGCCGCGGGCGTGCAGCTTCTGGGTCGAGATGCCGATCTCCGCGCCGAAGCCGAACTGCTCACCGTCGGTGAACGCGGTGGAAGCGTTGACCATGACGGCGGCGGCGTCCACGCGGGCGCTGAACTCGCGCGCGGCCTTCAGGTCGGCGGTCACGATGGCCTCGGTGTGGCCGGTGCCCCACTCGTTGATGTGGTCGACGGCGGCGTCGAGATCGTCGACGACCTTCAAAGCGATGTCCAGGGACAGGTATTCGTCGGCCCAGTCGGTGTCGGTGGCGGGCACCAGGCCCGGCAGGTCACCGTGGATGGTGACGCCCTTGTCCTCGAGCGCCCGGATCATGCGTGGCACCGCGACCTCGGCGATGGCCCGGTCGATGAGGACCGTCTCGGCGGTGTTGCACACCGAGGGCCGGCGGGTCTTGGCGTTGATCAGGATGGACTCGGCCATATCCAGATCCGCGTCCCTGTGGACGAAGACGTGGCAGTTGCCGGTGCCGGTCTCGATGGTCGGCACGAGCGCGTCGCGCACCACGGCGTTGATCAGGCCCGCGCCGCCGCGCGGGATCACCACGTCGACCAGTCCGCGGGCCTGGATCAGGTGGGTCACGCTGGAGCGGTCCTCGGACGGGAGCAGCTGCACGGCGTCGGCCGGAAGACCCTGCGCTGCAAGGGCTTCCCGTAGCACCTTCACCAGGGCGGCATTGGAGTTCGCGGCCGAGGAGGACCCGCGCAGCAGCGCGGCATTGCCCGACTTGAGCGCCAGCCCGAAGGCGTCGACCGTGACGTTCGGCCGCGCCTCGTAGACCATGCCGACCACGCCGAGCGGCACCCGTACCTGACGGATCTCGAGGCCGTTGGGCAGCGTCTTGCCGCGCACCACGTCGCCGATCGGGTCCGGCAGCGCGGCCACCTGCCGCAGCCCGGCCGCGATCCCGTCGACCCGGGCCTCGGTCAGCCGCAGCCGGTCCAGCTGGGATTCGGCGGTGCCGCCGGCCTTGGCGATCTCGATGTCCTCGGCATTGGCCGCGAGGACGGCGTCCGCGGCCGCGAGCAGCGCGTCGGCCGCGGCGTGCAGCGCGGCGTCCTTCTGCGCGGTGGTGAGCTGGGCGAGCGTCCGCGACGCCACCCGAGCCCGGCGCGCCGAGTCGTGCACCGCCTCGCGGACGGCGTCCCGGTCGGTGGTCGTGGGAGCAGTCATACCGACAGATTACTGACTGCGTTCCGCCGCCGGTCGCGGGCAGGTTGTTACCTTGGACCCATGACCGCGAGCATCCGGTTGTCCTCGGGCACCGGTCGATGGATTCTGCTGGCCACCGTCCTCGGTTCGGGGATGGCCATGCTGGACGCCACCGTCGTCAATGTGGCCCTGCCGCGGATCGGGGACGAGTTCGGCGCGTCGATGGCGGGCCTGCAGTGGACCGTCAACGCGTACACGCTGACCCTGGCCGGATTGATCCTGCTCGGCGGGTCGCTGGGCGACCGGTACGGGCGGCGGCGGGTGTTCCTGATCGGGGTGGTGTGGTTCGCCGTCGCCTCGGCGTTGTGCGGTGCGGCGCAGGATATTTCGATGCTGATCGCGGCGCGCGCGTTGCAGGGCGTCGGTGGCGCGCTGCTGACACCCGGATCGCTGGCCATCATCCAGGCCTCGTTCGCACCCGGGGAACGGGCGCGGGCGGTCGGGGCCTGGTCCGGGCTGGGCGGCGTGGCGGGGGCCATCGGGCCGTTCCTGGGCGGCTGGCTGGTCGAGGCGGCCGGATGGCGGTGGGTCTTCCTGCTCAATATTCCCTTGGCGGCCTTGGTGATCGCGGTGACCGTCAAGCACGTGCCCGAGACGCGGGATGCCGGCGCGCGCGGGCGGTTCGACGTCCTGGGCGCGGTCCTGGCCGCGCTGTGCCTGGCCGGGCTGACCTACGCGCTGACCATGGCTCCCGAACGCGATGCGAGCCGAATATTGGTGTGGGGCAGCGCGATCGCGGGGATCGCGGCCGGTGCGGCGTTCGTGATCGTGGAGCGGCGGCGCTCGCGCCCGGGCGAGGATCCCGCCGCCATGCTGCCGGTGACCATCTTCTCCTCCAAGCAGTTCACCGCGATCAATGTGGTCACCTTCGTCATGTACGGGGCCATGAGCGTGGTGTTCTTCCTGCTGGTGCTGACCTTGCAGGTGGTGTCCGGGTTCGATCCGATCGCCGCGGGCACCGCCATGCTGCCGGTCACCGTGCTGATGCTGTTGTTCTCGGCCCGTTCCGGCGCGCTCGCCCAGCGCATCGGCCCGCGCCTGCCCATCACCATCGGCGTTCTGCTGGCGGCGGCGGGCATGCTGCTCATGACCCGCGTCGGCCTGCACACCTCGTACCTGCGCGATGTCCTGCCCGCCGCACTGGTTTTCGGCCTCGGTCTGACCCTGGCGGTGGCGCCCCTGACCGCGACCGTGCTGGCCACGGCCGACGAACGGCACGCGGGCGTGGCCAGCGGCGTCAACAACGCGGTCGCCCGCGCGGCGGGTCTGCTAGGCGTCGCCGCCATCCCGCCGCTCGCGGGCCTCACCGGCGCGGCCTACACCAACCCGCCCGATTTCGCGCACGGCTTCCACCTGGCCATCGTGACCTGCGCCGTGCTCATGCTCGCGGCCGCCGCCCCGGCCTTCTTCACCGTCCGCGACGACGCCCTGCGTACCGCCCCGCCCGAGTGCGAGCCCGAATGCCGCACCTTCTCCGCCGTGGCGAGCCCACCCCTGGAACCCGATCACCACACCCCGACCATCGGAAGCGAGCGCGCATGACCACCACCGAACCGACCGTCACCCAGTCCACCGACACCGTCCCCCAGTTCTTCGGCATCAAGGTCGGCGAGACCCGCGCGGGCCTGACGGCCTACGTCGATCACGGTCGTCAGCGCATTTTCTTCCACACCGAGATCGACGACGCCTACAGCGGTCAGGGCCTGGCCTCGAAGCTGATCTCGGCCGCCCTCACCGCCACCCGCGCGGCGGGCCGCCGCATCGTCCCCATCTGCCCGTTCGTGAAGGCGTACGTGGACAAGCATCACGACTTCGACGACATCGTCGATCCGGTGACCCCGGAGGCGAAGGCCGTCGTCGAATCGGCTCTCGGCTGATCCGGCTGCACCAGGGTCCCGGCCATGGCGCGAATCGTGGTGGTGGGCAGCATCAATATGGATCTGGTGACGACCGTGGGCCGGCGGCCGGCGGCCGGGGAGACGGTGTCGGGCGACGGTTTCGCCCTGGTGCCGGGCGGGAAGGGATCGAATCAGGCGATCGCGGCGCGCCGGGCCGGCGCGGAGGTCGAGTTCGTCGGTGCGGTCGGGTCGGATGTGTTCGCGGACGCGCTGCGAAAGGTGTTGCGGGAGGACGGGGTCGGGGTCGCGCGGCTGCGGGAGGTGGACGGGCCGTGCGGGATCGCCACCATCGTGGTGGACGCGGGCGGCGAGAACACCATCATCGTGGTGGCGGGCGCCAACGGGCGGATGACGGAACTGAGCGCGGCGGATCTGGAGACGGTGGCGGGCGCGGATGTACTGCTGTGCCAGTTGGAGATTCCGGTCCCGACGGTGCTCGCGGCGGCCCGGCACGCGCGGGCCAACGGCACCGTCGTGCTGTTGAATCCCTCTCCGGTGCGGGACCTTCCGGACGACGTCTGGGCCGAGGTGGATATCGCCGTGGTCAATGAGGGCGAGGCCGCGCGCCTGGAGTCCGCGCTGCGCGACGTCCCGCACGTCGTCACCACGCTCGGCGGTGCGGGCGCGTCCTATCGCGGTCCCGGTGGACACGCGCTCGCCCACCCCGGTTTTCCGGTGCGCGTGGTGGACACCACCGGTGCGGGCGACACCTTCACCGGAGCGCTCGCCGCGCATTGGCACGAGGGCCCGGCGGCCGCGCTCGCCTGGGCCTGCGCGGCGGGGGCCCTGGCCACCACGAAATTGGGCGCCAGCGCCTCGGTTCCGGCGGCTGCCGAGGTCGAGGCGGTACTCGCGGCGGCCGGCGCTCGATAGCCGGATGTGATGATGGGCTGAGGTCGACGAAAGGGTGTGGCATGTCGCTGCGGCATGGGTTGCTGGGGTTGCTGGCGGAGGGCCCGGCCAGCGGGTACGACCTGGCCCAGCGGTTCCAGGAGGCGCTGGGCCCGGTGTGGCCCGCCCGGCATCCCAAGATCTACGCCGAACTGGGCAAGCTGGCCGAGGCCGGGATGATCGAGATCGACAGCGAGGGCGCGCGCGGTCGCAAGGCGTACCGGATCACCGAGTCGGGCCTGACCGAGGTGCGCCGCTGGCTGGTCGAGGAGGAGGTCGACCACACCCTGCGGGTGGAACCCCTGCTGCGGTCGTTCTTCTCCTGGCTGATGGATCCCGCCGATCTGGACGAGCATCTCGAGCGCGAGGCCAAGTTCTTCGGCGACACCGCGGCCATGTACCGGGAGCTCGCGCTGGCCAAGGACCGCGGCGATTTCGGCGACGACCCGCACGCCAAGTCCAAGCGGATCACGGTCGAGGCGGGCATCCGGCTCTACGAGGCGCTCGCCGAATGGGCGGAGTGGGCGCGCGACGAGATCGCCGAGGATCGGTAAGGCACGGCACCACACCGGAATTCGCATCGACAGGGGCACTTGCATCCATTGACATGTCCCTTGGGACATGTACCCTTGTTCATGTACCCGGGTATATGCGAATCAACCGCGACTCGATCCGAGGCTTTCCCATGACAGCACCCACCAACGTGCGCGCCATCCTGCTGACCGGCGCGAACGGCGGCATCGGCCGTGCCTGCGCACAGACCCTGGCCGCCAAGGGATTTCACGTCTACGCCGGTGTCCGCACACCGGCGCCCGAGCTCGATGCCACCGGCATCACCCAGATCACCCTCGACGTCACCGACCCCGGCAGCGTCGCCGCGGCCGCCGAGTACATCGGCAAAACCGAGGACGGGCACGGCCTGCACGCCGTCATCAACAATGCGGGCGTGCTCGTGCAGGGTCCCGTCGAACTGGTGCCGATCGAGGAATGGCAACGCCAATTCGAGGTCAATGTGCACGGCCCCGTACGCGTCATCCAGGCGTTCCTGCCACTGCTCCGCGCGGGCGGAGGCCGCATCGTCAACGTCAGCGCGGCCAGCGCCCGGGCCGCCTTCCCGTTCCTCGGCCCGATCGGCGCGAGCAAGTCCGCGCTGGAGTCGTATTCGGAATCACTGCGGGTCGAGCTGGCCCCGTGGCGCATTCCGGTGTCGATCGTGCAGCCCGGGGCCATGCGCACCGAGATCTTCGCCAAGTCCACCGCCGCCGCCGAATCCGCACGGGCACAGGCTGATCCGCGGACGGTGAAACTCTACGAACGCCAACTCGTCGCCTTCGACACCGCGGCCGCCGGACAGCGGTACGCCCCGCCGGAGGTCGCGGCCGCCGCCATCGTCCGCGCCGTCGCGGCCCGGCGACCGAAAGCCGTCTATGTCGCGGGAACCGATGCGCGGCTGGCCGTGTGGCTCTCCCGTATCCCGGCCCGGCTGCGGGACAGCGTCTTCCAGCGCGCCCTCGGCCTGTCCGGCATCGAACCCGCCCCCGCCCACTGAATCAGGAATCGAGCACATGGATCTGGGACTCACCGGGCGGACCGCCCTCATCACCGGCGCGTCCGCCGGCATCGGCGCGGAGATCGCCCGCGTGCTGGCCGCCGAAGGCTGCCACCTGCACCTGGCCGCCCGCGGCAAGGAACGCCTCGACGACCTCGCCGAGCGGCTGCGCGCCGTGCACGGCGTCGAGGTCTTCACCCACCCGGCCGATCTGCGCGAGGCCGCCGATATCGAACGGCTCGCGGCGGTCGCCGGCGCGCCGGACATTCTGGTCAACAATGCCGGGGACATGCCCGGCGGTTCCCTCAACGCGGTCGACGAGCAGGCCTGGCGGCACGGGTGGGAGCTGAAGGTGTTCGGCTACATCAACCTGAGCCGCCTCGTCTACGCCCGCATGAAGGAACAGGGCGGGGGCGTGGTCGTGAATGTCATCGGCGCGGCGGGCGAACGCCCCGATGCCGAGTACATCGCGGGCAGCACCGGCAATGCCGCGCTCATGGCCTTCACCCGCGCCCTGGGCAGCCGCAGCTGGCGCGACGGCATCCGGGTGGTCGGCATCAATCCGGGTCCGGTGGCGACCGCGCGCATCACCGCGCTGATCGAGCACAATGCCCGCTTCGCCGAGATGGCCGCGGACTTCCCGTTCGGCCGCCCGGCCCATCCGCGCGAGATCGCCGATATGGCAGCGTTTCTCGCCTCCGACCGGTCGGGTTACACGACCGGGACCGTGGTCACCATCGACGGCGGTCTCAGCCTGATCTGATCGGACCCCGGCCGGTTCCGAGGCTCAGACGGTCGTCTTCGTCGCCGTGTACAGGGCGACGAGGTCGGCCATCTGCCGGCCCGCGCGTTCCAGGGGCGCGGTCGTCCGGCTCGCCAGCGACATGACGACCGCGCCCTCGACGGCGGCGATGACGGTGGTCGCCAGCGAGCGGGCGGTGTCGGGCTCGACGCCCTCGGCCTGGAGGCGGGTGGCGAGGATGGTCTCCCACTCCTCGAAGGTCTCCCCCGCCACGTCGGCGGCCTCCGGGGATTCCGTGCGGCCCAGCGCCGCGGCGGTGATCGGGCAGCCGGCGGCGAAATCGCTGGCGACCAGGACTTCGCGCCACATGGCCGGGAAGGCCGCGATGGCGCCGGCCAGGTCGGTGCCACCGGTGACGGTACGCATGAGCGCGCTGGTGGCCTTGCCGGCGGTGCGGGTGGCCTCCGCGACCAGTTCGGATTTGCCGCCGGGGAAGTTCAGGTAGATGGACCGCCGGGAGATGCCGCTGTGTTCGAGCAACTGGGCGATACCGGTTCCGGCGATGCCGTTGCAGCGCATCAGGGCGATGGCGCTGTCGATGAGGCGGTCGCGGGCACCCATGGTCGATTCCTCCTTGTTGTATACCGATCGGTGTACTACCGTCAGTGATATACCGATTGGTCTACCGAGTGTAGTCCGCCGATCAGCACTTCGACGAGGAATCGGAGCACCCATGCCCCCGGCAGCCCCACAGCCGAACCTGTCCGATCCACTGCCCCTGGCCAGCGGGCAGGTGCTACGCAATCGCATTATGAAGTCGGCCCTGAGCGAGGGACTGGCGAACGGCGACAATGCCCCCGACGCGCGCCTGGAACGCCTCTACGGGCAGTGGAGTCGCGGCGGCTACGGCCTGATCGTCACCGGCAATGTCATGGTCGACCGGCGGCACTGCGGCGAACCCGGCAATGTGGCCATGGAGGACGAACGCCACCTGGCCGCGCTCACCCGCTGGGCCACGATCGCCAAGGAGGGCGGCGCGAAGGTCTGGGTGCAGCTGAATCATCCCGGACGGCAGGCCAATCCGATCGTCACCCGCACCCGCGCAGTCGCCCCCTCCGCCATCGCCGTGGGCATTCCGGGCATCCCGGCCCCGCGCGCGCTGGCCGAGGACGAGATCCTCGACATCGTCGCCCGCTTCGGCGCCGCCGCCCGGGTCGCCGAGGCCGCCGGATTCGACGGGGTGCAGATCCACGGCGCGCACGGCTATCTCGTCTCCCAGTTCCTGTCCCCGCTGTCCAATCAGCGCACCGACGCCTGGGGTGGGGACGCCGAACGGCGGCGGCGCTTCGTGCTCGAGGTGGCGCGCAGCATCCGCGCGGCGGTGAGCCCCGGGTTCGGCGTGGGCATCAAGCTCAACTCCGCGGACTTCCAGCGCGGCGGCTTCACCGAGGAGGAGTCGCGCGCGGTCATCGAAAAGCTGTCCACCGAGCAGCTGGATCTGATCGAGATCAGCGGCGGCAGTTACGAATCCCCCGCCATGCTGAACCGTCCCAGCACCGTGTCGGCCGGCACTCGCGCCCGCGAGGCGTACTTCCTGGACTACGCGGGCACCGCCCGGCAGGCCGCGGGCTCGGTACCGATCGCGGTGACCGGCGGCTTCCGGTCCCGCTCGGCCATGTCCGAGGCACTGTCCGAAGGGGCCTGCGACGTGATCGGGCTGGGCCGCCCCACCGCGGTGATCCCCACCGCCGCGGCCGACCTGATCACCGAGCGCACCGACACGCTGCGGTCCCCGCACATCACCTTGAGCCTGCCGCCACGCCTGGCCGCCAACCGCGGACTCAAGGCCATGGACGGCGCGGTCGACCTGCAATGGCACACCGACCAGCTGCACCTGCTCGGCGCGGGCAACGCCCCCGATCCGGACCGATCGCCGTGGCGGACGGCAGTGATCATGCTGCGCCGCAATGGTTTCGACGCCTTCCGCAGCAAGCGCCCGGCCGCGCCCCGGAGCGCTGCCGAGCGGGCCGCTCGCAAGTTCCGGATCGAGCGGGCCGTCGGCCGCGCGGTCATGAACCCGACCGTGCGCGCCCTCGACAAGGTCGGCATCCGCACCACCTTCGCCAGCGAGATCGAGACCGTGGGCCGCAAGTCCGGGCAGCCGCGCCGGGTTCCGGTGTCGTTGCTGTTCGATGACGAGGGCGCCTGGGCCATCTGCCAGCACGGCATGCGCTCGGGCTGGGGGCTGAACATCTCCGCGAACCCGAATGTCCGGGTCCGCCAGGGTGATCGCTGGCGCACCGGCACCGCCGCCCTGCTCCCGGATGACGACGTGATCGCCCGCACCCGCGCTTTCGCCCCGCACCCACTGCTGGCTCCGCTGGCACGCGGCATGTTCGCCGCCCTGGAGAGCGATCCGGTGACCGTCCGGATCACCTTCACGGATCGATGATCCGATGACGATTCACCGTCACCGGAAAGTTATTTGCTTGTGATATGGTGAAAGCGAAATCGAATTCTCCTGTCTACCATCGGCTCTCACGGCACTGTGCCGAGTTTCGAACGATGGGAGAATTCGATGGACGACGGCCTACCGAGTGACAAGGGCCCGAGCCGGACCGCGATGATCGCGGCCGCCGCGCGCGCCGCGCATCTGGTCGTGGATCACCCGCCGCATCTGTTCCACGACACCGTGGCCGCGACACTGCTCGGTGAGCGAGCCGCCGAACTCCTGACCTATCATCGCGAATCCGGGGATCACCCGGTCCTCAGCGGCAGCCGATCCCAGGTCAGCGTCCGCGCTCACTACACCGAGACACGGCTGACCGCAGGTGGTTTCGAGCAGTACGTGATCCTCGGCGCGGGCCTGGACACCTTCGCCTGGCGCACCGCGCCCGCCGGGCGGGTCTCCGTCTACGAGGTGGACCATCCGGCCACGCAGGCGTGGAAGCGGGAGCTGCTGACCGACGCCGGATTCGATACGGCGGCCGTGGAATTCGTCGGCGTCGACTTCGAGCGCGACGATTTGACCGCGCAGTTGAAAGCTCATGGCTTCGACGCGGGTCGCCCGTCTCTGGTGAGCTGGCTGGGGGTCACCATGTACCTGACCGAATCTGCGATCGCGGCGACCCTGGATACTCTGTCCGGTCTCGCGCCCGGCACCGAACTGGTCATGGAATACGCACTCCCGGAGGAATTACAGGACGAATCCGGCCGGGTGTTCTCCCAATTCGCCCGCCTGGCCACCGCGCAGCAGGGTGAGCCCATGCTCAGCTTCTTCTCGCCCGAGTCGGTGACGGCGCTGCTGAACGAGCACAGGTTCACGGTCGCCGAGCACATCTCCCAGCGCGAGGCGGTCGACGCCGCATTGTGGCAGCGCACGGATGGCCTGGCGCCCGTGGACTTCTGCCGGTTGGTGCGCGCTCACAACTGAGGGCGGACCAGGATCTGGATGTGGTCGTCGGGATTGCGCAGTGAATCGATCGCGTCGGCGACCCCGTCCAGTCCCACCTGATCGGTGATGAGCGAGGCGGCGTCCACGGTGCCGTCGGCGATGCGGCGCAAGGTCTTCGCGTACTCCTGCTGCGGGTAGACCATGCACATCTGCAACGAGATGTCCTTGTAGAGGCCGACGATGGGCCGGATGACGTCGTCGGTCATGACCGCGCCGATCTGCAGGATGGCGGTCTCGCGCGGCACCTTGTACATGAGGTCGTTGAGCAAGCCTGGCACCGAGGCGCAGACCCACACGTGCAGCTTCTGGCCGGGCGCGGCCAGCTCCTGCCAGACCTCCACCGGATCCTCGACAGCCGGGTCCACCACCCGGTGCGCGCCCATCCGCAGCGCGGCCTCGCGGCGCAGCGCCGAGGGGTCCGAGGCGACGATCGGGGCGACACCGCGTTCGGCCAGTGCGGCCACCGCACCCAGACCGACGGGGCCGCAACCGATCACGATGCCGGTGCCGTCCGGCCCGATGCCGGTGCGCGCGACATTGCCGAAGCCGACGGCGAGGGGTTCGGTGAGGGCGGCGACGTGCGGGGGCACATGGTCGGGAATCGGTTCGAGCGCCATGGCCTGCAACACCATTCGCTCGCCGAACCCGCCGGGGAACTCGTTGGAGTAGCCGATGCCGTGGATGCCGCCCGCGCGGTCCAGCGCCCAGGGCAGCGCGACCACGGCCTGCCCCGCGACGAACGGCGTGTCCGGCCCGGCGCCGATGACCCGGGCGGACAGCTCGTGGCCCAGCACCAGGTCCCGGCACGGATCGAACAGGAAGGTCGGCACTCCGCTGTCGCGGGAGGCCTGGAGGAACTCGTCGGTGTAGTCGAGGGCCTGCTTGTCGGACCCGCAGATCCCGCAGGCGATGGTCTCGACCAGCACCTGACCCGGTCCGGGCACCGGTTCCGGAATCTCGTCCACGACGAGCTTCCGGTTCCGCATGACTACCGCGCGCATGTTTCGTCCCAGCCTCGGGTCACCGTCGAGAATTCAACGTCCTAGCCGCGGGCCCATTCGTGGCCCCAGTAGCTGTCGGCGGTCATCTCCTCGGCCACGTAGTCGTCACCGACGAGCATGCCCTCGCAACCGAATTCGAGATCCCAGTTGCCGGGGGTGCGCACGTAGAAGGAGATCATCTTGTCGTTGGTGTGGCGGCCCAGCGTGGAGGACAGGTGGTAGCCCGCCTTGTTGACGCGATCCAGCGCGCGGCCGACATCGTCGAGCGAGTCGACCTCGACCATGACGTGCACGATGCCGGGGCCGTCCGGACGCGAGCCGGGAATCAGCGCCAGGCTGTGGTGGCGCGGGTTGACACCCATGAAGCGGATCCAGATCGGGTACTCGGGCGGGCCGACGCGGAACGAGCCGCGCGAGGCGAAACCGAGGACCTCGGTGTAGAACTGGCGGGCTTCCTCGATATCGCGCACCGGCAGCACCACGTGGCCCAGGCCCAGATCGCCGGTGACGAAGCGGTTGCCGAACTTGCCGACCACCGGGCTGTGGTCCAGCAGCGGGCCGTGGAAGACCTCGATGGTGAAGCCGGACGGGTCGACGAAGGAGATGGCCTCCTCGACATGGCGGTTCACGGCCTCGGCGACCGACAGCTCGGTGACCTCGATCTCGGCCTGCTCCAGGATCTCTCGCACCAGGTTCAGCGAGCGGCGGTCGGCGACCTGCCAGCCGACGGCGATGACCGCGTCCCGGTCGCCGGGCACCAGTTCCAGGCGGTAGGTGTGCTCATCGACGCGCAGGTAGATGGAGTCCGGATTGGGGCCGGTGCCCTCCGCGAAACCGATGGTGTCGAAGGCGAACGCGCGCCAGGCGTCCACATCGGCGATGTGGGCGCGCACGTAGCCGAGCGAGGCGAAGGCAGCCATGGTGATACTCCTCGGGGGTTCGGGATATCAGGAATAGGTGACGGTGACGTCGTCGGTGACCGGAACGGCCTGGCAGGCGAGCACATAGCCGTCGGCGATGTCCTCCTCCTCCAGAATCTCGTTGCGGCGCATGGTGACCTCGCCGGTCAGGACGCGGCACACGCAGGCGCTGCACGCGCCTTCCTTGCACGAGTACGGGGCGTCCAGTCCCTTGGCGAGCATGGTGTCGAGCAGCGTCTGCTGACGCGGCCAGGGCATTTCGTGGTTCTCGCCGTCGAGTTCGACCTGCACGGTCGCGGCGTCGCCGTCGTCGATCACGACCTCGCTCGCGGCGGTGTCGACCTCGAACGGATTGCCGGACAGCGACACGAACTTCTCGGCGTGCACGCGCTTGCGGTCCGCGCCCAGCTCGGTCATGGCGGCGGCGACCGCGTCCATGAACGGGCCGGGACCACAGACGAAGACCTCCCGGCCCGCCCACGGCCGGGCCAGCGCGGCCAGGGTGGCCACGCTGGGCAGGCCCTGCACGGACTGCAGCCAGTGCAGCACCAGCAGCCGATCCGGGTGCGCGGCAGCCAGTTCCGCGAGTTCCTCGGCGAAGATCACCGAGTTCTCGTGCTGGTTGGCGTAGATCAGCGTGCAGTGGCCACTGCCCTGCGCCAGCACGGACTTCAGGATGGACAGCACCGGGGTGATGCCGCTGCCGCCGGCGAACAGCAGCAGGTCGGTGTCGAGCGAGCCGGGGGTGAAGATGCCGGCGGGCGGCAGCACGTCCAGGGCCAGGCCCTCGGCGGCGTTGTCGCACAGCCAGTTCGAGCCGTAGCCCTCGACGGTCCGCTTGACGGTGACCTTCAGCGGGCCGCCCTCGTGCGGGGCGCTCGACAGCGAGTAGCAACGGCTGACCGAGCCGGTCAGGTCGCTGGGGATGCGCAGGGTGAGGAACTGGCCCGGACGGTAGGAGAACCGTTCGGCGTGCGCGGCGTCGGGAACGAGCTCGAGCGACACCGCGTCGGCGGTCTCGCGCACCACGCGCACGATCGTCGCCGATGTGATCCCGCTCACCTGAGCGGTCGCCACGGCCTCGTCTACCTCGAAGTCTGTGACCGTCATCCGTTCCACCAGTTCCATTCCTGTGCTGTTCGTTTCGAACCCGCCCAGGCGGGTATCAGATAACCGGGGCCGACCGCCGACGATGTCGGAAGGCCCACTCGGAGGAGGCCGGCCCGCGGCGGGCCGGCACTCACTCAGGTCAGAGTTCGCCCGCGGGTTTGTACGTCCGTGTCCCGCGTGCTGACCGTCAGCGCACCCGAGGCGACGGCCTCGTCGATGCTGGCCCGCAGCTCACGGCAGGTGTGCGAACGCAACCCGGTCTTCTCGAGTTCCGTGCACGCGGCCTGCGCGTCCTTGTTCCACTGCACGCTGGTGTGCTGGTCACTGAACTTCTCCACCAGCACGCAGGTCCCGCAGGACCGGCACGAAACCTCGTCCATGGCAATGCCTCTCAGGCGCCGGTGTTGGATACGTGGCCCGCCACGGCAGCGTCGCGCTTGGCCAGGTTGTCGGCGACCTCGGCCTCCCACGCGGTGACCGCGCGGGTGGTGTCCACCTCGAACTCGAAGCGGTCGGTCATCTCGTCCGCGACCTCGGCCGCGTCCACGTAGAACTGCTCGTACCAGCGACGCAGCTGATAGACCGGGCCGTCCTCCTCGCACAGCAGCGGGTTGTTGATCCGCGACTTGCGCTTCCAGATGGCCGCGTCCTGCTCGAAGCCCTTGCCCAGGCCGCCGACGAACTTGGCGGCGATCTCCGCGGCCTGCTCGGCCGGGACGCCCTCGGGCTTCTTGGCGATGGCGCCGTACTGCAGCACGAACTGGTTCTCGTTGATCGGGTAGTGGCAGTTGATCAGGTAGCCCTCGACCACGAGACCGTTCGGGCTCTCGCTCTCGAGGTAGTCGATCATGTAGGACGGCCCGTAGTAGGAGGCCTCCGACTGCAGCACGTTCTTGCCGCCCAGCGCCTTGGCGGTCTCGCCCATCATGTCCTCGCGCGACACGGAGGTCATGTACTGGCTGGCGGTGTGGCCCTCGAAGACGTTCTTGAAGAAGGTCGGGAAGCCGTAGTGCACGTAGAAGAAGTGCGCCATGTCGACGACGTTGTCCACCACCTCGCGGCAGTTGGCGTCGACGATCATGGAGTTCCAGGTCCAGTCGGTCCACTGGTCGTCGAAGGCGGCGTCGATGCGCGGGATGGCCAGCTCGGCGGGCGGCTGCTTGTTCTCCGGGTCGTGCCAGACGAACAGCTGCTTGTTCTCGACCATGGTCGGCCACGCCTTGGTGCGGGCCAACGGGGGCACCCGGCGCGCGTAGGGGATGCCGGTGCACTTGCCCTTACCGTTCCAGCGCCAGTCGTGGAACGGGCACGCGATGGAGTCGCCCTTGACGGTGCCGTCGGCCAGGTTGCCGCCCATGTGGGGGCAGTAGGCGTTGAGCACGTTCAGGTCGCCGTTCTCGGTCGCGAACACCACGATCTCGGTGCCGAAAGCCTTGACGGTGTGCGGCTTTCCGTCGCGGAAGGAGTCGGCCAGGCCCAGGCAGTGCCAGCCGCGCGCGAATCGAGTCGGGGGCTTCCCGGCATCGATGACTCGCACCTCACTGTCCGTGGTGGTCATGTGAATTCCTCTCCCTTGCCTTGCTTCGATGGTTGCGGCCGGTGTGACGGTGACGACAGCGCAGTCTCACTGGCCGGGCGGTGACTACTGATAGTCGAGACGGGCCCGATTACGGATGCTCGAGACGACCGAACGCGGCGCGGTAGAACAGCAGCGGCTTGGCTTCGGAATGTTCATTCAAGCAGGTCACGCGTCCGATGACGATGGTGTGGTCGCCGCCGTCGGCCTCGTCGTAGAGCTCGCAGTCGATCGACGCCATGGCGCCCGCGAGCAATGGCGAACCGTTCTCCGAGGGGGCCCACTCGACGCCCGCGAACTTGTCCGGGCCGGGGCGGCCCAGCTGCCGGCAGAGCTCGGCCTGGTCGTCGGCCAGAATGTTGACACAGAACCGCCCGATCTCGCGGATGCGCGGCCACGTGCTCGAGCTGCGCGCCGGGAAGAAGCTCACCAGCGGCGGGTCGATGGACAGCGATGCGAACGACTGGCAGGCGAAGCCGAGCGGCTCGTCCTCGTCGAGGGCGGTGATCACGGTGACCCCCGAGCAGAAACGCCCGAGGACGGTCTTGAAGGCCGTCGCGTCGATGGCCGGGGTCTGATCGAGCACCGGCTCCTCCTTATTTCGATCCGAAATATAGCTAGCAGTCATGACAGCAGGTCGTGAGCAGGAGGCGTCAACACGGTGGTTCGGTGATCGGGACACGGATCCGTAGGTTTTACGTAGTTCTCCCGATTCCGCAGGTTGTGGCGTGCGGCACTGTGATGGGTAGCACAAGGTCCGAGCTAGGTACATGCCTAATCGGAATAGCCCCATCCGATACACCCAGCCCGGATATGAACCAACGGAGGTACATATGACCATCGCCATGCTGCCGCCCGCGGATACTCGACACCCCCACAACCCCATGCGCGCCAAGGAATCTCGCGCGAGTGCCGAGGTCCCCGTCTCGATGATCGAGCGCATGACGCTGATCCTGGACGCCTTCGACGCCTCCACCCCGACCCTCACGCTGCTCGGTCTGGTCGAGCGCACCGGGCTGCCGCGGTCCACCGTGCACCGGATCCTCGACCAGATGATCAAGCTGCGCTGGCTGGCCCACACCTCGGGCGGCTACCGGCTGGGCATGCGCGCCCTCGAGCTGGGCGGCCTGACCGCCGACCACAACGAGATCCGCGACGCCGTCTCCCCGCTGCTGCACGAGCTGAGCCAGCGCACCGGCATGGTCGGCCACCTGGCCGTGCTCGACGGCCGCGACGTGGTCTACCTGGACAAGGCCGGCGGCCGCTTCGCCGCGAGCCTGCCCACCCGCCTGGGCGGCCGGATGCCCGCGCACGCAACCGCTCTCGGCAAGGCCATGCTGGCCTGTCTGGAGCCCAACATCGCCGAGGCCGCGCTGCGCACCCGACTGCCGCGCCTGACCCCGCGCACCATCTGCGAGCCCGAGGCGCTGACCCGCGAGCTGCAGCAGATCCGCCTGCGCCAGGGTGTGGCCATCGACCGCGAGGAGGCCATCGCCGGCATCGCCTGCGTCGCCGCGCCGCTGCGGGGACGGGGCACCGCGCCCGCCGCGCTGTCGCTGTCGGGTCGCGCCGAGGGCATGAGCTACGACCGGCTGGCCCGCGTCGTGCTCGAGGTCGCCCACGAGGCCGGCCGCACCCTGTTCCCGCGTCGCGCGCACTGGCGTTGATCGGAGCGGGCACATGCCGGGGCGATACAGTTCGATGATGATCGATGGCGTGCCGTCCGCGGAGGCGCGGGCGATTCCGGACCTGCCCACGACCGCGTGGGCGGTGCTCGGAATGCTCTCGCATGCCGAGGAACTCTCCGGATACGACCTCAAGAAGTGGGCCGACTGGAGTCTGCAGTTCTTCTACTGGAGCCCCTCGTTCTCCCAGATCTACGCCGAGCTCAAGCGATTGGAGAAACACGGGTACGCGGTGTCGCGGACCGTGGTCTCCGAGGACGGCATGCGCGGCAAGCGCATGTACGCCATCACCGAGGCCGGGCGCGAGGCCGCCTCGGAGTGGGTCAACCACTCCCCCGTCGAGGCCCCGGTGCTCAAACACAGTGTGATGCTGCGGGCTTGGCTCGGTCATCTGGCCGAGCCGGACCGGATGCGCGAGATCCTGCAGCAGCACATCGAATACACCGAGACCATGCGCCGCCGGGCGCAGGCCGACGCCGAGGGCGCGGACGTGAATCCGGATTGGGCCTACCCCAGCGCGGTCTTGCGGTGGTGCGTCAAGCATTACGAGGCGGAGAAGGAATTCGCAGAGGACTTGCTGTCAGATTTGGACAAACTGGCGAGACAGCGTAGCCGCAGGAAGACCGCGAAGAAATAGAATTCCGGTGATTCCCACTGACCGGACTTTGTGATGGGCAGCACTCCTCGGCCGTGACACGGTTCACATGATCGTGTTACTACCCACCCTGGAGGACGCACTATGTCCACCTCCGTCGACACCGCGGTGCCGCCCGGAACTGCGCCTGACGACTCGGGTCGTCTCGATGGCGCGTCAAACCTGAGGATCTGGTCGGTCCTCGCGATCATCGTGCTGTTCACCGAGATCTCCCCGATGCAGTACGTCATGGTCGCCTCCGCCCTGCGCCAGATCGCGCCGACCTTCCCCGACCAGGGCGCGAACATCAACTGGGCCATCATCGTGTTCGGCATCTTCGGTGCCGCGGTGTCCCCGCTCATCGGCAAGCTCAGCGACATCTACGGCAAGAAGCGGATGTTCCTGATCTGCGGCGGGCTGTTCCTCATCGGCACGGCCATGTGCGCGCTCACCAGCACCTGGGCGATCTTCCTCGTGGGCCGCGCGCTGCAGGCCACCGCCATCGCGACGACCGTGGTGTCCTACGGCCTGATCCGCGACCTGATGCCGCGCCGCATGGTGCCCATCGGCCTCGGCATCGCCTCCACGGGTCTGGGCGTCTCGGCGCTCGCGGGTCCGCTGATCGGCGGCTACATCACCGATCACACCAGCTGGCGTGGACTGTTCTGGTTCCTGTTCATCTTCACCCTGGTGATGACGCCGCTGCTGATCGCCTTCGTCCCGGAGTCCAAGCTGCGCACCCCGCAGCGCCTGGACATCATCGGCGCGGTGCTGCTCGGCGCGGGCGCCACCCTCACCCTGCTGTACCTGGACAAGGGCCAGGACTGGGGCTGGAGCAAGCCGTCCACGCTGGTGTGGCTGATCGGCGGCCTGGCGCTGCTGGCGCTGTTCCCGATCGTGGAGATGCGGGCCAAGAACCCCATCATGGACATGAAGCTGCTGTTCAACCCGCGCGTCAGCGTGGTGCTGTTCATCGGTCTGCTGGCCTCGTTCATGATCGGATACCAGTCCTACGCAACCGGTTACATGACCCAGTCGCCGCCGTCGTCGGAGGTCGTCTCGCAGGTCAAGGACGCCACCTGGGAACAGGTGAAGCAGGGTGCGCTGGCCCAGGCGCAGGCGCAGGCGCTGACCCAGGCGCGCGCCCAGGGCCTGGCTGCCGCCGAGGCGCAGGCCAAGGCCGCCATGCCCCCGGGCATGGAGCTGCCGGCGGAGCTGAAGCAGCAGCTGACCGACAAGGTCAACGCCCAGGTGACCCCGGAGATGGTGAACGCCCAGGTGCCGCCGGAGGCGGTGTACCAGCACCTGCCGCCGGACATGGTGAAGGTGGATCTGGAACCGGGCTACAGCTACGGCGACAACTTCACGCTGATGAAGTTCGCCACCCACGTGACGCTCGCACAGTCCTTGATCGCCATGATCTTCGGATTCCTCGGCGGTCTGTGGATCCGGCGCTCGGGCGCCCGCTGGCCGCTGG
The DNA here is from genome assembly GCF_040630785.1 of Nocardia sp. NPDC005746. NCBI lineage: Bacteria > Bacillati > Actinomycetota > Actinomycetes > Mycobacteriales > Nocardiaceae > Nocardia > Nocardia sp. NPDC005746. Next base: position 289,683 of record NZ_JBEXYE010000005.1, read on the forward strand.
TGACGGCGCTGACCATCTTCGTGGGCAGCGGTCTGGCCTACGCGGCGCTGTCGCACGGCTGGCAGACCCAGGCGCTGATCAGCGCGGTCTACGGTGTCGCGTTCGCCTTCTACTACGCGTCCACGCCGAACCTGATCGTGGAAGGTGTTCCGGCGCAACAGCAGGGCATCAGCGCGGGCATGCTCGGCGTCATGCAGGCCATGGGCGCGGCGATCGGTCTCGCGGTGGCCACCGCGCTGCTGACCGCGAACCCGGTCAAGGCCGTGGTGTCGGTGACGGGCGCGCCGCCGGTCACCAAGGAGATCCCGATGCTGTACGCCGACAAGGGTTACGAGCTGGGCTTCTACTTCGTGGCTGTCTCCGCGGCGGTGGCGCTCGTCGGAGCGCTCATCATGAAGCACGGCCGGACCCCGGCGACGGGTGGTGCCGCGCACTGACCGCAGGGCACTCTGTGGCACTGACCGCGAGGCACTGATTGAAGGGGAAGGGCCCGGGAGCGATACGCTTCCGGGCCCTTTCCGTGACCGCTCAGCGAGACCTGACCTCGATGTTCTCCGCCAGTCATATTTCTATTGGTAATAGGCCGCAAGCCCACAGTTCTGCAAGCCATCGTTCGTGCGGCCGGAGAGGTTGGTCGACGATGACCGGTGCACTGGACTCCATCGAGAGCGCGGTGGCGGCGGTGGCCCGCGGCGGCATGGTGCTGGTCGTGGACGACGAGAACCGCGAGAACGAGGGCGATCTGATCCTGGCCGCCGAACACGCGACCGCGGCGAACATCGCGTTCCTGGTGCGGCACACCAGCGGCGTCCTCTGCGTGCCCATGACCGGCGAGGACTGCGACCGGCTCGGGCTGCCGCCCATGACCGCGGTCAACGAGGACCCCAAGGGCACCGCGTACACCGTCTCCGTGGACGCCGTCACCGGTGTGAGCACGGGCATCTCCGCGGCGGACCGCGCGCACACCATGCGCCTGCTGGCCGACCCGCGCACCACCGCCGAACAGCTCTCCCGCCCGGGCCACGTGTTCCCGTTGCGCGCCAACGACCGTGGCGTGCTGGGCCGTCCGGGCCACACCGAGGCCGCCGTGGACCTGATGCGCCTGGCCGGGCTGCGCCCCGCCGGTGTCATCGCCGAGGTGGTCGATGACGACGGCGGCATGGCCCGGCTCCCCGATCTGCTGATCCTGGCCAAGGAATGGGACATCCCGCTGGTCTCCATCGCCGACCTGATCGAGTACCGGAAACGGTTGGAGCACGGCATCTCCCGCGAGGTCGAGACACGGCTGCCCACCCGCTTCGGCGATTTCCGGGTCTTCGGCTACGCCGACGCCCACACCGGCGACGAACACCTGGCCCTGGTCCTGGGCGACCCGTCGGGCGAGAACGCCCTGGCCCGAGTGCATTCCGAATGCCTGACCGGCGACGCCTTCGGGTCGCTGCGCTGCGACTGCGGCGAACAGCTCGACGCCGCCCTGGAAGCGGTGGCCGCCGCGGGCCGCGGGGTCGTGGTCTACCTGCGTGGTCAGGAAGGCCGGGGCATCGGGCTGCTCAACAAGCTGCGCGCCTACGAATTACAGGACGGCGGGGCCGACACCGTGGACGCCAATGTCCGGCTCGGCCTGCCCATCGACGCCCGCGACTACCGGGCGGCCGCCCACATCCTGCGCGATCTGGGGGTGAATTCGGTTCGGCTGCTGAGCAACAACCCGGCCAAGCAGTCCGGGCTGCAGGCCCACGGCATCGCGGTGCACGCCCGGATCCCGCTGCAGACCCAGCCGACCGAGCACAATGTGCACTACCTGACCACCAAGCGGGATCGGATGAGCCACCTGCTGACCGACATTCCCGCGGTCGGCTAGCGACCGGGTTCAGTCGTCGTCCGGGCGGTGCTCGTCCCAGCGCAGCCCGAGCCGGAACGCCTGCAAGGCCGGTTTCGCCGGGGACACCCAGGCCTGAAAACGCAAGTCCGACGGGTACTTCACGCCCGAGCGGCGGATCGCGGCCTTGGTCTCGGCCGCCATCTGCCGGGCCGCGCCGACGCCGTGGTTGTACATCTGCCCGCGCGCGTGGTCGTCCTCGCGCACCTCGAGCCGGGACTGGGCGTTGGCGGCGAAGAAGCCCTGCGCGATCCAGTGCGGGCGATCGGCCGGGGTGATCACCCAGATCACGTGCGGGACAAGGGGATGCAGGACCGGCAGGTCCACGGTCAGCGACAGGAACAGGCGGTCGATGTGGTCCTCGAGCTCCTCGAGGGTGGCCGCGTCGGGCTCCTTGTCGCCCAGCGCCCCGATGTCCCAGGCGCGCGACTCGTCCGGCCACGCCAGCCAGCATTCCCCCGGCCAGTGGTCCTCATGGTATTCCCAGTCGAACTCCCGCTCGGTCTCGCGCGGGCCGCGCGGTTCGATCCGCAGGCTCACCTCGATCGGCCGGATCGACCGGCCCAACGTCACGATCTCCCCACCGCGCCACCACATCGCCTGTGCGCCCGGGCCGCCGACCAGGTCCGGTTCGCCCAGGACGCCGATGCAGTCGGCCAGCGCGGTGGTGAACACGTGGTCGACGACGGCGGACCCGCAGGGATACGACAGCACGAGCTGTGTGAACTCCCCGTACCCGAACCCCGGCGCGGTGGCCACGCGCCGGGTCTCGACGGCGACGAGTTCCGCGCCGTCCACGGCCGCGAAGACCAGCCCGGCCGCGTCGTCGCGGGTCGACTCCCAGGCCAATTTCGTATAGACCTCGTCGATCTCGGCCCACGACCAGTCGTTGAGCTCGGTGGCCAGCAGCGCCGAGAGCGCTTCACCGAAGCCACCCAGCTCCACTCGGCGACCGTAATTGCGCGCCCACCACTCGTTCGCCTCCGCATCGCGTTGCCGCCGTTGCTCTTCCGTCGGGTGCCGGAAGTCTTCCCCAAGGTCTTCGCTCACCGGCGCAGCGTATGCGACGCCGGGGCGGGTTCGGGCAGGCTCACGGCAGCCAGCGCACCGCGGTCACCTCGCGCAGGTGGATCAGCACGTCGAAGGCCTCCGGCAGATCACGAATCGCCAAGTGCTCGTCGGCATCCCGGACCGGGTCGTAGACGCCGCTGATCACGCGCAACTTGGCCGGACCGGGGAGCGGTTCGGCGCGCAGGTCCCGCCACAGCCGTGCCGGACCCGCAGCGCCCAGCCGCGCGTCCAGGAAATCCGGTGCCGGAGCGGGGATCTGGGCCACCCCCACATCGCCGTGGTGGAATCCGATCGCCACCGCGGCGTAGTCGCGGCCGAAGTGGGCGCGCAGCACGCTGCCGACGCTCGCCGTCGCCTCCTGCCCCGCGGCGAGCCCCATCGCGGCGGCCCCGGCGGAGACGTGGGCGATGCCGTCCCAGTACACGGTGCGCGATCCGGTGCGCCCGAGGTGATCGATGATCGTGGCCGCCCACCGCTCGCCGTCGCCTGCGAAACTGCCCCGGCCCGCGACGCTGTTCCGATGGAATTCCTCGATCAAAGCCATTCGGGCGCGGACGGTCTCGCCGATTTCGGGGATCGACGCCACCAGCGCCGACGCGTCGCGGGCGTGGTCGAGGAAGCGGCGGCCGGGGTGGACGCCGCGGGCGCGCTGAACGTGTTCGTCGACGGTGTGCGCGGTGCGGATGGGGTCCAGGTGCGCGGCCAGCTCGGCGGCGCGGTCGGGTACGTGGCGCCGGACCGCGTCCAGGACGGTGTCGTAGTCCTCAGGCTTGGCCTGCACCGGCTTGACGCCGATGATGCCGACCTGATCGCCGGGGCGGGCCTGGTTGAACTCTCGGATCCAGGTCAGGGCCTCCGCCATTTCCGCTGTGCGCCAAGGCCGCCAGGACAGGTCGAGGGCGGAGACGGCGGTACCCGCGCCGGTGCGGACGTACGCGTCCAGGGTCGCGCCGACGTCGGCGCTGTCCTGCACGGCCAGGGTGCGGAAGCCGTGGCGCTCGACCAGGTTCCGGAAGATCGCGTCGCGCACGGCGAAGGTCTGGTGGGCGAAACGGGTGGACTCGCCGATGCCGACGACGACCGCGTGCGACAGCGAGCGCGCGAGGGTCTCGGCGGTCGTGTCATCGAAGGGCGTGACGGCGAGGGTGGTTTCGGTCGACATGACCCCACCCTCCAACCTCAACCAATGTTGATGTCAAGCAGCTGGTTCACGCGCGCTCCCATCGCCTGCCCCGCCGCCAGCAACGGCTCGGTGGATCGCAGGGTGCGGCTGAGCACGAACGCGCCTTCCAGGGCGCACAATACGGCCACCATCAGCTCCCGGGCATCGGCTTCCCCGAGGCCGCGCCGCACGAAATAGCTTGTCCCCTCGTCGATCCAGGACCGCATGACGTCCGCGGCCACCTCGCGGATCCCGGGTTCGCTGTCGGCCACCTCCCCGGCCACGGTTCCGACCGGGCACATGTTCATCCATCCGCTCTGCTCGATGGTCTCGGCGGCGGCGGTGAACGCGGCGGGCACGGCCTCGCGCAGATCCTCGTGCATGTCCATGAGCAGCGGCAGCAACTGGATGTAGGCCGCACCCGAGGTGCGCAGCGCCTCCGCCGCGATGCCCGCCTTCCCGGCCGGGAAGTGGTGGTAGAGCGAGCCCATCGGGGCGCCCGAGGCCGCGGTGATCTGTTTGACGGTGATCGCGCTGTAGCCCTGGACACGCATGAGCTCGGCGACGGCGGTGACCAGGCGATCCCGGGTGGTGGTTGACAGCTTCTCGCTCACCCGTCCAGACTAGAGCAAACGCACTAGAGCGTGTGCTCTAGAGGGGAGAAGGCGATGCCGACAGTCGAACTGAGCGCAGGACCGGTGCAGTACGCCGAGCGGGGCGAGGGACCGGCGGTGGTGCTGCTGCACGGTCTGCTGATGAATCACACGGTGTGGAACGAGGTGATCGGCAAGCTGCCCGCGGGCTTCCGGTACGTGCTGCCGGATCTGCCGCTGGGCGCACACCCCGAACCGCTGCGCGCGGACGCCGACCTGAGCATGCGGGGGCTGAATCGGCTGCTCGCGGAATTCCTCACCGCGCTGGATCTGCGCGATGTCACCCTGGTGCACAGCGATTGGGGCGGCGGGCTGTTCCTCACCGCGTACGGCCTCGACGAGCGGGTCGGGCGATTGATCGTGCTGCCCTGCGAGGCGTTCGACAACTTCCCGCCCGGACTGCCCGGCAAGACCGCCATCGTGGCGTGCGCGCTGCCCGGCGGAGTCACGCTGGCGCTCAGGCAGTTACGGGTGTCGTGGCTGCGCGCCACCCCGGTCATGTTCGGCTGGATGGCGCGTCGCCCGATCGACGACGACCTGGTCCGCGGCTGGACCGAACCGGGCCTGCGGGACAAGCGGATTCGACGGGACCTGCTCGGCTACGCGCGCTCCCCGCGGTCGAAGGCCGAGTACATCGCGAATACCGAAGCGCTGCGCGACTTCCCCGGCGACGCCCTGATCCTGTGGTCGTCGGCGGGCAAGGTGATGCCGCGCGAGCACGGCCGCCGCCTGGCCGAGCTGATCCCCAAGGCCCGCCTGGTCGAACTCGACGACGCCTACGTCCTGTCGATGCTGGATCGCCCCGACGCCGTGGCCGAGGCCATGTCCGCCTTCCTGACCGGCGCCGTCGCCGAGAACGGATAGGCCGGGGTTTCGGTATCGTCGGCGGGAGCGGCCACACGACGCGGTGTGGGCACCCCAGAAACCCCGGAGGCTCGAATGCCCAGCCTGCTCAGCCGGATAGTGCCCTGGTATCTGCGGGCCACGCGCGCCAATCGCCCGTTCATCACCGCGGAAGGCGCGCGGGAACGCATCCGGGAGCGCACCCTGCGGCCGCTGCCCTACGGCCCGCCGCGCCGGCTGCGCTCGGATGTCGAGGTCTCGGTGCTCCACGATTCGGTCCGGCCGGTCTACACGCTGACGCCGCGGTCCGGTCGCGCCCGCGGCAATGTCGTCTACGCGCACGGCGGGGGCTGGGTGAACGAGATCGCGCCGCAGCACTGGCGGCTGGCCGCGGAGATCGCGGCCCGCGCGGAAACCACTGTCACGCTTCCCATCTACCCGCTGATCCCGTTCGGCACCGCCGATCGGGTGATCCCGGCCTTCGCGGAGCTGGTGCTGGCCAACCGGGCCCGATACGGCGAGGTGTGCCTGGCCGGTGATTCGGCGGGCGGGCAGATCTCGCTGTCGACCGCCCTGCTGCTGCGCGACGAGCACGAGGTGACGCTGCCGCGCACGGTGCTGATCTCCCCCGCCCTGGACCTGTCGATGAGCAATCCGGAGATCGCCGAGGTGCAGCCGAGCGACCCGTGGCTGGGCCGCCCCGGCGGCCTGGTACTCGGCGAGCACTGGAGCGGACCGCTGCCCATCACCGACCCGCAGGTCAGCCCGCTGTTCGCGGACTTCACCGGGCTCGGGCCGCTGACCGTGTTCTGCGGCACCCGCGACATCCTCGCACCGGATGTGCGGCTGCTGGTCGGCAAGGCCCGGGCCGCGGGCGTGGCGGTCGACTATCACGAGGCCGCGGATCTGGTGCACGTCTATCCGCTGACGCCGACCCCGGAAGGCCGTGCGGCACAGGCCGTCCTGATCGCGAGCCTGCGCGCGGCGCTGACCCGGCCGGACAGCGCGGAGCCGTCGGCTCACCCCTGAGCGGCGGGCCCGTTCTCGGCCAGCCACCGACGGGCGCGAGTGGCCGAGGCCCGCGAAAGCCAGGCGTCCTGCACGACTTCGGCGAGTTCGCCCAGGGTCAGTTCGGGAATTCGGCTGCCGCGCACCAGAACCGACAGGTGTCCCCGGAAGTGCGGCGTGGTGAAGAACGGTGAGCCGGGATCCTGGGTCAGGGCCAGTTTGTCGTCCTCGGACGGCACCCAGATGATGATGACGTCGTCGTAGCGCTCCCCCGTGTCCGGGTCGGCGGCGTCGGGGCGCGGGGTGCGGAAGTAGACGAAGGACTTGCGGCCCACCTGATAGACCGGGTTGCCCGCGGGCCCGTACTCGACGGTGACGTGCGGCATGGCCCCGGCCAGGTCGTGGACGTCGGCGAGGCGGGCGCGGCGGCTTCTGCTCGGCACCCGGCCGAGTGTATCGCCGCGCACACCGAGGGCACCCGCGAGCTGGGTTTATGCGTGCCTGCTGGCACTGAATGCGGCAAATCACATAGGTTGGACCCCATGGCGCGGCGTGTCAATGGAAACCTCCCTGAAGAGGTCACTTCATTCGTCGGCCGTCGCGAAGAACTGGCTACCGCGAAGCGTCTGCTGCCGACCACCCGGGTGCTGACCCTGCTGGGCCCCGGCGGCATGGGCAAGACCCGCCTGTCGCGGCAGATCGGGCACCTGGTGGCGCGGGCGTTCCCGGACGGCGTGTGGCTGGTGGAGCTGGCCGACGTGCACGATCCTGCCCTGGTCACGCTGAGCGTCGCCGAGGCCCTGAACCTGCGCGACGAGTCCACCGCGCCGCTGCCCCGGCTCACCGAATTCCTGGCCGACAAGCGGCTGCTGCTGATTCTGGACAACTGTGAGCATCTGATCGAGGCGTGCGCCGCGCTGGTCGGCCGGATCATCGCCACCACCCCCGATGTGCGGGTGCTGGCCACCAGCCGCGAGGTGCTCGGCATCCCCGGCGAACAGGTGATGCCGGTGCCGCCGCTGACCGTGCCCGACACCCTGGGCGAGGACGGCGACGCGCTGCAGCTGTTCATCGAGCGGGCCACCGCCGCCAACCCGGGTTTCGAGGCCACCCCCGCCAATCGGGCGGTGCTCGCCGAGATCTGCCGCCGCCTCGAGGGCATGCCGCTGGCGCTGGAACTCGCCGCGCTGCGACTGCGCATGTTCACCCCCGAGCAGATCCGCGACCGCCTCGACGACACCATCGGGCTGCTCAGCGCCGGGCCGCGCACCGCGCCGCAACGGCAGCAGACCATCGAGGGTGCGATCCGCTGGAGCTACGACCTGTGCACCACCGCCGAACAGGCACTGTGGGAACAGCTTTCGGTGTTCGCGGGCGGCTTCGACATCGACGCCGCGGAGGCGGTGTGCGAGCTCGCGCCGGGCGCGCTCATCGAGGCGCTCACCGGGCTGGTCGACAAGTCGGTGGTGATGCTGCGCTTCGACGGCGACGTGGCCCGGTACTCGATGCTGGAGCCGATCCGCCAGTTCGCCGCCGACCGGCTCGCCGAACGCGGTACGGCGCAGGAGGTTCGGGCCCGGCACCGCGAGCACTACCGGCGGCTGGCCATGCAGGGGCAGACCGCGTACTGGACCTCCGCCGACGTGGCGTGGTTCCGCGAACTGAGCCGCGAGCACGCGAATTTGCGTGCGGCACTGCGGTCGGGCCTCGAGGACGACCCCTTGCGCACCATGGCCACGGTGACGGTGCTGCGCCCGTTCTGGGAGCACAACCGGTTCCTGTCCGAGGGCTATCGCTGGCTCACCGACTCGCTCACCCGTAACCCCGAGCGCACCGCCGAACGCGCCAAGGCGCTGTCCTCGGCCGCCTCGCTGGCCGCCCTGCTGGGCGATCAGGAGTCGGCGGCGCGGCTGGTGGCCGAGTGCATGGAACTGGCCGCCACCCTCGACGATGACGACATCCTCGCCGAGGTGGCGCTGGACCGGTCGCTGCTGGCCTTCGCCAGCGACCGCGAACGTTCCCTGGAACTGGGCCGCAGCGCCATCGAGCTGGCCGCCGAAACCGGGCAGAACGCGATCGAGATGGACTCGCACGCCTTCTCTTTCATGGCGGCGATGGTCCTGGAGGCGCCCGGCCGCACCGAACTGGCCGAGCGTTTCCTGGAACTCACCACCGACTCCGGTTCGCATCTGCTGGGCGGGCTGGCGCTGTGGACGGTCGGCATCGACCACTGGCGGCGCGGCGAACTGGAGGCGGCCGCCGAATTCCACGGCCGCGCCATCGAGCAGCTGGCCCTGTTCGAACGCTGCATCTGGCTGTCGTCGGCCTTCGAGGGCCTGGCCTGGACGGTCTCGGCGGGCGGCGACCACGAGCGGGCCGCGCGGCTGCTGGGCGCGGCGGAGTCCTTGCAGCGCAGCACCATCCGGCTGGCGCACACCATCACGGTCGCGGTCGGCGAGAAGGAGCGGCTCAAGGTCCGCGAGGCCCTGGGCGAGGAAGCCTTCCGCACCGCGTTCGGCGCGGGCGCGAGCCTGCCGCTGAGCGAGGCCATCGACTACGCGCTCGGCCACACCGCCGCGCCGGAGCCGGCACCGGCCGCCGCGCCGCCCGCGCTCAAGCGCCCCGCCCGCTCCGTGACGGCGACGCTGTCGGAGACCAATGTGCTGACCCGCCGTCAGAAGGACGTGGCCCGGCTGGTGGCGGCCGGGCACAGCAATAAGAAGATCGCCGCCGATCTGGTCATCTCGGTGCGCACCGCCGAGACCCATGTCGAACACATTCTCACCAAGCTCGGCCTGACCTCCCGCACCCAGCTGGCGGCCTGGGCCCACGAACACGACCTGTAGGTCCCGACCATCCCGGAGGACTTGCTCGCATGATGACCATCGACGACTACCGCCGGACCCGCGAAAGCCTGCACGCGGTGGCCGAACAACTGCTGGCCGGACCGGAATACACGCGCAGCAAGACGATTCGGCTGACCCCGGTGCCCGGCGGATTCGCCACGGTGCAGGAGCCACGACTCGCGGTGCGCGCCGATGTCCTCCTGCTCGACGACCTGCCGATCGGGAAGCTGGACGGCGCGACCATCGCGGAGCTGGCCGCCGCGGCGGGTGTCGAACCGGGGATGCCGGAGGGCGTGTACGCGAGCCGCACGACGTTGGACCCGAACGCGCCCCTGTTCGTCGACGCCCGGCAGTCCCGGATCCTCACCAGCGCTTACGGACTCGGCGATGCCGCCCTGCGCGCCCTGGCCCCCGACCGCACGCCGGTGCTGTGGCCCGAGCATTTCGATCTCGGGATCGACATCGACGAAGTCAATTACGGGGTCTCGCCCGGCGACGCCCTGATCGGCGAGCCCTACGCCTATGTGGGCCCGTGGCGGCCGCGCACCGGCGAATTCTGGAACCAGTCCTTCGGCGCGTCCCGCACCATCGCCGAACTCGGCGACCTGGACGCGCTCACCGAGTTCTTCCGCGAGGGCCGCCGCCGCGCCGCGGAGTGATCACTGGTAGCCGGTGGCCCCGTCGATGCGTTCGCGCAACAGGTCGGCGTGCCCGGCGTGACGGCCGTACTCCTCGATCATGTGCAGGTAGATCCAGCGCAGGGACAGGTCCTTGCCGGTGCGGGGGTGCGGGGCGGCGTGGTCGAGGGCCAGGTCGGCAACGGCCTTGTCGCACAGGGCCAGTTCCTCGACGAACCGGGCGTAGTCGGCTTCGGCCCGCTCGGGGTCGGTGTCGTCGAAGTCGCCGTCGCGATTGATCTCGTCGGAGTAGATGTAGGCCAGGTCCTCGCCCGCCGCGCGCATGCGGAACCAGCCGCGTTCCACCTCGGTCATGTGCCGGATCAGGCCCAGCAGGGACATGCTGGACGGCTCCACGCTGCGGGTCGCGAGCTGAGCGCCGGTGAGGCCCTGGCATTTCCACAGCAGGATCTCGCGGCCGCGGGTGAGCAGGGAGTGCAGCATGGCGCGCTCGTCGCCGGCGAGCAGCTGCTGCGAACGGGTGACCTCGGGAGCAGTCCACGTCATGGTCGGACTCTAGCGCCGGGCCCTGATCCGGGAAAACGAATTCGGGGGGTGGGCGGCACCCATGAGGTACCGCCCACCCCCCGAATCACGGGAAACCGCTTGCTACAAGCCGTTGTTCAGGAAGTCGATCACCGAACGCTCGAACGCGTCCTTGCGCTCCACCATGACCCAGTGGCCGCAGCGGGCGAAGGTGCGCAGGTCCGCGTTGGGGATCTGCCGGGCCGCGAAGAGCGAGCCCTCCACCGGGGTGACCCGGTCGTCACGGCCCCACAGGATCAGCACTTCCTGCTTGATCCCCTTGAGCCGCGCCCACAGCGGAACCGGCTCGGCCAGCTTCGGGTTGTAGAAGGTGGCGTAGGCGTCGCGCAGGGCGGCCTGGCCCTTCGGGTCGGCGGCGGCCCTCAGGCGCTTGGCGACGAGTTCCTCGGTGAGGGTGGCCGGGTTCGAGACCATGGCCCGCAGGAAGCCCATGGCCTTCTCGTCGCTGGGGTTCATATTGAACTCCATGAGCCGGTTGATGCCCTCGGACGGTTCGGGTCCGAGGATGTTCACCCCAACCCCGCCGGGGGCCATCAGCACCACGCGGTCCACGCGGCCCGGATGCTCGAGCGCGAGCAGGGTCGCGACCGTGCCGCCCATGGAATTGCCGAGCACGTGCGCCTTCTCCAGGCCCAGCTCGTCGAGCAGGCCGATCACCGCGTCGGCGGCGATGCGCAGGTAGTTGCGCTCGTACACCTCCGGGCGACCGCTCTCGCCGAAGCCCGGCTGATCCAGGATCAGGCAGCGGAAGTGCTGGGCCAGCACCGGCAGGTTCTCACCGAAGTTGGCCCAGCCGGACACACCCGCGCCGGAGCCGTGCAGCAGCACCAGCGCCGGGCCCTCGCCGGCCTCGTGATAGCGGAGCTTGTGACCGTCGACGGTCACCCACTTGGTGGTGCTCTCCGCGGTGAGGGTCATCAGAGCATCCGATCCGCGACCTCGAGGCCCATGGCGCCCTTGCCGTACATGGCCAGCGCGCGCTCCACGTCGTTGATCACGTGCACGCTGCCCGCGTGGGCGTCGCGCCAGTTGCGCTCGATGATGTTGGGCTGGCGGATGGCGTGGCCGCCGGAGTTCTTGAACAGCAGGTCGATCGCTTCGAGCGCGCGCTCGGTGCCGCGCACCTGGTCGCGGCGGGTGGCCAGCCGCAGCTCGAACGGGATCTCCTCACCGGCCTGCGCGTAGCGCAGCTGCTCGGACATGTTGCGCTCCATCTGGAGCACCGCGGCGTCGATTTCCGAAGCGGCGCGGGCGATCCGGACGTGGGCGAAGGGATCCTCGGAGACCTTCTGGCCGCCGTAGGACAGCCGCACGCGCTCGCGCTGACGCTCGATGTGCGCGTCGTAGGCGCCCTGCGCCGCACCGATGATCGGGGCGGTGATGGTGTTGGAGAACAGCGCGCCGAACGAGATCTTGTACAGCGGGTTGGTGTTCACCGCCTGGCCGGGGCCGATCAGGTTGGCCTGATCCGCGGCCGAGTAGGCGCGATAGGCCGGGACGAAGGCCTGCTCGATGACGATGTCGTTGGAGCCGGTGCCCGCCAGGCCCGACACGTTCCAGGTGTCCTCGATGCGGTAGTCGGTGCGCGGCACCAGGACCGTGTAGTAGTCCATGCCGGTCGCGGTCGGCACCAGTGCGCCCAGAAACACCCACTGGCCGTGGTCGCAGCCGGAGGAGAACTGCCAGCGGCCCGACAGCTCGTAGCCGCCGTCGACGACGGTCAGCTTGCCGGTCGGCGCGTAGGAGGAGGACACCAGGGTGTCGGGGTTCTCGGCCCACACGTCCTGCTGCGCCTGGTCCTCGAACAGGGCCAGCTGCCACGGGTGCGCGCCCAGCACCGAGGACACCCACGCGGTGGACGGGCACACGGTACCGATCGCGCGGATCACCTCGTAGAAGGCGACCGGGGACTCCTCCATGCCGCCGAAGCGGGCCGGCTGCAGCATGCGGAACACACCGGCCTCGGTGAGCTCGGCGATGCTGGCGTCGGGCACCCGCCGCTGCTCTTCGGCCTGAACCGCGCGTTCCCGGATCGCGGGCAGCAGATCGCGGACCCGATCGAGCACCTTGTTAGTCATGCGGGCGTTCCTCCTCGTGCAGAGTTTCCTGCCATCGAAGTTATGACCAACACACTGTTTCGAACCGAAATAGTCCCGATCATCGGAACATCGGTTCCGGAGACAAGAGTAGTGCCGGGCCCCGCCGTGAGCAGGGGCCCGGCGGACACTCGGGGCAGGAGCCCCACCGGATCTATTTGTGGGCGTACTCCCAGGTGATGTCCTCGTCGAGGGCCTTGCGGATGGCGGCGTCGAGGCCGGGGTTCCAATCGGTCGGCTGGGCGACGGCGACCCAGCCGTCGAGGACCAGGTCGCCGTAGCGGTGGCCGTGGCCCGAGGGCACGCCCTGGGCGTTGGCGAGGTCGGCGCTGATCTGCCAGAAGGTGACGATGGGCCACCAGCGGATGGATTTGGAGACATCCTTGCCGCGTGGTTCCTTCAGCCAATCCGGTTGGGTGAACAGCAGATCCGGCGACCACCACACGATGGGGTCGGAGGCGTGTTGCAGGTAGACCACGCGCGGGGCGATCCACTGGCGGTCGGGGCGGGCGAGATCCGGTGCGGTGGCGGCGAAGCGGACGATGAGGCCGTCGGCGTAGATCGGCAGGATCTCCGGCGTCCCCACGTCGCGGCGCTGCTCGATCTGGCTCCAGATGCGATTCGAGTTGGGCGGGCCCACCCACAGCACGCCGTCCACCAGGCTGCGGATGTCGTCGAGTCCGGAGAACGCGCCCTCGGAGCCCTGCGAGCCCAGGCTCTCGCCGTAGACCAGCAGTTTCGGCCGGCGCTCCGGGGGCAGCTGGGCCCACCGCTCGTGGACGGCGTGGATGACCAGCCGCCCGGACTCGGTGGCCTTCTCGCGGTCGGACAGGAACGACAGCACGCTGGGCAGGTACGAGTACTGGGTGGCGGCGATGGCGCTGTCGCCGCCGTACATGTACTCGATCGAGGAGGCGGTGGTGGAGTCCACCCAGCCGGTGCCGGTGGTGGTCACCACGACCAGCACCTTGCGGTCGAAGGCGTGGGTGCGGTCGAGTTCGCGCACCACCAGGGCGGCGATGTCCTCGGGCTCCGGCGCCGAGTCCAGGCCCGCGTACACCCGAATCGGTTCGCGCGCGGGCTTTCCCGTGACCTGGGCGATCCGCCCGGCGGTCGGCGCGGTGGCCACGAACCAGCGGCCCTCCGAACCGAGGGTGTCCCATCCGGCCAGAGACTGTGGGCTGCCGGACCTTTCGGGCAACTGCGGCTGGACGGCGCTCTCCGAGGTCTTGCCGTTGCGCAGGCTGAACGCCGAATTGGCCGTGGCGAAGAAGGCTTTCGCCAGTACGCCCTGGAACAGCAGCACCGCCAGCACACCCACCACGACGACCGCGCCGGGGTAGGCGAGGCCGCGCGGAATGTGCCAGTCGATATTGAGCAACCGCACGATCAGCCGGATCAGCCACCGGACAACGCGGTACGCGGCGATCACCAGGGCGAGGGTGGCCGCGGCCACCAGTTCGGCGCGCAGGTAGCTCGACGTGGTGGTCGGTTCCATCCCCATCAGCGTTTCGAGGTCGCGCTGCCAGCGGGCCGACCGGGCCAGCACCAGCGCGGCGCCGACGATGGTGCCGACCAGGATCACGACTTTGCCGACGGCCCGGGTGGTTTCGCTCGGATTCCACAGTTTGGCCAGGCCCTCGGCGGAGTCGGGCAGCCGCGGCTGCACCCACTTCGCGAACGCCCACGCCAGCACACAGCCCACGCCGTAGCCGATGGCCGCGCTGATCCCGCAGACCAGGCCCTCGAACAGCCAGGTCCGGGGCAGCAGGGAGGGCGACACCGCCCACAGGAAGAAGATCCACGCCACGATCAGCCCGGGATAGTTCGGGTTGATCGCGCGCTCCACGCGGGCGATGAGCGCCCACACGCGGGACGGGAACGATCGGGTGTCCGGCTGCGCGTCGTCAGCGGGCTTCTCGTCAGCGGGCTTGTCGTCAGCGGGCTTGTCGAGGTCCTGACCGTGGGCCGTCATGTCTCCGAGTCTGGTCGCCCGGACTCGCCCGGACGGCAGCGACACGCGCGGACGGAACCGGCGCCGCCGGACGCCGGGGGCTCAAGCCGGTGTCCGGCGGCGCCGGGTATCCGAGATTCCCTCATCGGGTAATGAGGGTGCGCCTCATCGGGAACAACGAGGCGGCCACGAACCGCAGGGAGGTTCGCGGTGGACGACGCATCCCCCCGCGCTGTCCGCCCACGTCTGGCGACAGTAAGGCGTTCCGTTAGCAAAGTGAAACAGCTATTCCTTGGTGATTGACAAGCAGCACTTGTCAATCAGAGGTGAGCGGGCAGGGTGCGATCCTCGAAATCGGGCCGTTCGAGCAGCTCGACCAGTTCCGGACGCGCGGCCCGGACCTCCCGTGCGATCTCGACGAACGAACGCACCAGCGGGGATTCGTGTTCCGCGGGCCAGGCGACGGTTACCTCGTTGCGCGGGGCATCGACGATCGGCAGCAACCGGACCCGCGGAAACGGCATCCAGCGCGCCGACGCGACGGTCAGCACCACGCCGACGCCCGCCGACACCTTGTGCAGCTCCTCCAGCAGCGATTTCGACCGCGACACCACCGGCGCGGGATGCCCGCCGCGGTGATCGTGCAACTCCCAGAACGCATTCCACACCGGATCGTCGTTGTCCGCGCCGAGCAGCGGCTGGTCCAGCAGGTCCCGCACCCGCACCTCGGGCAGTTCGGTCAGCGGATGCCCGGCGGGCACCAGCGCCACCAGCGGCTCGGAGAACAGCGGTTCGACGCGAATTCCGTCCGCGCGGAACGGAAGTCGCGCGAAGGCCACGTCCACGCTGCCGTCGGCCAGTCCGGCGGCGGGCTCCTCGTAGGTGAACTGCCGCATATCGACGGTCACGTCCGGATGCCGTTCCCGGAAAGCCGCCAGGATCGGCTCGGTGAGCGTCAGCGCCGCGCCCTCGAGGAACCCGAGCACCAGCCGGTCGGACTCGCGCCGCTGCGCCACCCGCGCCTGTTCGACGGCCAGGCCCAAGGTGGTCAGCGCGCTGCGGACCCCCTCGAGCAGCGCCTCGCCCGCCGCGGTGAGCTCCACACTGCGCGTGGTCCGGATGAAGAGCACCAGGTCCAGGGCCTGCTCCAACTGCTTGATCTGCGCACTCAACCCCTGCTGCGCCACGTGCAGCCGCTGCGCGGCCCGCGTGAAACTCAGGTCCTCCGCCACCGCGACGAAATACCGCAACTGCCGCGAGTGCACATCCATAGCGAGCGAGTCTAGAACCAATCCGCGTGCCCGATCCCGGCTCTCGGCAATCAACTGGACCACCGACCATTTCCGTCGGGCCGAAGCGCCGGGCGGCGGACGGGTCAGGCGCGGCGGGCCGCGGCGGTGCCGGCGCGCCGGCCGAAGAAGGTGCCGTCGCCGAGGGAGGTTCCGGAGATGTAGCCGAAACCGTGCAGGCCATTGGCGGCCCGGCCCGCGGCGTAGAGACCCGCGATCGGCTTGCCGTCGTGGTCGAGCACGTGCCCGTCGAGATCGGTGTGCAGTCCTCCCAGGGTGAACACCGAGGCGCCGGTGCCGCGCCGGTCACCGGCCTCCGACGGCGGGCGGACCCCGGCCTTCACGTCGATGGCGGCCAGCGGCGGGGTGAGTTCCCGCAGCCAGCGCGCGTCCTTGTGGTGATCGAGATCCGTGCCCTGCCGGGCGAATTCGTTGTAGCGGCCGATGGCGGTGGTCAGCGACCCCGCGGGCAGACCCGTGAGTTCCTCGAGCTCCTCGGGCGTCTCGGCGACGTGGGTGGGCCGCACGCCCCAGCGCTGGGGTTCGGGGACGTCCTCGAAGCCCTCCTCGTCGACGATGACCCACACCGCGGTGTCGTCGCCCGCCCAGCTGCCGCCCATGTTCTGGCGGTAGAGCGCGTGCTGGCCGATCCGGCCCGGATAGGTGTCCTCGTTGACGAAGCGGCGACCCAGCGCGTTGACCACCATGCCGCGCACGGCCAGCCCCGGGATCAGCGACATGCCGACCTGCCCGGCCGACA
The DNA here is from genome assembly GCF_040630785.1 of Nocardia sp. NPDC005746. Classification (NCBI taxonomy): domain Bacteria; kingdom Bacillati; phylum Actinomycetota; class Actinomycetes; order Mycobacteriales; family Nocardiaceae; genus Nocardia; species Nocardia sp. NPDC005746. The sequence goes on from NZ_JBEXYE010000005.1 coordinate 306,467, forward strand.
TGTGTCGCACGGCCGCGCCCAGCGCCTGGGCCATCCGGATGCCGGAGCCGTCGTCGGTGCCCGCGCTGACCTTGGTGTGGCCGATCAGCTGCGGCGCGTGGGCGGCGAGCATGGCGTCGTTGTCGACGAAACCTCCGGTGGTGAGCACGATTCCGCGCCGGGCGCGAATGGTGATCTCGTCGCCGTAGCGACGCGCGACCGCGCCCACCACGACGCCGTCCTCGTCGACGATCAGCGTGCTGACATAGGTGTCGAATCGAGTGGTGGCCCCGGCGGCCTCGGCCGCGGCGGCCAGGCATTCCATGAGCAGCTTGCCGCCGAAGTCGTTGGCGGTGGGCCGGTGCCCCCGCGGGGCGGGGTGAGCCAGTTCGGTGAAGGGCCAGCTGTTCTCACCCAGCCACATCAGGCCGTCATCGGTGGGCGGCACCCAGGTGGGGGCGTTCCACATGGTCGGCTTGAACGGCACGCCGCGGTCGACCAGCCAGTGGAAGTGCTCGACGCTGCCCGCGCAGTACTCGTCGATCTTGGCGGTGTCCGCGCCCGCGCCGAGCGCGGCCTTCAGGAACGCGGCCATGGCCTCGGGGGTGTCGTCGAAGCCGCAGGCCACCTGGATCGGGGTGCCGCCGCCGAGGTAGATCTCGCCGCCGGAATTGGCCGACGCGCCGCCCGGACCGCCCGCCCGGTCCACGATCAGCACCTGCGCGCCCGCGTGCGCGGCCTCGAAGGCCGCCGCGGCGCCGGCCGCGCCGTAGCCGACGATCAGCACATCGGTCTCGATGTCGTAGGGGCCCACCTCGCCGGCCGCCCGCGGCGTGACCGAATTCCGCACTGTCATGCCTCGACGGTGCCCGCTCCGACCGCCATTCCTTAGCGGTCCATCTTGCTGACCGATTCACCGATCCCGTTCAACGGGACTGCGACCCGTCACACCCTCGTGCAATAGGGATGGTGTGTGAACGGCGTCACTGTGGTTGGGGACGCCTGCACGAGGAGGAGAGTCAATGCGGATTCTGGTCACCGGAGTCACCGAGCCGAGCGGCCGCGCCGTCGCGCGCATGCTGCTGGCCGCCGGCCACGAGGTATCCGGTCTGGACCGGCAGCGGCACCGCTACGTGGACCCGCGGGTCGAGGTGACCGTCGGCGACCTGTCCGACGCGCAGGTGTGCGCGCGGGCCGCGGCCGGGGCCGACGCGATCGTGCACCTGGCGGGCCCGGCGATCGCGGCGATCGCGAAGGCGGCCCAGGAATCCGGCGCGCGCCTCGTGGTTCCCGTTGCGGCGGGCGCTGATTCGAGCGTCGAGAAGATCGTGGCCGGCTCCGGCGCCGACGCGCTCATCGTGCGCACCGCGCTGGTGGCGGGCCGCCGTGTCGATCACGGCGGCTGGCGCACCCTGGAGAGCCTGACCAGCGGCGGCAAGGGCAGCGTGCAGGTGCTGCACTACGACGACCTGGAGCGCTTCCTGGTGCTGGCGGCGCTGTCGCAGCGCGGCGGCGTGGTCGAGCTGGCCGCGCCCGGCGAGGTGTCCAGCACCGAGGTCAAGCGCATCCTGTCCGAGGCGGGCGTGAAATACGGTGCGTGGCTGCCGAAGTCGTCGGCGACCCAGACCAAGGTCGACGCGAGCGCGGCCCGCGAGGAGTGTGGCTTCCGCTGCGGCTGGAACGCCACCGAGGTCATCGCCGACACCGCGCGCGGCCTGCACGGCCGCAAGAGCGGCGGCTCCGGCTTCCGCAGCCGCCGCGGCGCCATCCCGCTGCCGACCCACGTGGTGCCGCAGAACGCCCCGACCTCCGACGGCTACCAGCTGACTTCCGCCGCCCCCGAGGGACTGCAGGGCGAGTTCGACGATCTGGTCGACGACCGCATCCCGGTCTACACCGCCACCAACACCTCCGAGGCGCTGCCCGGCCCGCTCACCCCGCTCACCATCGACCTGCAGGCCGGGGCCATCCGCCTGGGCAACGAGGCGATGGGCCACATGATCGCCATCGAGGGGATCGCGCTCGAGCACTGGGTGTCCCGCGTGACCAGCGTGCTCGGCCACCACATGTACATCAACGCCTCCATCGGCGTCTTCTCCGCCGAGAACATGCCCGGCTGGGACGAGGAGAGCGTGCGCCGCGACGTCTACGGCACCATCGGCGACCTCGAGCTGCACCCCAAGGGTCGTCCCGCCATGCCGACCGGTATGGCTGCCCGCGCGGGCACCTTCAAGGCCATGGGCCGGGTCGCCTCGACCGCCCTGCAGTACAGCAAGACCGCCGAACTGATCAATGCCGCCTCGCACGCCGAAGCGCTGAACCGCGACCAGATCTCCGAGCTCACCGACGAGCAGCTGCACGCCCGCGCCCTGCTCTGGCGCGACCGCCTCAACCAGGCATGGCAGGCGGCCTCCATCGGCGTCATGATGACCGGCGCGGCCACCGCCGCCCACAAGGGCGAGGTCAAGATCGACCTGAACCGCCTGGAGTCGGCCAAGACCATGCTGGCCGTGGAGCGGCTGGCGGCCCTGTGCCGCAAGGACGCCGGACTGCAGGCGCTGGCCAAGACCGGTGACGTGGGCGCGGCCCGCGAGAAGTCGCCGGAGTTCTCCAATGCCCTGGACCAGGAGCTGGCCAAGATCGGCCACCGCGGTCCGGGCGAGTGCGAGCTCATCAACAGCACCTTCGGCGACCGTCCCGAACTGCTGGTCACCGCCGCCGGGCGGGCCGCGGAAATGCCCGCGCCGCACCGGGAGCCGGTGCCCGAGCCGACCAGCCGCACCGCCAAGATGGCCGTCGGCGCGACCGTCTACCGCGAGCGCGCCCGCGACGCCGTCGTGCGGGTCACCAACTGCCTGCGCCTGGCCACCCAGGAGCGCGCCGCGCGCCTGGTGAAGGCGGGCAAGCTCACCGAGATCGAGGACTCGGTGTTCCTGAACCTGGACGAGATCCTGTGGGCCCCGGCCGATCTGAAGGAGCGGGTGGCGCGCCGCCGGGACGAGCGCACCCGCTTCCAGGCCCTCCGCATGCCCGACGTGGTCAACGGCCCGTGGGAGCCGGAGGAGATCTCCGGCGCGATCGCGGTGGGCGAGACCATCACCGGTCTCGGCGTGAGCCCGGGCGTGGTGGAGGGCACCGTCAAGCGCGTGCTGACCCTCGACGACGACATCGAGCCGGGCGACATCCTGGTCGCCTCGGTGACCGACACCGGCCACACCGCCATGTTCGCCTACGCGGGCGCGGTGGTCACCGATATCGGCGGCGCGGCCTCGCACGCCGCCATCGTGGCCCGTGAGTTCGGCGTCCCCTGTGTGGTGGACGCCAAGACCGCCAGCACCGGCCTGCAGGACGGCCAGCGCGTCCGGGTGGACGGCGCGGCCGGGACCATCACGTTGCTGGCCGACGCCGAATAGGCGCGGCCCGCAACCGAACCGCCTCGGGCGCGCCGCGCTCGCGTCCGAGGCCGGTCGGTCCACTAAACAAACCAACCAGTCTCCTTCTTGCGCATCTATGCCCGGACCGGGGCATACCCCACGACCCGGTCCGTGATCGAAAGGAATACCCCCAGTGACGATCTCGCGCGCCGTACGCGGCACCCTGACCGGCGTAGCCGCAGCGCTCATCGCCATCACCCCGGTCGCCGTCACCCCCGCGGTGGCCGCGCCGGTGCCGGTGCTGCAGACCCCCAAGGGCGTCTCACTGAACCTGGCGACCGCGCCGAACGCCCGTGACCTGAGCGGCATCCCGCTCGGCGGCGGCGCGAAGACGAAGGTGGGCTCGGTCTACCGCTCCGACGCCCTGAACAAGCTGAGCGCCGGCGAGCAGCAGCAGCTGGTGTCGGCGGGCATCGCCGAGATCATCGACTTCCGCAGCCCGATCGAGCGCTCGCAGAACCCGGACAAGCTACCGGCCTCCATCCCGGCCAAGTCGCTGCCGGTCTACGACCCGAACAACGACTTCTACCTGTTCTTCGCCAAGGCCGTGCAGGGCGGCCCCGAGGTCCAGCAGCAGCTGCTCGGCGACGGCAAGGGCCGTCAGTACATGATCGACTACTACAAGTGGCTGGTCACCGACGCCACCTCGCGTGGTCAGTTCTCGGCCGCGCTGAAGGAGATCGCCAACGCCAACGGCCCGGTGCTGTTCCACTGCACCGCCGGTAAGGACCGCACCGGCTGGATGTCGGCCATCCTGCTGACCGCCCTCGGCGCGAACAAGGGCCAGGTCTACAACGACTACCTGGACTCCAACGACAACCTGGCCGCCGCCAACAAGGCCACCCTCGACGGCCTGGTCCACGCCGGCCTGGTCACGGACCCGTCGCTGTTCGAGCCGGTCCTCGGCGTCGACCGCGCCTTCCTCGACTCCGCCTTCGACGCGGTCCAGGCCAACTTCGGTTCCTTCGACAACTTCCTGTCGCAGGGCCTGGGCATCGACGCCGCGACCGTCGCGACCCTGAAGTCGAAGCTGGCCTAGCAGTATCCTCCGCAATGCCGACGCCGGGTGTGGGACGGCGTCGGCATTCGCATGTCCGCCCCATGTCCGCTTCCCACAGTCGATCTACATGCGAAAATACGCATGGTGCACGAGATCTGGCAGCTGGACGGGCGGCGCACCCGCTCGGTGAGCGCGGAGAACCCGACCGGTGAGCCCGGTGGGGGCGGGCGAGCCATCTCCGGGACCGGCGCGTTCGCGGCGGCGGGGCTGGGGCGGGGCTGGAAGGTCTCGCCGTCCATCGACCTGCGGCCCGGCGAAACCGCCACGCTCGCCGACCTTTCCGGGCCCGGCGTGATCCGGCACCTGTGGCTCACCACCGATCGCGCGCTGCTGCGCGATTTCACGCTCCAGATGTACTGGGACGACGCACCGGAACCGGCCGTCGCGGTGCCGCTGGGCGACTTCTTCTGCAACGGCTGGGATCAGCTGGCACTCGTCGACTCCGCCATGATCGTGGTCGCGCCCGCGGGCGGTCTGAACAGCTACTGGCCCATGCCGTTCCACTCCCGCGCGCTGATCACCCTGCACAACGGGTCCGAACAGGCCACGCCCGTGTATTACCAGATCACCTATCTGGAAGAGGACTTACCGGGCGCCGCCGGGTATCTGCACACCCGGTGGCGCTGCTCCGATCCGCTGGGCACGCCCGCGGAACATCCGATCATCGAGATCGACGGCGGCCCCGGCCGGTATGCCGGAACGTATCTGGCTCTGCAGCCGCGCGCGACCGGCTGGTGGGGCGAGGGCGAGCTCAAGTTCTATCTCGACGACGACACCGAATTCCCCACCCTCTGCGGCACTGGGACCGAGGACTATTTCGGCGGGGCCTGGAATTTCGACCTGGACGGCGCATATCGCCCCTACTCCACCGCCTATCTGGGCATGCCGCAGGTGCTGCCGCCGCATCGAATCTACGAGCCGCACCAGCGATTCGGCATGTACCGCTGGCACATTCCCGACCCCATCTGTTTCGAGTCCGGGTTGCGCGCCACCGTGCAGGCGCTGGGCTGGCGCGAAGACGGCCACTACCTACCGCTGGACCGAGCCCATGTGGCATCCACCGCCTTCTGGTATCAATCGCTCCCTTGATCCCCCCGCATCTGCCGTAACGATTGTGGGACAGCAGAAAGAATGCGATTGCTATTGCGTAAAACGCGTCGGGCGCGTGGCACGCGGGTGCATGGTATTGCTATGCGCGCCTTAGTCGTCGAGAAGCCCGGACAGTTCTCGGTCGAATCGGTGCCGGATCCGCTACCCGGCACCGGTGAGGTCGTGATCCGGGTGGACGCTGTCGGGATATGCGGGACGGATATCCATATCGTCGAGGGCGAATTCCCGCCCACCCCCTATCCCATCGTGCCCGGACACGAATTCGCCGGGGAAGTGGTGGCGCTCGGCGCGGACGCGGCCGGGGTGCGGATCGGCGATCGGGTGGCGGTGGATCCGTCGTTGTTCTGCGGCCGCTGCCACTATTGCGCGATCGGGCGCGGGAATCTGTGCGAGAACTGGGGCGCCATCGGCGACACCGTGGACGGCGCCATGGCCGAGTACGTGAAAGTGCCCGCCGCCAACTGTTATCGGCTGCCCGGGCACGTGTCGCCCGCGCACGGCGCGCTGGTGGAACCGCTCTCGTGCGCGGTGCACGGATTCGACGGGCTGCCACGGCGGCTCGGCTCGCACTACCTGATCTACGGAGCGGGCACCATGGGGCTGCTCATGCAGCAACTGGCCGCGGCGGCGGGCGCGGCCTCGGTGTCGATGGTGGACATCAATGCCGACCGGCTGGCCGTCGCCCGCACCCTGGGCGCGGACGCGGCCGGCGTGTCGGCCGACGACATGGATCGGCCCGAGGGCTGGGAGATCGTGATCGATTGCAGCGGAACGGTGGCCGCGATCGAGGACGGGCTCGCGCGGGTGCGGCGCGGCGGCACCTATCTGCAGTTCGGGGTGGCCCCGGCGGCGGCGCGGGCCAGCGTCTCGCCGTTCCGGATCTACAACGACGAGATCACCATCGTCGGATCCATGGCGGTATTGCACAGTTTCGGCCGGGCGGTGGACCTGCTCGGCGAGGGCGTGATCGACGCGGACACCGTGATCACCCATGATTTCGCCCTCGAGGAATTCGGCGATGCCCTGCGTACCTTCCGCGCGGGCACCGGACGCAAGATCCAGCTGCATCCCGGACGGGCGGCACGATAGAGGGTGGTGGCCAATGGCGGTCGTTGCCGGAGTGGATTCCTCCACTCAGTCCTGCAAGATCGTGGTGTGCGACGCCGACACCGGAACGGTGTTGCGGCAGCGCCAGATTCCGCACCACGACGGCACCGAGGTGCCGCCGGCCATGTGGTGGGAGGCGCTGCGCGCGGCCTGTGACCGCATGATGCGCGATGTCGAGGCCATCGCGGTGGCCGGGCAGCAGCACGGGCTGGTGGCGCTCGACGCCGCCGGGCATCCGGTACGGGACGCGCTGCTGTGGAACGACACTCGCTCGGCGGAGGCGGCCAGTCAGCTGGTGGGCGAGCTGGGCGGGCCGCAGGCGTGGGCGGACGCGGTGGGCAGTGTGCCGCTGGCCGCGCACACCGTGGCCAAGCTGCGCTGGTTCGCCGACCACGAACCCGAACTGGCCGACCGGACGGTCCGGGTGCTGCTCCCCCACGACTACCTGACCTGGCGGCTGCGCGGCGGCGATCCGGCGACCGAGCCCACCACCGATCGCGGCGACGCCTCCGGCACCGGGTACTGGTCCCCGGCCGCCGGCGCCTACCGGACCGACCTGCTGGCCATGGCCTTCCGCGGCCGCAGTCCCGCATTGCCCCGGGTGCTCGCGCCCGCCGAGATCGCCGGGCACACGCCGGGCGGGCGGCTGGTGGCCGCGGGCACCGGCGACAACGCGGCCGCGGCGCTCGGATTGGGCATCGCGGACGGGGACGTGGTGGTGTCGCTGGGCACCAGCGGGACCGTGTTCACCCGGGCCGCGTCGCCCAGCGCCGATCCCTCCGGGGCGGTCAACGGATTCGCCGACGCCACCGGCGCGTTCCTGCCGCTGGTCTGCACGCTCAATGCCGCCCGGGTCCTGGACGCGACGGCGGTCCTGCTCGGCACCGACGTGTCCGGGCTGGAAGTGCTGGCCGCGCAATCCCCCGCGGGCGCGGACGGTCTCACGCTGCTCCCCTATATCGCGGGCGAGCGCACCCCGAATCTGCCGCACGCCACCGGCAGCCTGCACGGCCTGCGTCCGCACACCATGCGGCCGCACCACCTGGCCCGCGCCGCCATCGAGGGCATGCTCTGCAATATCGCCGAGGCCCTGGACCGCCTGCCGACGGTCCCGAACCGAATCCTGTTGATCGGCGGCGCATCCCGCTCCCGCCTCATCGCGCACGCGGCCGCGACCATCTTCGGCCGCACCGTCACGGTCCCCAACCCGAGCGAGTACGTCGCCCTGGGCGCGGCCCGCCAAGCCGCCTGGGCGCTGCGCGGCGGTCCCCGCCCACCCCGCTGGCCCACCCCGCCGGGCACCGAATTCCACACCCTGGCAGCGGGAGTCGGCGCCGCCATCCGCCAGCGCTATACCGAGATCAGAGACGCGTACTACCCGTAGACGACCGGTCCGTCCGACAGGTAGTCATCCCATGTCTTGTGCCGCGTGATGTAGTTCCGGATGGCGTCACGGGCGATCTCCTGTTTGGATCGCCCTTCCATCGCCGCCTGCGCACCCAGCGCAGCTTCTTCGTCCTCGCTGAGCCGCAAAGTCCATGCCACCGCGAATTCATATCACCCCGGTGTCACCGTGTCTGCCGAACGACCGTCCAGTTGGCAACCATCACATGACGAACAGGTAGCCGAGGCCCGGGATACCTACCGGCTATTGCGCTCACGGCGAGTTCAACCATCGTCAGCACCGGTCGCTGAGTCGTAGCTTCACGCGGTATGACGACCGAGCTGAGCACCCCTTTGAACGATATCGTCGAGGCGACCGGCCGCGCGGTGGCCGCGGACCCCGCCCAGGCCACCGTGGTCTTCCGCGCCGCGGGCACGCCGGAGGGCACCGTGGGCAGCGCGATCGCGCTGGGCCGGTATACGGTTCAGGTGGACGAGCCGCCCGCGCTGGGCGGCGAGGGATCCGCGCCCAACCCGGTGGAGGTGTATCTGGCCTCGCTGATCTCCTGCCAGGTGGTGACCTACCGATTCTGGGCCCAGCGCCTCGGCGTCACCATCGACGATCTGTCCATCGAAGCCGAGGGTGATCTCGACGTGCGCGGCTTCTTCGGACTCGACGACACGGTGCGCCCGGGATTCCAGGCGGTGCGCGTCACGGTGCGGGTCAGCGGCCCGGAATCGGCCGAGCGCTACGCCGAACTGCAACGCGCCGTCGACGAGCACTGCCCCGTCCTGGACCTCACCACCGGCCGCACCCCGGTCGAGACCACCCTCATCGCCCAGTAACCACAACCCATCCACCGGAGGCCCCCGATGACCGACGCCGCCCTGCCCGAAGACCCCACCGCCACCTGGAGTTTCGAGACCAAGCAGATCCACGCGGGGCAGGCGCCCGACGCCGCGACCGGCGCGCGCGCCCTGCCGATCTACCAGACCACGTCCTACGCGTTCCGCGACACCGACCACGCCGCCGCGCTGTTCGGACTCGCCGAGCCGGGCAATATCTACACCCGCATCATGAACCCCACCCAGGACGCGGTGGAACAGCGCATCGCCGCGCTCGAGGGTGGCGTGGCGGCGCTGCTGCTGGCCTCGGGGCAGGCGGCGGAGACCTTCGCGATCCTGAACCTGGCGGGGGCCGGGGATCACATCGTGTCGAGCCCGCGGCTGTACGGCGGCACCTACAACCTGTTCCGGTACACCCTGCCGAAGCTGGGCATCGAGGTGAGCTTCGTCGAGGATCCGGACGATCTCGAGCAGTGGCGGGCGGCGATCCGGCCGAACACCAAGGCGTTCTTCGGCGAGACGGTGTCCAATCCGCAGAACCACCTTCTCGACATCCCCGGGATCGCGGAGGTCGCGCACGGGTCGGGGATTCCGCTCATCGTCGACAACACCGTCGCCACCCCGTACCTCATCCAGCCGTTCGCGCACGGCGCGGACATCGTCGTGCACTCGGCGACCAAATATCTGGGCGGGCACGGTGCGGCCGTCGCGGGCGTGATCGTGGACGGCGGCACCTTCGACTGGCGCGGTGGACGATTCGCGGGCTTCACCGAACCGGATCCCAGCTACCACGGCGTCGTCTACGCCGACCTCGGCGCGCCCGCCTACGCGCTCAAGGCGCGGGTGCAGCTGCTGCGCGATCTGGGTTCGGCGATCTCGCCGTTCAACGCCTTCCTCATCAGCCAGGGGCTGGAGACGCTGAGCCTGCGCCTCGAGCGGCACGTGGCCAATGCGACCGCGGTGGCCGAGTTCCTCACCGGACGTCCCGAAGTCACGGCCGTCTCCTACGCGGGCCTGCCCTCCTCGCCGTGGTACGAGCGCGGAAAGCAGCTGGCTCCCAAGGGTGTCGGCGCGATCATCGGGTTCGAGCTGGCGGGCGGCGTGGACGCGGGCAAGCGTTTCGTGGACGCCCTCACCCTGCACAGCCATGTCGCCAATATCGGTGACGTGCGCTCGCTGGTCATCCACCCGGCCTCGACCACGCATTCGCAGCTGACCCCGGAGCAGCAGCTGGCGGCGGGTGTCACGCCGGGCCTGATCCGCCTGGCCGTCGGAATCGAGGGCATCGACGACATCCTCGCCGATCTGCGCGCCGGATTCGCCGCGACCGCCTAGCCGATCAGAAGCGGTCGAGCGGCCGGATCCGCGGGGACACAGCCGAATTCACCTGCAGGGCGATGATCAGGCCGATGCTGAGATAGGTGTTGATCGGGCACAAAGCCACCGCCGCCGCGTACAGGAATTGCACGATTCCGATGCGGCGGCGGATGGCCGTCAGGTCCTCGGGGGCGGCGGCGGCGGTGAGCAGGCCGGCGCGGCGGGCGTAGCGCAAGGCGGCGAGCTGCGCGAGTCCCAGGTACAGCAGATCGGCCCAGTAGACCAGCAGCGCCAGGCGCGATTGCGGGAACGCGGCCAGCAGGGCGGTCGCGAAGGGCACCATGCAGACGCCGAACAGGAACATCAGATGGATCCAGGTCAGCGTGCGGTCCGCACGATCCATCAGGCCGAGCTGGGTCTGCTGGCCGATCCAGAACATGCCCAGGGTGAGGAAACCCAGGAAGCAGATGAGGAATTGGGGGCCGACGTGGGTGAGGGCGTGCCAGACCGGCTCCTCGTTGGCGGCCGCGCCGGAGGTCCACAGGGCGCGCTGACGCCAGGTCTCGCTCGCGGGGACGTGCAGTTCCAGCACGAGCAAAGTCATTGCCACAGCGAAGATTCCGTCGCTGAGCGCGCCCAGCCGACCCAGGTCCTGTGCCGCGATGCGGTGATATCTGGCCATCCGCCCCACCTCCGTGTCGGACCCTAGCCGAGATCAGGGCGCGGCGCGGTGTTGCTCCCGGGCGAGGAAGTGAGCGGTGGCTTTCGTTGTCTCGTACAGGGATCGGTAGTGGCGGTAGTACGGGCCGTAGCGCGCGGTGGTGTCGGGATCCGGTTCGATCGTGCCGATGATCGGATTCCAGGCCGAGGTGTCCAGGCCCAGGGCCTCGGCGGCGAGCAGCGCGTCGCCGAGGGCCGCGCCGACGGTGTCGGCCGGAAGCTGTTGCGGCAGACCGGTGATGTCGGAGACGATGCGGGTCCACAGGCCCCCCTTGGTGCCGCCGCCGACCGCGACCAGGCGAGTCGCGGGGGCGCCGGCCGCGGCCATCGCCTCCAGATTGTGGCGGACCCCGTAGCCGATGCCCTCCAGGACGGCGCGGTAGAGGTCGGCGCGCTGGTGGGTGAGGGTGAGGCCCGCGATCAGGCCGCGGGCGTCCGGGTCGAACAGCGGGGTGCGTTCGCCCGCGAAGTAGGGCAGCACCAGCAGGCCGCGGGAGCCCGGCGGGACACGGGCCGCCTCGTCGAGCAGTTCGGCGAAGTCGCTGCCGGTGAGGGCCCGCAGCCAGTCGGTGACCGCGCCGGAGGTCGCCATGCCGGCGGCGGAGGTGTAGGTGCCGGGCCAGGTTCCGCAGGTGGTCCACAGCCCCGGCTGCGGACGCGGGTCGGCGAGCACCTGGGTGAGGAACATGGTGGTGCCGTACATGATCATGCAGTCGCCGGGGGCGCGGACACCGATCCCGGCCGCCTCGGCCCAGGCGTCGATGGTGCCGGTGGTGACCGGAAGCCCCACGGGCAGCCCGGTCGCGGCCGCCGCCTCGGGGGTGACGCGGCCGACAATCTCGGTGGGCCAGGCCAATTCGGGCAGACGCAGGCCGGGGGCGACCGATTCGGCCCAGTCGGTGGCCCAGTCGCGGGCCATCAGGTCGTACATGGGGACGCACTGGCTGGCGGACTGGTGGTCGAGGACGTAGCGGCCGGTCAGGCGGTACACGAGAAACGAGCCGGCCATCAACAGCATCCGGGTGGCGGACCACACCCGCGGCTCGTGCCGGATGAGCCAGCGCAGTTTCGGGCCGACGGCCTGACTGGTGAGCGGCGACCCGCACCGCTCCAGCACGGTCAGCGGCCCCAATTCCGCGTCCAACTCCTCGATTTCGACGCCCGCGCGGGTGTCGACCCCGTACAGGATGGCGGGCCGCAGCGGACGGCCGTCCGCATCGGCGGGCAGCAGGCACGGGCCGATGCCACTCACCGCGAGCGCCTCGATGGGTTCGCCGTCCGCGGCCGCCACCAGGTCGCGGGCGATGCCCACGAAGTCGGCCCACCACACCGTCTCCGCGTCGTGCTCCACCCAGCCCGGCCGGGGCGTCGACACCCGGTGCGGTCGTTCGGCGCGCGCGGCGACCACGCCGTCCCGGTCGGTGAGGACGCCCTTGGATCCGGAGGTGCCGATATCGATGCCGAGGAGCATGTCAGCCCGCCCGGGTGAATTCGTCGAGGGTGACGCCCAGCAGTTCGCAGGCCGCGCGCACGGTGGCGCGCTGATCACCGGGGACGGCGTGAATGTGGTTGGCGCCGAAGCGGGAGAGGAAGTCCCCGGCGTCGGCGTCCAGGCGGGCAAAGGCGTGCGGCCACTCCCAGGTGGACTGCTTCATCAATGATTCGTTGGTGGCGTCGTCGTAGGTCTCGAACGCGCCGAGCATGAGTTGCATGCGGTAGTCGCCGTCGCGGCGGGTGAGGCGGGCGAAGGTCATCTCGCCCGGCGCGGCCAGGTGGTGTACCGACGCGCCGCCCGCCGGGAAGAAGAACACCTCCGGGTACAGGTGCACCCGGGCCAGGTTCTCGGCCGGGTCGTCACTGCGGGCCGCGTACCAGGTGGCGTGCTGGCCGGAATTGCACAGATCCCAGATGTCGCGGTCGGCGTGATAGTGGCGGACGTCGGCGAAGAGCACCGGGGTGCCGGAGATCTGCTTGAGCAGCTGCATGGTGAGCGCGCCGTCCATATCGGCCTCGGTGGCGCAGACGTGCGGCTGTTTGGGCCCGTTCCAGTCATAGGGGTCGTTGAGGAAGGCCTCGGTGATGTCCATGGTGGCGAAGGACTGGGTCAGTTCCGGCTGGCCCTTGATACCGGAGAAGTCCAGCCGCCATTCCGCGATCAGGTCCCGCACCGCCAGGTACGAGCGCAGCTGCCGCTCCAGCAGGTCCGGCGTCAGTTTGACCCCGTCGTAGTGCACCCCGGCGGCATTGCGCTCCAGCCATTCTCGCGCCGCCCGCGCCTCGCCGGCGTCGGCCTGGTCGGCGCGGCGCACGATCTCCCACTGGTCGATCTCCTCCACGTCGATCCCGAACACCCGCTGCCATTGATCGGTATTGGCCACCGCCGTGTTCATCCCCATGGGCCGCCCGCCGAACCGCCCGAAGGTGCTGCCGCGCAAGCCCGCGACCGCCGCCGCGGCCCGCGCCCGCACCCCGATCGCCGCGATCAGCTCCGGATCGGCCGGGTCGCCCCACAGCCGGGCGTGCTCGCGCCCGATCTGATCGAGGGCCCCGCCCGCGGCCAGCATCCCCACCATGCCAGGCTGCACCGGGTCGATGTTCGACAACAGCAGCAGCGGCCCCCGCAGCGCGCCCGCCGCCAGCATGGTGAAGTGCGGGAACGCCCACACCGCGTAGTGCAGCACGGTCAGATCCACCCCCGCGGCCTCCACCCGCCGGGCGACCTCGACCGCCCGGTCATTGCTCGCGACCGGTTCCCGGCCTCGAATCACGGTGTGTCCGGCCGCGGTCAGCTCTGCCACCAGCCGATCTTCCGTCGTCTTGATGAATCCGACGATGCCGCCGTGCACATAATCGCGGCCGTCGGAAAGACTGATCACGCCGATTCGGGCCATGGTGCCTGCCTCCCCGCAACGTTCTGATCGTCAGCACTGGGTGGGACTCTCGACTCACCGTCCAGAATCCCAGTTCAGACCGCCCGCCACGCCCGAAATCGGATTTTCGGGTCAGCCCGGGAAGATCAAGGGCGCCAGCGCGACTCCACCCTGTCCCCACCCGGCATGCGTCACCCACAGGCCGCCGTCATGGGTGATCACCTCGGCGGCGTGGGCCCGGATATGTCCCACGCGGTCGGACGTGTCGAAGTGAAAGGGATTGTCGCTGCGAAAGATCTCGGTGCCGACGTAGTCCGGGCGCGGACCGATCAACAGGTACCACGCGTCCCCGTGCCGCACCACGAACGGCGACTCCGTATTACCCGCGCCGGTCCCGGTCGCCGGATCGATGTAGGCGATGCGGCGCTCGCTCCACCGCACCAGGTCCGGGCTGGTCCGATAGGCGACGACATGATTCCCACCGGCGGGAGCACTGGTGGCGCAGTAGTACATGACCCACTCGTCGCCGATCCGCAGCACCATGGGGTCCCGCGCGTCGTAGCCGTCCCGGAACACCGGGCTCCCCGGATGCCGCCGCCAGCGGAACAGGTCGGTGGAGGTGGCCAGTCCCATACCCGTTGCGGTGCGGTCGATTCCGCCGCCGTCGTAGAACATCCAGTACCGGTCCCCGGCGTGGATGACGAACGGCGCCCACAGATGCCGCTCTCCCCGCTCCCGGTCCACCTCCAGCACCGACGGATGCTTGGTCCACGGCCCGAGCGGATCGTCCGCGATGGCGTGCGCGAACTCGGTCTCGTCGCAGGGATCGGCCGGTTCCGGATGCGTGATCCCGAACAGATGCCACCGCCCCCGCGCATCCCTGATCAGCGAATGATCGTTGATGTACCACCGCTGACCGGCCTCGCTCGGGTCATAGATGTGCCGGAACTCCCCCGCCCGCACCGCGCCCATGACCCGTCCTCCATCTAGGACAATAACTGTCCTAGTCGTCTTCGACACTGGATTCATGCCGGAACTCTCGCTGCGAACCCTAAACCGCACCCTGCTGCTGCGTCAGCGGTTGTACGAACGAACCGCGATGCCCGTCGCCGACCTGATCCGGCACCTCCTCGCGGTGCAGGGGCAGGAGCCGAACTGGCCGTATGTGGGGTTGTGGTCGCGGCTCAGCGAATTCCGGCACGAGGAGCTGTCGGCGCTGCTGGAGGAGCGAACCGTGGTGCGCGCCACCTCGATCAGGCGCACCGTGCATCTGACCGACGCCCAGGACTATCGGTGGCTGTATCCGACCGTGCGGCCGGCTGTCGAGCCGACATTGCGCTCGATCTACCTGCGCGATGCGATGAACGGTCTCGATATCGCCGAATTCGGCGCGGCCGGAAGGGAATTGCTGGACGGCAGGGCCGTTTCCCGGCGGGATCTGGGGAAGCTGCTGTCGGAGCGGTTCCCCGGACGCGGGGCACGCGACCTGGTCCACGGTCTCGGCGTCGTCCAGCCCCTGGTGCATCACCCCGGCGCGGGAGCGTGGGGCGCGTGGCGTGGACGGTCGGTGTCGGTGTCGCTGGCCGAGCAGGTCGTGGGCGGGCCGCTGGCGGAGGCGCCGGAGCCGCGGACTCTGGTCCGGCGCTATCTGGCGGCCTATGGTCCGGCGACCGTGGGCGATATCCAGGAGTTCGCGGGGGTGACGAAGCTCGCGGAGGTGGTCGAGGGGATGCGGGGCGAGCTCCGGGTGTTCCGGGATGATGCGGGTCGCGAGCTCTTCGACGTGCCGGACGCTCCGATCGCGGAGGCGGATTCGCCTGCGCCGGTACGGTTTCTGCCCGCGTTCGACAATTCCTGCCTCGGGCATCGGGACCGGCGGCGGATCATCCGCGACGCGGATCGCACCCGGATCGCGAAGATCGCGTCGGGCGGTGTGCCGATGTACTTGATCGACGGATTCGTGCACGGCCGTTGGGATGTGGCCGGGTCGACCATCCGGATCACGCCGTGGCACGCGCTGGCCGCGAACGACGAAGCCGCCCTGCGCGCCGAGGCGGAACGGCTGCTGCCGTTCATCACCCCGGGCGAGGGCGGCGACGTGGTGTTCGAGAAGCGGGCCGCCTAGGCGACCAGGACCTCGCGCAGACGCTCGAGCTCGGACTCGGTGAGGCCGTTGGCGAGCAGCCACGCGGCCGCACCGCCGTACTCGGCGTGCAGGTTCGCCAGGAAGCCGAGCATGACCTCCGGGGAGACCGCGAGGATGCCGGTGTTCGTCTGCGGCAGGCCCTCATACGAGGGGAGGGCGTCGAGACGGTCGCGGACCTTCTGGATGCGCTCGTTGGTGAGGGCGTAGTCGTGGGCGATCGCCTCGGCGGGAACGCCGACCGCGTCCAGCAGGACCGCGGCCAGCACGCCGGTGCGGTCCTTGCCCGCGGCGCAATGGAACAGCACCGAGTGGCGGGCCGGGTCGATGATGAGGCGCACCGACTCGACGATGTGCTCGCCGCTGCCGCCGAGCAGCTGACCGTAGAGCTCGGTCAGGTCGACGCGGGTCTTGTCGGGGACGAGATCCCGTGCGGCCAAGGAGGACTGGGGCGACTTGCGAATCGGCAGGTTCGCGATGTGCACCGCGGAATCGCCGATCAGGCCGTAGCCCTCGCGCTCCACCTCGTCGGGCAGGCGCAGGTCGATGACCGTGCGCAGGCCCAGCGTGTCGACCAGCTGCGACAGATCGCCGGAGGTGGCCTGCTGCAGGGTGGACGAACGCAGCACGATGCCGAAGCGGGTGGTGCCGCCGCCGGCGACCGGCAGGCCGCCCAGGTCACGGACATTGTCGATCTGGGCGAAGTCGATCCAGCGGCCGGTCACGGCGTCGGTGGTCATGGGCGCGTCGGTAGCTACGGGCTCAGTGGGCACGGCCGGCCGCCGCCTCTTCGGCGCGGGTCAGGCCGCACAGACCGATCAGGTCTTCGTGCAGCTCGAACCACACGGTGTGGTAGCTGTCCATGATCGGACGCGCCACGTAGGTGTGGTCGCCCTCGCCGATGCGCTCGACGGCGCGGTCCAGTCGATCCAGGTAGCGGGACAGGCGCGGGGCCAGGCCACCCAGGCGGGCGATCAGCGGACGCAGCGTCTGGTGGGTCCCGTCGAGGCGGGCCAGCACCGAGGCGTCGTAGTCGGCGTCGGCGTGATCGTTGACCGTGGCCGGGTCCTTCATCTGCCAGTCGGTGATGATGACCTTCAAATCGGCGTTGAAGACGCAGAACTCGTCGTAGGCGGCGGTCATGGCGGCCGCGTCGACGGTGCCGCGCTCCTCGGCGAGCAGCTGCTCCAGGCGCGGGCGGCCCTCCGGGGTGATGCGGAAACCGGCCGGCGTGGTGGCGCAGTAGCCCGCGGTCACCAGATCCGCACAGCGGGAGGCGATCTCGGCGGTGTCGGCGAACAGGCTCAGCGCCAGGTTGTCGGCGTTCACCCGGCCCTTGATGCCGACCAGCCGCAGCACGGCCAGTTCGGTGACGGGAGTGTTCACGGCGGTCACTTCCTCCTGCTCGGCGTTCTCGCTCGAGGCGGAACGGTTTTCCAGGCGCTCGGCCAGCTGCTCGCCGTCCACGCCCGCCCACTGGGCGAGCTGGCGCACGTCGTCGAGCACGGACTGCTCGACCGGCTTGGCGACGACCTCGCCGGGCAGCACCAGACCGGCGCCGCCGTCGACGGTGACCGTCTTGCCGGTCAGCGCGGCCACCACACCCGGGCCGCAGCCGACCACGCACGGGCGGCCCAGTTCGCGGCTCACCAGCGCGGCATGCGAGGTGGTGCCGCCCAGTTCGGTGACGATGGCGCGCGCGGCGATCATGCCGTGCAGGTCGTCGGGGCTGGTGGTGGGACGGACCAGGATGACGTCCTCGCCGGCCTCGGCGCGGGCCTCGGCCTCGTCGGGATCGGTCACGACCACGCCGGAAGCCAGTCCGGGGCAGGCGGATTCGCCGCGGGCCAGGGGCTCCTGGCCGCCGGTGTCACCGGAGGCGGGGCGCAGCACCTCGCGCACCTGATCGGGGGTCACCCGGTCCAGGGCCTCGTCGGCGCTGATCAGGCCCTCTTCGACCATGGCGACGGCGGTGCGCACCGCGGCGCGGGCCGACCGCTTGGCCGGACGCGACTGCAGCAGCCACAGGGCGCCCGACTCGACGGTGAACTCGATGTCCTGCAGGTCGCGGCCGTCGCGCTCGAGCAGCTGGGCGGCGGCGATGAGCCGCTCGTGCACCGCGGGCTGCGAGACGGCCAGATCGTCGAGCGGGCGCGGGGTCAGGCGGCCGGACACCACGTCCTCGCCCTGCCCGCCGACCAGCCACTCGCCGTAGACGGGGGTGTCGCCGGTATTGGGGTTGCGGCTGAAAAGCACGCCGGTGCCGGACGATTCGTCGAGGTTGCCGAACACCATGGCCTGCACGGTGACCGCGGTGCCCATGGTGTCGGACAGGCCGCGGTGGGCGCGATAGGTCTTGGCGCGCGGGGAATCCCAGGACCGGAACACGGCCTCGATGGCGCCGCGCAGCTGATCCCACGGGTCGGCGGGGACGACGCCGTTCGCGTCACCGAGCACGGTCTCGCGGTACTGGTGCACGAAGCGGGAGCGAGTGTCGTCCGCGTAGCCGGGGTTGCGGGTCTCGGCGGCCAGCGCCTGCTGCACCGCGTCGGTCATGCCCAGGTTGAGGACGGTGTCCATCATGCCGGGCATGGAGATCGCCGCGCCCGAACGCACCGACACCAGCAGCGGGCGGTCCGCCGACCCGAAGCGGCGGCCGGTGCCGCGCTCGATCATGGCGATGCCCTCGAGCACCTGCGCCCAGATCTCCTCGGCGATGGCGCCGCGGGTGGTGTAGTCGGCCCAGCCGTCGGTGGTGATCACGAACGCGGGCGGCACCGGCAGCCCGAGCGCCCGCATGTGATCGATGCTCCACGCCTTGCCGCCGATCTTGTCCCGCGACAAGCCGCACGCGCCGTCGAGTTCGACAACGGTGGTCGCGCCCGCCGCGAGGTCCTGGCGCTGCGCAAGCTCCGTTCCGGCCGTCATGTCACTCCTTCGAGATTCTGGATTCATTCGCACTCCAGCGCTCCGCCGCTGCTCGAGCGGCCTGCCGGGCAATATCCCGTCCCCCCGACGGTTCCACTACAACGAGGGTGCCGTGTGACGCCCCGCACCCCCAAGTCCCATCCCGATGACCGGAATGGGTACGCCACAGCGCCTCACACGCCACTCGCGCAGAGGATCACCCGAACCCGCCCGGAGCGACGCGGAGGGCCATCCGACACGGCACGCCCGGTCACCGGGATGGCACGGCGAAATGAGGCGATCGGGCGAGGGGGCTGGGGCAGGATGGGCGGATGGATCGGCGGCACTCGGGCGGCATCTCCGCGGTCGGAAGTGTGGCGACCATTCCGGCGCTGGTGGCCGATCGGGCGCGGCGGTATCCCGAGGCGGTGGCCATTGCCGGACCGGCCGGACGGCTCACTTTCGCCGAGCTGGCCGAGGAGGCCGCGGCGGTCACCCGGGCCGCCATCGCCTCCGGGTTGGAGGCGGGAGATCGGGTCGGGCTCTGGGCTCCCAACAGCGTCCGCTGGATCGTGACCGCCCTCGGCATGCTCGGCGCGGGCGCCACCCTGGTGCCGATCAGCACCCGGCTGCGCGGCCCGGAAACCGCCGAGGTGCTGGCCCGCAGCCACGCCAGAGCCGTGTGCACCGTGCAGGAGTTCCTGGGCGCGGACTATCCGGCCATGCTCGCCGAATCCGGTCTGGAGCTACCGGATCTGGAGCACCTCATCCTGCTCGACGACGCCCGCGGCGAGAGCGCGGCGGACTGGGACATCAGCTCCTGGGCCGGGTTCCTGGCCCCAGGCGCGGTGATCGAGCCGCGGTCCGCGATCGAACGCACCGCGGCCGTCGACCCGGAGTCCATCTCCGACATCCTGTTCACCTCCGGCACCACCGGCACCCCCCGCGGCGTGCTGGCCACCCACCGCCAGACCCTCGAGGTCTTCGCCCAGTGGTCCGAGGTCGTCACCCTGCGCCCGCGTGACCGATATTTGCTGGCGAACCCGTTCTCGCACACCTTCGGCTACAAGGCGGGCATCCTGGCCTGTCTGCTACGCACCGCCACCATGGTGCCGATGGAGCGCTTCGACGCGGCCGCCGCCCTCCATCTGATCGAGAGCGAACGCATCACCGTCCTGGCCGGGCCGCCAACGCTTTTCACCGACCTGCTCGCCGCCGGCCCCGACGACTACCTGCTCGGCTCGCTACGCCTGGCGGGCACCGGCGGCTCCACCATCCCCGCCGAACTGGTCCGCCGCATTCGCGAGGACCTGCGCGTTCCCGCCGTCTTCACCGCCTACGGCCTCACCGAATCGATCGGCGTGGTGTCCATCTGCCCACCCGACTCCCCCGCCGAACTGGCCGCCGACACCGTCGGAAAACCCCTGCCCGGCAGTGAGATCCGCATCGTGGACCGGGAAGGCAAACCCCTCGAAACCGGTGAACCCGGCGAGGTCACCGTCCGCGGCCCCAATGTCATGCACGGCTACCTGGACGATCCGGAGGCCACCGCCGCCGCCGTCGACCCGGACGGCTTCCTGCACACCGGTGACATCGGCACCCTCGACCCCGACGGCTACCTGCGCATCACCGACCGGCTCAAGGACATGTTCATCGTCGGCGGCTTCAACGCCTACCCGGCCGAGATCGAACGAGTCCTGCTGCAGCACCCCGATATCCGCGATGTCGCCGTGATCGGCATCCCCGACGAGCGGCTCGGCGAGGTGGGTCGCGCCTACGTGGTCCCCGTCGCCGGGGCCGCCACCGATCCCGCCTCCCTCATCGCGTGGTCCCGCGCGCGGCTGGCGAGCTACAAGGTGCCGCGGGAGATCGTCTTCGCCGACGACCTCCCGCGCAATGCCGGCGGCAAGGTGCTCAAACAGCGCCTGCGCGACCCGGACTGATCAGTTCCCCAGCACCGGGCCGTCGGCCCAGCGGTACAGGTGGGCGATCGCCGGGTCCACGATGGAGCCCGGGATCTCGGCATCGAACCAGCGGTCGACGTGCGTCCAGTGATACGGGTGCAGCAGGTAGTCGCCATTGAGGCCGTCGGGGTCGGCGAACTCCTGTTCCCAGACGTGCGTCCAGCGGGCATGGCCGGGGACCCGGCTCAGCGACCAGGACCGGATGGCCGGGATGTGGGCGGGCATGGCCATCAGGTCGGACTCGAAGCGCGACACCGTGTCCGGGGACGTGCCTTCCCGAACGGTGAGCAGCAGGGTGCGCTTGACCCGGCGGGGCGCGTCGAGGCGGACCACGCGGGCGTGCACCGGGGCCAGCGGCACCAGATCGGCGTCACCGGGCAGGCCCGGCAGGACCGCGCTGGGCGTCGACTCGGTGGTCAGGTCCCACAGCGCGCCCAGGCCGCCCGCGCTGCCCGGCAGATCGACCCCGGCCGAGCAGTGCGCCACACCGGGATTCGCGGACGCCGCCGAGGCGAAAGCGGCCAGCCGGCCGTCGGCGTCCTCGGCGGGCGGGGCGGTGAGAATCACCCAGCGGGTCATGCCTGCCCCTCCTGCACCGCCATGACATGCCGCTCCCTGGTCAGGGCGACGGCGTCGGTGTCGGACCAGAAGGCCGCCACACCCGGATCGGCCGCTGCCGCCGCACGCATGCCGTAGAAGTCGTAGATGCCCGCCAGCTCCCAGATGATCTGCACGGCCACCGAATCCACGCCGGTGTGCTCACGCAGCACCTGCGGGGCGCGCAGGCCGCGGGCGGTGGCGCCGGGCAGATAGTCGCCGCGCCATCGGGTGAGCCAGTCCTCGGCCCGATCGGCGGGCAGGACGACGCGGTCGAACACGCGGACGGGGGTCGCGGGGTTCACAGCTTCGACTCCACGTCGTTGCGGTACCGATCCACGTACGCCGCAAGGTTTTCCACGCCGTTGAGCAGGGATTCCGGGCCGAACATGGGCGGGGTCAGCACGATCCGGCTCGCACCGGCGGCGACGTAGGGGCGCACGTACTCGGCGTCGAACTCGCGCACGAAGTCGAACGAGCCCGGCCAGATCGTCATCTCGACGGCATCCTCGGAACGTCCTGCCGCCGCGGACAGTTCGCGGATCGTGTCCGCGCCGCGCGCGAAATCCTGCGAGGAGATCGTGTACGGGAACCAGCCGTCGCCGACCCGCGCCGCCCGGCGCACGGCCGGGGCGCTGTTGCCGCCCAGCACGATCGGGATCGACCGCTCGGGCTGCGGCTGGCAGAACTGATCGTCGAACGACACGTGCTTGCCGTGATAGGTGGCCGGAGCCTGCGTCCACAGTTCCCGCATGGCGCCGATGCAGTCGTCGAGCCGGGTGCCGCGTTCCTCGAACGGCACGCCGATCGCCGCGTATTCCTCCTTCTGCCAGCCGATTCCGAGTCCGAGCAGCAGCCGTCCGTCCGAGATCCGGTCCAGAGTGGCCGCCCGCTTGGCCAGTACCACCGGACTGTGCAGCGGGGCCACCACCATGGCGGTGCCCAGCTGCACGGTGCTCGACGCCGCCGCCACGAACGCCAGAGTCTCCAGCGGATCGGTCATCGGCACCCCGATACCGCCGCCGCCCGGCATCCGGCCGTCGGGCGAGTACGGGTACAGCGGCTCGTAATCCTGGGCCACCACAACGTGTTCCACGGTCCAGATCGATTCCAGCCCGCATTCCTCGGCCGCCGCCGCGAACTCCCGCAGGAATCCGCCCGAGGTCACCAGTCCGTCGAGATATGGCATGAGCATGCCGATGCGCATCGGACGCCTCCGTCCTTCCGGGTCCGGCCCGTCCTCGGGCCACCCGTCGATCGTGGCTGTTGCGGGCGTCACAATCCGGAGAGGTCCCGTTCACCGGGACCGGATATATCCGCAGGTCAGAGCATATTTGGGTGACGACGAGCGCTAGCCCCGCACCGACTGGTGCGGGGCTGGCGGGCAGGACTGACCAACCCTCGTCCCCTCGATCCGTGCCCCGGTGCGGAACGCAGCGGGGCACGGGAGCTCCCGAGAGCTGGGTCAGATTTCCTTGCGCATCTGGGCCGTCAGCGGCTTCATGTAGCCGGAGCCGAGCAGTCGGCGCATGACGTTCATCGCCTTGGCGTCCTTGCCGATCAGGATGAGCGGCTTGTTCTTCCGGATGCCGTTGACGATGGTCTTGGCGCAATCCTCCGGGCTGGTCTGGGCCAGGCGGTCGAAGTTGGCGGCCAGGTCGTCGCGGGAGCGGTTGGCGGCAGCCCGTGCCTTCCACGCGATCTCGGTCTTGATCATGCCCGGGTGGACGCTCGAGACACCCACGTTGTGACCGGCGATGATCATTTCCTGGCGCAGCGCGTCGCTGATCGCGTGCATGGCGTACTTCGACGAGCTGTAGCCGCCCTGGCTCGGGCAGGCCACCAGGCCGAACATGCTGGAGACATTGGCGAAATGACCGTCCCCGGAGGCGATCACGTGCGGCAGGAACGCCTTCACGCCGTGCAGGGTGCCCCAGTAGTTGATGCCGAAGATCCACTCCAGGTCTTCCCAGGAGACTTCCTCGATATTGGCGGTCAGCGAGACACCGGCGTTGTTGATGACGATGTTGACCTTGCCGAAGTCGGCGACGACCTCGTCGGCGTGCGCGTAGACCGCGGCGCGGTCGGCCACGTCCAGCTTGTAGGCCCGCGCCTTGGCGCCGGCCTTCTCGCACAGCGCCACGGTCTCGGCGACATTGTCGTAATTGCGGCCGGACAGCGCCAGCTGCGCCCCGTTGCGAGCGAGCTCGAGGGCCAGGGCCCGGCCGATGCCCGCGCCCGCACCGGTGATCACAGCGACTTTGCCGTGGAAGTCCTTCATGGGTGTTTCCTTGTCTCGCTTCGCGAATACTCTCGACGGGGTCCTCAGGGGCATCCCCTGAGAACCCCACGAATCCGGGGGACCGGAGCCTTACTGGGTGGTGAAGCCGCCGTCGGCGATGAACTCGGCGCCGGTGCTGTAGGAGGAGTCGTCGGAGATGAGGAACAGCACCATATTGGCGAGTTCCTCCGGGGTGGCCGGGCGGGCGATGGGCTGATTGGCCGCGATGCTCGCCGACCGCTCGGAGGCGGCCACCATCTCGGTGGCCACGATGCCCGGGTGCACGGAGTTGACGCGGACATTGTCGGCCGCGAATTCCTGTGCGGCCGTTTTGCTCATGCCACGCACGGCCCACTTGGAGGCCACGTAGCCGAGGATGTTCGAGTAGCCGATCAGGCCGCCGGTCGAGGAGATGTTCACGATGGAACCCACCCCGGCGCGGCGCATGGAGCCGATGACGGCCTTCATGCCCAGGAACACGCCGACCTGGTTGACGTCGATCACCTTGCGGTAGTCGGCCTCCGAGAGCTTCTCGATGGGGTCGACGTGCACGATGCCGGCGTTGTTGACCAGACCCGAGACCGGTCCGAAGGCCGCCTCGGTCCGCGCGACCACATCGTTCCAGGCCGCCTCGTCGGTGACGTCGAGCGGGAAGAACCGGGCGGCGTCACCGATCTCGGCGGCGACGACCTCCCCGGCCTCGACGAGCACGTCGGTGATCACCACCCGCGCGCCCTCGGCCGCGAGCTTGCGGGCGAAGGCCGCCCCCATGCCGCGCGCGCCGCCGGTGACGATGACGACCTTGGAATCAACGCGTCCCATGTCAGTTCTCCTGCGCTGCTGCGGTTTCCGCGTCGGCCAGGTGGTTGGCCGCGATGTAGCCGAACACCATGGCGGGGCCGATGGTGGCGCCCGCGCCGGCGTAGTCGTTGCCCATGACGGCGGCGGAGTTGTTGCCCGCCGCGTACAGGCCCGGGATGATGTCGCCCTGGTCGTTCAGGACGCGGGCGTGCTCGTCGGTGACCAGGCCGCCCTTGGTGCCCAGGTCGCCCGGCACCATCTCGACCGCGTAGAACGGGCCGCGCTCGAGCGGGGCCAGGGTCGGGTTGGGCTTGACGGTCGGGTCGCCGTAGTAGCGGTCGTAGGCCGAGTCGCCACGCTGGTAGTCCTCGTCCCGGCCGTTGCGGGCGAAGACGTTGAAGCGCTCCACGGTGGCGGCCAGCTTGTTCGCCGGGATGCCCAGCTTGTCGGCCAGCTCGGCCAGGGTGTCGGCCTGCTTGATGATGCCCGCGTCGAAGTACTTCTGGGGCAGCGGCCGCTTGGGGAAGTTGCCCAGGAACAGGTACCGGTCGCGAAAGTTCTGGTCGAAGATGAAGTGCGCGGGGATGCTGCCCGGCACCTTCTTCTCCTCCTCGTACATGGTGTGCACGACATTCACGTACGGCGCGGACTCGTTGACGAAGCGGTCGCCCTTGGCGTTGACCACGATCGCGCCCGGCTGCGAACGCTCGGCCAGCATGAAGAACGGCGGGCCGTCGGGGTTCCGCACCGAGGGACCCCACCAGGCGTCGTCCATCAGATCGACCGCCGCGCCGGCCTTCTGGCCCGCGACGATGCCCTCACCGACGTTCTCGGTCGCGCCCACGGTCCAGCCGGTGTTCTGCGGACCGTCGATGTACTGCTCACGCATCTCGAGGTTGTGCTCGAAGCCGCCCGCGGCCAGCACCACGCCGCGGCGGGCCTTGATGGTGACGGTGCGGCCCTCGTGCTCGGCGCGCACGCCGACCACCGTGCCGCCCTCGATGACCAGGTCGGTGAGCGGGGTGTTCAGCCACACCGGCACGCCCGCGTCGCGCAGCGACAGCCACAGCCGGGCGGCGAGCGCCTTGCCCAGGCTGAGCGGCTTGGCGCCCTTGATCATATTGAGCGCGGTCTGCGCGCCGACCTTCATGGCGGTCTTCTTGCCGGCCCAGGTGCGGGCGATCATGTTCAGGTCGTGGAAGTCCTTGACCGTGATCGCGATGCCCTTGGGGGCGGACATGGTCGGTCGGTTGATCTTGTCCAGATCCGCGCCGAGCAGACGGCCGTCGATGATCTTGGGCTCGATGCTGCGACCCTGCGCCAGACCGCCCGGGAACTCGGGGTGGTAGTCGGAGTAACCGCGGTCGTAGGCGAACGCCCAGTGCTTGGAGCGGGCGCCGATGTAGCGGAACATCTCCGGGCCCTGCTCCAGGAACGCGCGCTGCTTGGCTTCCGGAACCCGATCGCCGACAACGGCTTTCAGGTAGGTACGGGCCATCTCCGGGCTGTCGGGCACACCCGCGGCCTGCAGCACCGGGTTGTTCGGCACCCAGATGCCGCCGCCCGAGCGCGCGGTGGAGCCGCCGAACAGGCTGCTCTTCTCGATCAGGGTGACCGACAGGCCCCGGTAGGCGGCGGTCAGCGCGGCGGTCATGCCGGCCGCGCCGGAACCCACCACAACGACGTCGAATTCGAATTCCATGAATCTCGTTCCTTAGTAGCCGCAGCTGGTCAGCATGCCGCCGTCGACGACGAATTCGCCTCCGGTGCAATAGCTCGAGGCGTCCGAGGCCAGGAACAACGCCACCTCGGAGACCTCGACCGGCTGACCCCAGCGCGGAATGGGCAATTCGGAGAAGAAGGAGTTGCCGTCCACCCCGGACGCGCCCGCCACGGACGCGGTCATGGGGGTGGCGATGCCGCCGGGATGGATCGAGTTCACCCGGATACCCGAGTGCCCCAGTTCCCGGGCGGCGGACTTGGTGAGACCGCGCAGCGCGAACTTGCTCGCGCTGTAGGCCGACAGACCGGCCGCACCGACGAAGCCCTCGACCGAGGACACGTTCACGATGGACCCGCCACCGGCCTCGATCAGGGCGGGCGCGGCGGTCTTGATGCCGAGGAAAGCGCCCGTGACGTTGATGTTCATGATGACGTTGAACTCGTCCAGGCTCATCTCCAGGATGCGCTTGAACCGCAGGATCCCGGCATTGTTGACCAGCACGTCCAGCTTGCCGAACGTGGCGACGGCCGCGGAAACCGCTGCCTGCCAGTCGCTTTCACTGGTGACATCGTGATGCACGTAATGGACGGCGGCACCCAGCTCGGCGGCCAGGGCCTTGCCCTCGTCGTCGAGTACGTCGCCGAATACGACCTTGGCACCCTCGGCCACGAAACGGCGCACATGCTCCGCTCCCATGCCCCGGGCGCCGCCGGTCACCAGCGCTACCTTGCCGTCCAGCTGTCCCACCTGATCCCGTCCTTCCGCTGCTGTTCAACCGACGCTAAGTCCGGATGCGGAACACCGGCACGGTGTGGTCCCGGCCACTGAGACAACCTCATGACCTGAGGCTATGGGTGCAGTTGTATTTCGTTTAGGCATAAACGCCCGGACGGGTGAGTCAGCGCGCGCAAGGAGCCCCGGATGAAGTTCTCGATGATCTTCGAAGCGCAGATGACCGATCCCACCGCCGCCCACGAAGCCCAGGTGCTGCGCGACTGCGTCGAGCAGGCCGTGCTGGCCGACGAGGTCGGCTTCGACACCGTCTGGGCCGTCGAACACCACGGACTCAAGTGGTACGCGCACATGAGCGCGCCGGAGATCTTCCTGACCTGGGTGGCCGCGCAGACGCGGCGGATCCGGATCGGGCACGGCGTGGTCTGCATGCCGTTCAACTTCAATCACCCCGTCCGCGCGGCCGAACGCGCCGCCATGCTCGACGTGCTGTCGGGCGGCCGCCTGAACCTGGGCGCGGGCCGCGGCGCGACCGCCGTCGAAACCTCCATGTGCGGAGTCGATCCCGACCGCACCTACCAGGAGGTCGAGGAATCGCTGCGGATGATCGCCGCCGCCTGGCAGGACCCCGAGGGCGAATTCGAATACCACGGCGAACTGCTCGACATCGGCCCGCACCACCTGCTGCCGCGGCCAGTGCAACGTCCCCATCCCCCGCTGTTCATGGCCTGCACCAAGAAGGACACGCTGAAACTGGCGGCCGAGTACGGGATCGGCGCGCTGGTCCTGGGTTTCGCGGGCATCGAGGAGATCGCCGAACTGCGCCGCATCTACGACGACGCCATCGCGGCCCGCACCGGCGAACGCCTCGTGTCCACCGTCGTCAACGACCACTTCGCGGCGCTGTGCCCGACCATCGTGCTCGACGACCGCGAGCGGGCCCGCCAGATCGGCGCGCGCGGGCAACGGTTCTTCGCCCAGTCCATCAAGTACTACTACGGCGCGGGCCCGGTACCCGACGAAGCCGTGAACCCGGGCGTGGACGAACTCGCCAAGATGCGCGAGGTCGCCGACGAGCACGTCGCCTACCTGCACGAAGCCAAGATCCCGGTGAAGACCGGGGCCACGGCCATCTTCAATACCGAGCACGCCTACGGCACCGCCGAGGACGCCATCGCCTACGTCGAGCGGCTGCGCGACGCCGGGGCCGACGAGATCCTGTGCCTCATCCAGATGGGCACCGTGCCCCAGGAGGCGTGCCTGGAAACCATCCGCCAGTGGGGGGAGAAGGTCATCCCCCACTTCCGCAACAAGTAGCACCGTCGCAACTCAGACAGAGAAGGAAACCGAAATGGCTGATCTGACAGGCAAAGTCGCCCTGATCACCGGAGCCGCGCGCGGCCAGGGCGCGGCCGAGGCCAAGCTGTTCGTCGAGCGCGGCGCGAAGGTGGTCATCACCGATGTGCTCGAGACCGAGGGCAAGGAACTCGCCGAATCCCTCGGCGAGAACGCCCGTTTCGTGCGCCACGACGTCACCGACTCCGAGAGCTGGGACGCCGCCGTCGCGGTGGCCGTCGACACCTTCGGCAAGCTGGACGTGCTGGTGAACAATGCCGCCATCTACACCATGAAGCCGATCGCCGAGACCACTCCCGAAGAGCTGGAACGGATCCTGACGGTCAACCTGGTCGGCGCCTTCCGCGGCATCAAGGCGGTGCTGCCGGCCATGACCGCCAACGGCGGCGGCTCCATCGTGAACATCTCCTCGCAGTCCGGGCTCGAGGGCCTGATGAACCACTCCGCCTACGGCTCCTCCAAGTGGGGTCTGCGCGGCCTGTCCAAGGTCGCCGCCCTGGAGCTGGGCCTGTCCCAGATCCGGGTCAACTCGGTGTACCCCGGCCCCATCGCCACTCCCATGGTCCCCTACCTGACCACCGGCCCCGGCAGCTTCCCGACCCTGCCGCTCGAGCGCACCGGCCTGCCCGAGGAGGTCGCCGAACTGGTCGCCTTCCTCGCCTCCGACGCCTCGGCCTACATCACGGGTGCGGAGGTGTCCGTGGACGGCGGTCTGGCCGCGGGCAAGTTCATCCCGCGCGGCATGTAATTCCGCGAACCCCGCAGTGACACAGCGCGATTCAGGAAGGCCCGTAATGACCCTGTCCCCCGAATGGCAGACCTTCGTCGACGCCGCCACCGCGGCGTTCCCGGCGTTGGGCACCGAGGTGTTCGACGCCACCGAAGCACGGGCCTTCCTGGCCGCCCGCCGTCCCGCCCCGGTCGAACCCATTCCCGTTGCGGGAGTGGAGGATCGCGCGGTGCCCGGCCCGCCCGGCGCGCCCGAGGTGCCGGTGCGGGTGTACCGGCCGCTGGACGCCGAACCCGCTCCGGCCATCGTGGTCTTCTACCACGGCGGCGGATTCGTACTGTGCGGCTTGGACTCCCACGACCGCTTCTGCCGCACCATGGCCAACGAGGCCGGGGTGATCGTGGTGTCGGTGGACTACCGCCGTGCTCCGGACGCCCGCTTCCCGGCGGCGGCCGACGACGCCTACACGGTGCTGCGCTGGGTCGCGGAGCACGCCGAGGCCCTGGGCGGGGACCCCGGCCGGATCGCGGTGGCCGGGGACAGCGCGGGCGGCAATCTGGCCACCGTCGCCGCCATCGCCGCGCGCGACAATGGCGGACCCGACCTCGCGTTCCAGCTGCTCATGTACCCG
Organism: Nocardia sp. NPDC005746; assembly: GCF_040630785.1. Classification (NCBI taxonomy): domain Bacteria; kingdom Bacillati; phylum Actinomycetota; class Actinomycetes; order Mycobacteriales; family Nocardiaceae; genus Nocardia; species Nocardia sp. NPDC005746. Next base: position 336,158 of record NZ_JBEXYE010000005.1, read on the forward strand.
ATGCTGGATCCGGCCTGTGATCGGCCGTCGCACACCGAGAACGCGGAGGGCTACTTCACCACCGCGGCGCACATCCGGTGGTACTGGGAGCAGTACCTGTTCTCCGATGCCGAGAAGTCCGATCCCTACGCCAATCCCACCATCGCCGACCTCACCGGGCTGCCGCCCGCGCACATCGCCACCGCGGAATTCGATCCGCTGCGCGACGAGGGCGAGGCCTACGGGCAGCGGCTGCGCGAGGCCGGGGTGGAGACCGAGATCCTCCGCTGGAACGGCACCGTGCACGGGTTCATGTCGATGGCCTTCCATCTGCGAGAAACCCAGAGCGCCAACGCGACCGCGTTCACCGCTCTGCGCCGGGCACTGGCGCGCACGCCCGTCGTCTGAATTTCACCGCTCGTTCCCGGCCCGACCGGTTAGCATCACCTGCGTTCGTCCGTTTGAAACGTCAGGAACTCACTTGCCGGTTGCACGCCTCACCCCGGTCACCGGAGCGGCCACGCTCAGCGCGGCCCTGGCCTTGGCCACATCAACCCTGGCGCTAGCCACGTCGGGCCTGGCCCTGGCGGGCAGCGCCGACGCCGCACCCCAGTACTACGGCACCCTCGCGCTGTCCCGGCTGAAGAACACCGCGGTCACCGGGACCGACGCGAACCGGGTCGTCGCCGACGCCGCCGCCATCCGCGTCTGCGCCAGCTACGACTGCGAGATCGTGCTGCGCTTCGCCGACGGCTGCGGCGCGGTCGCCCAGGGCGCGGACGGCACCTGGGGCTGGGCCGTCGGACCCAGCCTCGCCGAAGCCGAACAGAACGCGGTCGCCGGGCTGGGCCAGAGCGCTCCCCCGTTCCCCGACCTGGGCAGCGCCCAGCCGCGCGCCGCCCGCGTCGCCACCAGCGCCTGTACCGCCAACGTTCGGTAACAACAGCTTTCGCGGCGGCACACCGTGCGTGGCGAGGCTCAGTGTGGGTACTGGGCCTCGTAGGCCGCGCGCTCGGCGGCACGCCGTGCGGCCCGCGCCGGGCTCTCCAGATCCTCCGGGAAGCCGTGCTTCACCAATCGGTGGGCACGGTTCATCGGCATGTAGGCCACGATGTAGAACAGCGCCAGCAGCAGGCCGAGCAGGATCACCAAAAGCTGTAGCCACAGCTCGCCCGGCAGCAGGAACGCCAGCGCGAACACCGGCAGCAGCGGCACCAGCTGGCGCACGATGTGCCGGGGCACCGCCCACGAACCGGTGAGGTCGTTGCGCACCCACTCGCGCAGGTCGTCCGGCAGCACCCTGCCGAAGGAGTAGGCCAGCCACTGAACAGGGTTGGGGCGCTTCATTTCCGGTGTCCCTTCGTCGATCCGGCGCGCTCGGTCTCCGCCGAAACCGACTGCCGCGCCGCGGCATTCACCCGGTTCAGCACATCACGCAGTTCCTCGAGATCCGCCAGGCTCACCCCGAGCCGCGCCACCACGGCCGGGGGGATCTTCTCCGCCTCGGTGCGCAGTTCGCGTCCCGCGCCGGTCAGATCCACGACCAGGTTGCGTTCGTCGTGGCTGTCGCGCCGCCGGGTGATGAGCCCCGCCGCCTCCAGCCGCTTGAGCAGCGGCGACAGCGTGGGCGAGTCGAGCTGAATGGCCTCGCCGATGTCCTTGACCGACATCGGCGCCTCACCCCACAGCGCCAGCATCACCAGATACTGCGGATGCGTCAGGCCCATCGGCTCCAGCAGCGGGCGATACACCGCCAGCACCGACCGGTTCGCCACCGCCAGCGCGAAACACACCTGCCGGTCCAGCCGCAGCGGGTCGTCGACCTCCACCGTTCCGCCCTCCTCGCTCGTCTTCGTTAGGGCAAGAATAGTTAATGCACTAACTGTTCGTCGACGATCCGGTGGGTAATTGGCGTCACATCACTCCCGCGACGCCCGCATGGCAACGATCCGGCCGGTGTCCATGTAGTCGCGGAACAGCGTGACCTGGCCGTTCTCGACCCGGATCACATTGACCGAGGTCCGCGCCCACGCGCGGCCGGTCCCGGGGCGGGTGACGTCGACATCGATCTCGGTGATGAACGTCGTCGGATCGGCGGTCTCGTGAATGACCGGGCGGATGCCGTGGATCTGAATGCCGGGCATGCCCGACCACCGCTGCGCGAGGTATTCGCGGATCTGCTCGCGGCCCTCGATCCGGGACGGCTCACCCGGCAGCAGGAACGGCATCTCGAACACGACATCCGGGGCGAGCAGCGCGGCGAACCGGTCCGCATCGCGCGCGGGCAGCGTGTCGAAGAGTCGAATCACGAGGTCACGAGGGGTTTCGAGGGAAGTGGTCATGAATGCCTCCTAAGCGGAACGATGGACCCGCTTAATAATCGGGGCGTGCGCCCCGCTTGTCAACAGCTGGGTAGGCTGTCGGACGTGACGGACAGACCCCTGCGCGCCGACGCCCGCCGCAATCGCGAGCGGGTCCTGGCCGCGGCCCAGGAAGCCTTTGCCGCCGAGGGCATCTCGGTGCCGCTCGACGAGATCGCGCGGCGGGCGGGCGTCGGGGCGGGCACGGTGTATCGCCACTTCCCCACCAAGGAAGCGCTTTTCGAGGCCGCCATCCTCGATCAGGTCGAGAAGATCACCGCGCACGCGCGCGCACTGACCGCGGCCGAGGATCCCGGCGCGGTGTTCTTCGAGTTCCTGGCGATGATGGTGCTCGAGGGCGGGGTCAAACGAGATCTGGCCGACGCGCTGCGCTCCGGCGGCGGCGAGTATCCGCGCACGGTGTCCCACGATCTGAAAGAGGCACTGGGGATCCTGCTCTCCCGCGCCCAGGACGCCGGAGCCGTGCGGCCCGAAATCAGCGTCGACGATCTGCTGACCATCATCAAGGGCGTGTTCCTCGCCGTCCACGAGGCCGGAGCCGCACCCGGATTACGCGAGCGCACCTTCGCCGTGATCGCGGATGGATTGCGCGCGAATCACTGACCTGCGAGTACATACGTGCGCTTCTCGCTCCACGCGGCTCTGACCGATCAGGATGTCGACCGGATCCCGACAGCCTGCCGGGTGGTCCACGACACCTTCGGCGCGCGGCCACCCGCTCGCCTGCCCTGGGCATCCTGATCACCCGCTCGCAATCGCGAAGCAATGGTCGCTGAAATATTGCGGAATAAACTGAACCATGGGCGAATCGCGCCCATGGTTCCGCAAACTCCGCGTGTTTCCGCGCCTCTGATGCTTGGATGCTCCATGTGCTGACCAATTGCCGCCGGAGCTGACACCAGGAGATCAGATTCGATGAAGCGTGCGATCCGCGCCGTCGCCGTCACCGCCTGTCTAGCCCTGGCAGCCTGCGGCAATAATCCGAAATCCGACGCGCCGCCACCGCCGCCCCCGCGAACGCTCACCATCGGCATCACATTCGATCAACCCGGGCTTTCGGTCAAGGGCAGCGACGGCAGACCGCTCGGGTTCGACGTCGACGTCGCGACCTATATCGCCGGGAAGCTGGGCGTCACGCCCGAGCACATCACCTGGCGCGAGGCCCGCACCGACCAACGCGAAACCCTCCTGAACTCCGGCACCGTCGATTTCGTCGTCGCCTCGTACTCCATCACCGCCGCCCGCCAGCAGCTGGTCTCCTTCGCCGGGCCTTACCTGCTGGCCGGCCAGGACCTGCTGGTCCGGCAGAGCGAACGCGCCATCGACCAGCCCGAGGACCTCGACGGCCGCACCGTCTGCACCGCCGAGGGCTCCACCGCCGCCGACAAGATCCGCCGCAGCTTCGCCCGATTCGTCCGCCTCACCACCCGGGACAGCTACCCGCAGTGCGTGGCCGACCTGATCGGCGGCACCGTCGACGCCGTCACCACCGACGACGTCATCCTCGCCGGCTACGCCGACGAACACCCCGGCACGCTGCGGCTCTCCGGCCACCGGTTCACCCGCGAACGCTACGGCGTCGGAGTGCGCAAGGGCGACATCGAATTGCAGGGCCGCATCACCTCGATCATCCGCATGATGATCGACGACGGGAACTGGCGGCGCGCACTGGAAAAGCACCTCACCGCCGCCAGTTACAAACCGCTGCCCGCGCCCGCGGTATTCAACGCCCCCGACCGCACCGTCGAACCCGGCGACCCCGCCACCCTCGACCCGGAATTGGTGAAAGCCGCCACAGCCGTCACCGCCACCTCCAATGCCCGCGACTGGGAAGGATTCCGCTCCCTGGTCTGCCCCGAGAACGCCGACGCCATCGACGAAATAATCTTCCAATACACCCCCCAATACGACAAAACCCTGGGCCCGGAAATACGCAATGCCGGTTACACCAATACCGTCACCGGCGTCACCCAATCCGGCCCCGACTCCGCCACCTTCGCATTCCACGAGACCTTCACCAACGTGCCCGAGAAATACCGGCACTACTTCAAGGACGTCGACTACACCGGCGCCATGGTCCGGCGCGACGGCTCCTGGAAGCTGTGCAGCCTCACCGCCGACTTCGTCGAACCCTGACCGCGAAATAATGCGGTGCGCCGGGACGGGCGGTGGACCTACCGTGAAAGGCAGTCGAAGGAAAGGACTGTCCGATGTTTCCCGTCGAGCTGCGCGGTACCCGAGCGCAGACGCTCATGTGGGCCCACGAGCACGAGGTCGGCGCGGCCGCGCTCCAGCAGCTGCGCGATATCTCGCAACTGAAATGGGTGTACGGCGTCCGCGTGATGCCGGACGTGCACCTGGGCAAGGGCGCGACGGTCGGATCGGTCATCGCCATGCGGGACGCGGTCGCCCCCGCGGCCGTCGGCGTGGACATCGGGTGCGGCATGGAAGCGGTACTCACCTCGCTCACCGCGTCCGACCTGCCCGACAACCTGCACACGCTGCGCTCCCGCATCGAGGCGGCGCTGCCGGTCGGCTTCGCGGCGCACCGCGAACCGGTCGACGTGAACCGCCTGAACGCCGAGGTCTTCGGCCAGCGCGCCGCGGGCACCACCATGCGCGCGGGGTGGGAACGGTTCTGGAAGGGCTTCGACACGCTGGATCCGATCGTGCGGCCCCGGGAAGCCAAGGCCCACAACCAGATGGGCACCCTCGGCGGCGGCAACCACTTCCAGGAACTGTGCGTCGACACCGAGGACCGCGTGTGGATCCTGCTGCACTCCGGAAGTCGCAATATCGGCAACGAGATCGCGCAGCGGCACATGGCCGTCGCCCGCGAACTGCCGCACAACCAGGACCTTCCGCACCGCGACCTGTCCGTATTCCTCTCCGGCACGCCGGAAATGGATGCCTACCGGCGCGACCTGACCTGGGCCCAGGAGTACGCGGCCCGCAACCGGGCCGTCATCCTGGCACTGGTCTGCAAGGCCGTGCGCGATGAATTCGACGGTCTGACAGTGCGTTTCGACGAGCCCATCTCCTGCCACCACAACTACGTGGCGGAGGAGATCATCGACGGGATCCCCATGTTGGTCACCCGCAAGGGCGCCGTCCGGGCCGGCGCGGGCGACCTCGCGCTGATTCCCGGCTCCATGGGGACGCGGTCGTATGTGGTTCGGGGCAAGGGAAATCCGGCCTCGTTCCAGTCGGCGTCGCACGGGGCGGGACGGCGGATGAGCCGCAACGCGGCCAAGAAGCAGTTCACCGTGGCCGACCTGGTGAAGCAGACCGAGGGCGTCGAGTCCCGCAAGGACGCCGGGGTGATCGACGAGATCCCCGCGGCGTACAAGGACATCGACCAGGTCATCGCGGCCCAGGCCGATCTGGTGGACGTGGTCGCCACGCTGCGGCAGGTGCTGTGCGTGAAGGGGTGAGCCGGGTCAGCGGCGGCGGAACGTCGCCGCTACGCCCGCGCCCACCAGCAGGATGCCCACGATGAGCGGGAATCCGGTCTGCAACCACTGATACAGCGCGACATGCATTTCATCCGACAGGGGTAGATCGCCGATCAGTCGAAAGGTGTCGTCCGGGAAGATGAAATGGATGATCCCGGGCAACACTCCCCACACCAGCCCGGCCACGATGGTGCCCGCCGGGGAGTAGGCGGCCAGCGCCGCCACCACCAGGAAAAACGCTGCGGCCAGCAGGATCTGGAAGGTCGAGCCGACGCGGTCGGCGAAATCCCCCAGGATCGCCCACTGTCTGGTCCCGGCCGCGCCGCGGGCGGCCAGCGCGATCCCGACGGGGGTGATCAGCAACCCCGCCAGCGTGCCGGCCACCGTCCGCGACACCGTGCTGCTGCTACGGAACTGCGCCCCGGGCGGAGTCCACCCCGCGGGCGACGGAAACTTCTCCGGCATGTGCGTCTCCCTGCGCGCCCCCGGACGCCCTTCGTGCCCGGAACCCTATTGTCCGTCCGCGCAGCGGATTCCGCGCGATCTTGACGGCACCGCAATCAAGGCGGGTTCCGGCGGTGTCTCACACGAGCAAAGCCTCCGCGCCGAAGAAGGAAGACGGTGTGGCCGTCGGCGCGCAGCACGAAGGTCACCTCGGGGACGCCGTGGCTGGCCGGGGCGGCGGTCACCTCGACCGGGCCGAGATGTGTGCTCCACCAAGGGGCCAACTCGACCACGTTCGGAAAGCCTGCGGCGTGCACCGTGTCGGCCAGGCCGGGCACCACCGCGAACGGCACCGACTTGTCGGGATACCTCACCAGGGCGTCGAGGTCGCAGTGGCCGTGACTGATCACGACGGAGAGCTCCGGCGGGTCGGCGGCGGTCGCGAAGGCGCGCGGCTCGCCCGGGCGGTAGAAGCGGGTCTCCGACAGCCAGGGGTCGGTGAGGATGCGCGCTCCTCCGAAATCCAGGAGGGCGCTGGCGTGGACGACGCGGGTCACGGTGAGCATGGCGTCACCCACCCGGGCCACTACCGCGTGCTGTTCGGCACCGCCGGCACCCCAGGCTGGGAACCCACCGAGGGGTAGCTCCCCGGCCTGCCCACCATGGACCTGCTGGTCGGCACCGCGGCCGCCGCCGGCGTACCCGACTCCGCCGCCACCGCCACCGCCCAATGCCTGTGGGCGGGCATGCACGGCCTCATCACACTGCGCCAGGACCGGCCCAGCTTCCCCTGGCTGCCCCTCGACCGATTGGTCGGCGCCTTGGTCGCCGCGCACCTGGCCGACACCGTCTGAGCCGCCGCCGGTGGATCTGCGCAGCGGGCGGAACGGCAGCGCCGGGAGGACCGGGTAGGAATCCTGTTTCGAGGCCACCTTCCACAGTGCGCGGACGCGCGCCGGGCCTGATTCACGCGGCGCGCGGGCGGCCGAGTTTCCCGGGGCTGCCGCTCGCACTCCCCGACCGGCTATCAGCTAGGTCGCGGACCGGTGCTCGGCCGGCCGGCCGAGCCCGCGCCCGGCGGCCGGACGTGGCTCGAGGGTGCGAAGTCGGTCGAAGAATCGGACGGCGGGCGTGGGGTGTCGGTGCGGTGAGGCACGATGGTCGGCGTGACCTCAGCCGACCCGAACGTCTCCGACCTCGAACTCGTCGACGCCGCCGCGCAGCCCGGCGGGGGTGGCTTGCGCGAGGATGCGGAACGGCTGCTGCGGGAGTTGGCCGGACCGGCGGCGCGGTTGCGGGAAGACCAGTGGGTCGCGATCGAGGCGCTGGTGGTGCAACGGCGGCGGGCGCTGGTGGTGCAACGCACCGGGTGGGGTAAATCCGCCGTCTACTTCATCTCCGCGAAGCTGTTGCGCGCCCAGGGACGGGGGCCGACGGTGATCGTGTCGCCGCTACTGGCGCTGATGCGCAACCAGGTGTCGTCGGCCGAGCGCGCGGGAGTCGTTGCGGCGACCATCAATTCGGGCAATGTCACCGAATGGGACGAGATCCACGCGCGGGTGGCCGCCGGTGACGTCGACGTGCTGCTGGTCAGCCCGGAACGGTTGAACAACCCGGACTTCCGGGATTCGGTGCTGCCCAAACTGGCCGCCGACGCCGGACTGGTGGTGATCGACGAGGCGCACTGCGTATCGGACTGGGGGCACGACTTCCGGCCGGACTACCGCCGGATCCGCACGCTCATAGCCGATCTCGGCTCGGAGGTGCCGGTGCTGGCCACCACGGCCACCGCCAACGACCGTGTGGTCACCGATGTGGCCACCCAGATCGGCACCGACACCTTGGTCCTGCGCGGCAGCCTGGACCGGGAATCGCTGCACCTGTCGGTGGTGACGATTCCGGACGCGGTGCGGCGCACGGCCTGGCTCAGCAAGCGACTGCACGAACTGCCCGGCTCGGGCATCGTCTACGCGCTCACCGTCGCCGCGGCCCACGACCTCGCCGACGTGCTCAACTCGCACGGGCACCATGTCGCCGCCTACACCGGGCAGACCGACCCCACCGAACGCGAGGCGCTCGAGGCCGCCCTGCTGAACAACGAGGTGAAGGCGCTCATCGCGACCTCCGCACTCGGAATGGGTTTCGACAAGCCCGATCTCGGCTTCGTGGTGCACCTGGGCGCGCCCTCCTCCCCCATCTCCTACTACCAGCAGGTGGGCCGTGCGGGCCGCGGCACCGAACGGGCCGAGGTGGTACTGCTGCCCGGTCACGAGGACCGCCAGATCTGGAGCTACTTCGCCTCGGTGGCCTTCCCGCGCGAGCACATCGTGCGCTCGGTGCTGGCCGCCCTCGACACCGAGCGGCCGCTGTCCACCGCCGCACTGGAACCATTGGTGGAGCTCAATCGCTCACGCCTCGAGATGGTGCTCAAGGTGCTGGACGTGGACGGCGCGGTCCGCCGGGTACGCGGCGGCTGGCTCGGCACCGGCGAACCGTGGGTCTACGACACCGAACGCTACGAGCGTCTCAGCGTCGCCCGCGAGGCCGAGCAGCAGGCCATGATCGACTACCAGTCCACCGGCCAGTGCCGGATGACGTTCCTGCGCAGCCAACTCGACGATCCGGGCCTGGTGCTCGGCACCCACTGCGGGCGCTGCGACAACTGCACGGGCGCCACCCAGGACACGGCGGTCGACGTCTCCGACCTGGCCGACATCCGCACCCGCCTGGACCGGCCCGGCATCGACCTGGCGCCCCGCAAGCAGTGGCCCACCGGCCTGGCCAAACTCGGAATCTCCTTGTCCGGCAAGATCACCGACGGCCCCGAGATCGGTCGCGTCCTGGGCCGCCTCAGCAATCTCGGCTGGGGCCAGCGCCTGCGCCCGCTCCTCGACGGCCCCGACGCCCCCGTCCCCGACGAGGTCTTCCGCGCCTGCACCACCGTACTGCGCGAATGGGATTGGGCCCAGCGCCCGACCGCCGTCCTGGCCCTCGACTCCGGCGCCCGCCCCCTGCTGACCCGATCCCTGGCCGCCCGCCTCGCCGAGATCGGCCGCCTCCAGGATCTCGGCGTCCTCGCGCTGCGCCCCGACCTGCCCCCGGTCTCCGCCGCCAACTCCGCCCACCGGGTCGCCGCCCTCCACAATGCCTGGGAGACACCGGATCTCACCGCGGTCGACGGCCCCATCCTGCTGGTCGACGCCCTCACCGACACCGGCTGGACCTTCACCATGGCCGCCCGCCAACTCCGTGCCGCCGGAGCCGACGCCGTCCTCCCCTTCGCATTGGCCACCCCTTCCTGACCTTCGGGCGTACCGTCGAACGGGGAAGGGAGAGAGCATGAGTACGGGGAACGGCGGGGACGAGGCCAACGATCCGCGGGCGCGCTGGCGCAAGCTGCCGCCCGAGCCGGCGCAGTGGATCGAGGAGGTCGACTGGGAGCATTCCGCCGTCGACTACGGCCCGGACCATGACCCGGACGGCAAGGCCGCCACCTATGGGGGAACCTCCGGACCCTGACGCGCTCAGGCGTCGGGGGTGAGCCGCCGGTTCTCGAGGTTCTCGATGGCGTCGACGTAGCGCAGCATGAGGCGCGCGAAGTCGAGGCGGTCCTGTTCCGGCCACTCGGCCGTGATGTATTCGAAGGCGGCGCGCTGCTGCCCGCGGAAGCGGGTCATGAACTCCAGGCCCTCGGGGCTGAGTTCGAGGACGGCGCGGCGGCCGTCCAGCTGTGAGGGGACGCGCAGCAGGTAGCCCGCCTTGATGTTGTCGGTGACCATGCGACTCGCCACCGACGGATCCACGCACATGGCCGCGGCGATACCGCCGACCGTCATCTCCCCCGGCTCGTCCTGCCCGCAGCCCAGGACCAGACCCAGCACCAGCGCACGGGTGGAGTCCTTGGCGCTGATCGGGTTCTCGACCTGCTGCAGGACGCCGCGGCGGAGCTTGCCGAAGGCCGGGCCGATGGCATCCAGCAGCTCGTCGGGGGTGCGGTCGTCCGTCGTCATCACCACATCGTATCTGCATGCCCATCAGCATCTGCATGCACATCGGAACATATGTGTTGACTAGCAACTGTGTGCATGACAGCATGCATTTCATGACCATTCTCGTCACCGGCGCTCGCGGCCAGATCGGCCGCGCCGTCCTCACCTCCCTGCACGCCCGCGGCCTCCCGGTCCGCGCGGCCAGCAAGGACCCCTCGGCCCTCGACCTCCCCGCGGGGGTCGACGCCGTCGCCCTGCCCGATGATCTCGAAAGCCTCACCGCCGCACTGAAAGACGTGCGCCAGGTCTTCCTCTACGCCGACCCCGCCGCGGCGGACACCTTCGCGCGGGCCGCCGCGGCCGCCGGGGTGGAGCACGTCGTGCTGCTGTCCTCCTCCGCGGTCGACGATCCGAACGCCGCCGACAACCCCATCGGCGCGAACCACCTCGCCGTCGAAAACGCCCTCGCCGCAGCGGATCTCGTCACCACCGTGCTGCGCCCCGGCGGTTTCGACAGCAACGCCTTCGGCTGGATCGCGGCGATCTCGTCCGGCACGCCGATCGAGCACGCGTACCCGGACGCCGCACTGGCCATGATCCATCCGCTCGATATCGCCGACATCGCGGTCGCCGCCCTGACCGGCGGCGAGTTGCGGGGCCGCACGGTCACTCTCACCGGACCGGAGGCGATCAGCTTCCGCGCGCAGATCGGCCACCTCGCCGCGGCCCTCGGCCGCGACATCCCGATCACCACCGTCACCCCGGCCGAGGCCGAGGCGCAGATGTCGCGCACCATGCCGCCCTACATCGTGAGCGCCCTGCTGAACATCTGGGCCATCACCACCGACACGCCCGAAGCCCCGGCCGACACCACCGAGACCCTGCTCGGCGTCCCCGCCCGCACCTTCGCCCAGTGGGCCCGCGAGAACGCGCCCGCCTTCACGGTTTCCTGACCGCGGGAGCCGCCCGCGCCACGCCGAGCGACCTCCGGCGATCCCGCGCGGGTTGCCGGGTAGTCGCGGAAACCGCGGACCACCAGGGGCTCGGCGCGTAGGATCGGGCGAATCCCGCAGTCGCCGAACGATCCCGGGGAGTTCAGCATGGCGTCCGCATCACCCAAGATTCCACCGTTGCCGCTCCTGCGCGCCGCCACCTGGTTGCGCGACGGTCTGGCCGTCCTGCACCGGCGGCTGGTCCCCGGCCACATCGCCCTCTTGGAGCTGGGGACGGCCGGATACGTCTCCCAGGCCATCTGCGCGGCGGCCGAGCTCGGCATCGCCGACGTGCTGGCCGACGGCCCCAAATCGGCCGCCGAGCTGGCGCGCACCCTGAACGTGGACGAGGACGCACTGCGCCGGCTGCTGCGCCTGCTGATCAGCTGGGGTGTCTTCGAGCAGCACCGCGACGGGACCTACCGGCTGACCGGCGTCTCGCAGGGGCTGCGCACCGATGCCGACGTGTCGCTGCGCGATCTGTTCGTCTTCTTCGGCTCCGAACTGCATCGCAAGCACTGGACGCATCTGGCCACCTCGGTCCGCGCCGGCGGGTCGCTGTGGCCGGAGCTGGAGGGCATGGAGTTCTTCGAGTTCGCCGAACAGCACCCCGAGGTCGGGCAGGTCTTCGACCGGGCCATGACCAGCGTCGGCAGCCTCGCCACCGAACCGCTCCACGCGGCCTTCGACTTCGGCCGCTTCGGCTCGATCGTGGACGTCGGCGGCGGCCGCGGCAGCCTGCTCGTCGACATCCTGCAACGCCATCCGTCCATGCGCGGCACCGTGTTCGACCTGCCGCGGGTGGCCGAGGGCCTCGAGGAGCAGCTGCTCGGCCCCGGGCTCGCCGGCCGCCTCACCGTCGAACCCGGCAGCTTCTTCGACGTCGTACCCAAGGGCGCGGACGCGTATCTGCTCAAGCACATCATCCACGACTGGAACGACGCCGACGCCGAGCGCATCCTGCGCACCGTGCGCACCGCCATGGAAACCGAAGCGCGGCTGCTGATCATCGAGATGGTGATGCCCGAGCACCACCGCCCGCACCCGGGCAAGGTCATCGACCTGGAGATGCTGATCCAGACCCGCGGCGGCCGGGAACGGACCCAGAACGAATTCGGAAACCTGCTGTCCCGCAGCGGTTTCGTGCTCACCGGGGTCACCACGACCGCCGCCCCGGACTGTGTCATCGAGGCCCGTCCGACGGTGTGAACGAGGCGCCCGCGGGGCGTGTGCGGCGCAATCCACACGCCCACCGCGGGCTACCTCCTACCGCCCGGATCCGGTGGCGTTTCAGGCGGTACGGCGGATCCGCGGGCCGACAACCCCTGCGGCCCGATCGGTCCAGCCGTCCGCCATCTGCGCCAGCAGGAACCAGGCGGCGTGCACCTGTTCGTCCGACACATTCTCGGCCGTCCTGAGCAGATGCACGGCGCGCACGTGCGCGGCCGCCATCGCATCCACCACGGCCCCCAGGGATTCGGCCCGCGCTGCACCCCTCCGCAGCGCTCGGCTCGCCACCCACTCGTCGATGAACGTCACCAGCTGAGCGCGTAGCTCGTCGATTCCGCCCACATCGCCGGAGCGGACCCGGCGTCGCTGCAGATGCAGTTCGGCCAGCGCGCGGGACCAGCGGGTGACCGGGTGGTCCTCGGGCTGATCCCCGATGTGACCGCAGAAGGCGGCCAGCAGTTCGTGCCAGTCGGGCAGCAGCGGGTAGTCGTATCTGGTGTCACGGCCGCTCGCCCGCCACAACTGGGTGCTATCAGGTTGGGGTACGTACATACCTACCTCCACGGGCGCTGCGGGCGCACCCGGAGCCGCGGGCGGCCGCCGGACCGCGAGCCCGGCGCGGCAAGGGCGGACCGCGCCGGATCCGGGCAACCGCTATCGGCGAAGGGCACATCTCGATGCGGCACCGGGTGCACCTCCAGCATGAACCGATCGCCGGTCCCGCCCACCGCCCTTCCCCCGCCCTCCCACTGCCCCTCCAGTAGGAGAACGACCGCCCAGTCTGTACGGTTACTTGCCCTCTCCCCCAGCGCAATTCACCCGTAACCGGCGCTCGACTAAACCTTCACCAGATCGTCGGCATGCACGACCGGGCGCTGCATGCTGTCGGGCAGCACGGCCGTGGAACGGCCTTTCATCGTCTGCAACTCATCGCTGTCATAGGCCGCCACGCCACGAGCCACCAGCCCGCCGTCCGGAGCGATCAGATCGATCACGTCACCACCGAAGAAATGCCCCGTCACCTCGGTGATCCCCGCGGCCAGCAGGGAATGGCGACGCTCGGCCACCGCCGCCACCGCACCCGCGTCCAGATGCACCGCACCCCGCGCGTCGGCGGCGTGCCGGACCCAGAACTTGCGGGCCGACAACCGAACCGGGCGCGCCGCGAAGGCCGTGCCCACCGTCGCACCCGATAATGCCGCCGCCGCGTCCGACGCGGCGGCCAGCAGCACGGGCACGCCGGCGTCGGCGGCCAGCCGGGCGGCGGACAACTTCGACGCCATACCCCCGGTACCCAGCGCACCACCCGAACCGGCGATCACGCCGTCCAGATCCGCGCTACTGCGCACCTCGGGAATGAAGTTCGCCGAACCCTTGCGCGGATCACCGTCGTAGAGGCCGTCCACATCCGACAGCAGGATCAGCGCGTCCGCGCCCACCAGGTGCGCGACCAGCGCCGCGAGCCGGTCGTTGTCGCCGAACCGGATCTCTTCCGTTGCGACAGTATCGTTCTCGTTCACCACGGCGATGGCGTGCAGCGACCGCAGCCGGTCCAGGGTCCGCTGCGCATTGCGGTGCGGCTCGCGGCGGCCGAAGTCGCCCGCGCTCAACAACACCTGCCCGACCACCCGGTCGTAGCGGGCGAACGATGTCCCCCACGCGTGCGCCAGCGCCAGCTGACCCACACTCGCGGCGGCCTGCTTGGTGGCGAGATCCTTGGGCCGCTTGGACAATCCGAGCGGGGCCATGCCCGCGCCGATGGCGCCCGAGGACACCACCACCAGATCCGAACCCGCCCGCATGCGGCCCTCGACCGCGTCGGCCAGCTGGTCCAGGCGGCCGGTGTCCAGACCGCCTTCCAGGCTGGTCAGCGCCGACGACCCGATCTTCACCACGACGCTGCGCGCGGACGCGATGGCCCGCCGCGCGGCACTGAGCCCGTCAGCGCCGAGCTCCGCCGCTCCATTGGCCTGCGCGCCACTCGAACTCACTTGCACCACACCTCAATTCGCCCGCGATACCCACGCACCGTCGCACCCGAATTCATTGTCCGTCCGCACCGGCCGCTCGCCTCCTCGCGAACGGCCACGCGGCACTGTATTACTCGTCGTCGTCGGTGACCAGACCACGGCGCACACGCGAGGCGTGCTTGCGCTCCGCCGCGCCGATGCGCTCGGTCTGATCCAGACGCGGGTCCACGCCGCGGCGGGTCATCAAGGTCTCCACGCCCGCGGAAATCGAAGGCTCCCAATCGAAGCAGTAGTCCGCGATGGTCACCGAAGCGCCGGGCTCCGCACCCAGCTTGACCAGCTCGTCCTCGACGCCGAGGCGAGCCAGGCGGTCGGCCAGGTAACCCACGGCCTCGTCATTGTCGAACTGGGTCTGGCGCACCCACCGCTCGGGGCGCTCGCCCACCACGATGAAGCCGCCCTCGACCTCGGGATCGCGAATCACGCGGAAACCACTGTCGCCCTTGATGACCGGGCGGATGATCGCGCGCTTCGGCTCCGCCTTCGGATGCGCGGTGCGGTATTCGGCGACCATCTCGGCGAGCGCGAAGGTCAACGGCCGCAAGCCTTCCCGGCTCACCGCCGAGATCTTGAACACCGGCCAGCCGCGCTTCTCGAATTCCGGCAGCACGAACTCGGCCAGCTCGTCGGCATCGGGGATGTCGGCCTTGTTGAGAATCACCACGCGCGGGCGATCGGCGAGATCACCCAGACCGGTGTCACCGGCCAGCGCGGGCTGATACGCGGCCAGCTCAGCCTCGAGCGCGTCCACATCCGACACCGGATCGCGGCCGGGTTCCAGAGTGGCGCAGTCCACCACGTGAGCCAGCACCGCGCAACGCTCCAGATGTCGCAGGAAGTCCAGGCCCAGACCGCGGCCCTCGCTCGCACCCGGGATCAGACCGGGCACATCGGCCACGGTGAAGGTGGTGTCACCCGCGAGCACCACACCGAGGTTCGGCACGAGCGTGGTGAACGGGTAGTCCGCGATCTTCGGCTTGGCCGCCGAGAGCACCGACACCAGCGACGACTTACCGGCCGACGGGAAGCCCACCAGGCCGACATCGGCGACCGACTTCAGCTCCAGAACGACATCGCGCTCCTGGCCGTCCTCGCCGAGCAGCGCGAAGCCGGGCGCCTTGCGCGCCTTGGACACCAGCGCCGCGTTGCCCAGCCCGCCGCGACCGCCGCGCGCCGCCACATACTGGGTGCCCGCACCGGTCAGGTCCGCGAGCACCTCACCGTCGAGGCTCATCACCACGGTGCCGTCCGGCACCTTCAGCAGCAGCCCCTCGCCCTGCTTGCCATTGCGGTTGCTGCCCTCCCCGGGCTTGCCGTTGCCGCCCTTGGCATGCGGATGGAAATGGAAGTCCAGCAGCGTGTGGACGTTCGGGTCGACCTCGAGGGTCACGTCCCCGCCATTGCCGCCATTGCCGCCATCGGGACCACCCAACGGCATGAACTTCTCCCGGCGCACCGAGGCGCAGCCGTGCCCACCCTTGCCCGCGCGCACGTGCAGCTCGACACGGTCGATGAATTTGGACATATCGGTGATCATCCTCCTTCAGGACTTGTCGACTGGATGTGACGCCCCGGGCCTCGGCCAGGAATGACAGAAGCGGGGCTGTGAACAGCACTGTGTCTGAACAAAAAGAAGCGGGCCAGGGCTACTACAAACCCTGACCCGCTTCGGAAAGCTAGTGGAGCGAACTCCGGTGCGCCGGTCAGGCGTTCACCGGCTCCGGCACCACGATGTTGACGGTCTTGCGACCACGCTTGGTGCCGAACTGCACCGCGCCCGCCTCGAGAGCGAACAGCGTGTCGTCGCCGCCACGGCCGACGTTGACGCCGGGGTGGAAGTGCGTGCCGCGCTGGCGGACCAGGATCTCGCCGGCCTTGACGGTCTGACCGCCGAAGCGCTTCACACCGAGCCGCTGGGCATTCGAATCGCGACCATTGCGCGAGCTGGATGCACCCTTCTTATGTGCCATGTCTCAGAACTCCTCGTGCCGGGGTGACGAACCCCAAGTCGGATTACTTGATGCCGGTGACCTTCAGGACCGTCAGCTTCTGACGGTGGCCCTGACGCTTGTGGTAGCCGGTCTTGTTCTTGAACTTGTGGATGCGGATCTTCGGGCCCTTGGTCTGTTCGACGACCTCGGCGGACACGGAAACCTTCGCCAGCTTGTCAGCATCGGTGGTCAGCTCGGAGCCGTCAACGACGAGCACCGGCGCCAGCGACACCGAAGTGCCCGGCTCACCCTCGATCTTCTCGACCTTCACCAGGTCACCGACCGCGACCTTGTACTGCTTTCCGCCGGTCTTGACGATTGCGTACGTTGCCATCGGTCGGCTGCCCTTCTTTCTTTACAAGTGCTCGGCACTATGCTCACACGGCCGGTCGCCGGTGTTCACACCGGCATCCGCCGCAGACTGGTCTGGGGGTATTCACCGCCGCCTCGGGCCAGAGGTTCTGCGAACCGATGGGCCCACTCACAGCACTAGTCACAACAGAGTGCCATCGCAGGGGGCAGCGACTGACCAAGACTACAGGACTCGCCAACCCCGACCAAACCGGGGCAGCCCATCTCTCGGCCCACGCTGTCGCGTTCTTACAAGATCGCACCCGGCCGCCCCGGCAGAATCGAGTCATGCGAGCGACCGGCACCTTCAGCGTCAAGTCTTTCACCCCCACCGATGTCACCCCCGACCCCGCCATCGCCACCGGCCTGCCGGTCGGACTGTCGATGATGGAGAAGCAGTTCGAGGGCGAGATCTCCGGACGGGCGGCCACCCTGTTCACCTCCGCCTTCGACCAGGAGAAGGGCATCGGGACCTACCTGGCGATGGAATCGTTCGAAGGCACGCTGAACGGGCGCGCGGGCGCGTTCAACTTCGCGCACTCGGCCTCGACCACGGGCGCCGATCGCCGCGACGGGTTCTTCGTCATCGTCGTGGGCAGCGGCACCGGCGAGCTCGCGGGCATCACCGGCACGGGCGATATCGCCATCGACGCCGACGGCACCCACCACATCTGGTTCGACTACGAACTCGCCTGATCTGCCGGGGAAAGGCCCGTGGCCCCACCGGATTCCGGCGGGGCCACGGTGGTCCGGTGGCGGGCGCTACTTCGCGCTGACGCTGCTGCTGCCCGCGGAGAGCAGCTTGGTGATGGTCTGCACGAGCACATCGCTCAGGAAGTCGGCTGCGGAACCCATGGTATTTCCTTCTTCAGTCGTGATCGGACGCCCGGAGCCTGTGCGCCCGACATGGCCGGACCGTGAGCGATCCGTGAATGGCGTTCATCACCCCGGGGAAAAGCTGTGGCCCCGCCGGAATCCGGCGGGGCCACAACTCGTCTCACGCTGACCGGCTAGTTCTCGCCCTCCGGCGCACCGGCCGGACGGCCCGCGGCCCGGCGACGCGGGCGAGCGCGCGGCGGCACCACGGCCGGAGCCAGGTCGTCGAGGTTGAAGCCCGGCTTGTCGGCCTGATCACCGCTGGAGAGCACGAACACCGCGCCCTTGCTCTCGGTGGCCGGAGCCGACGCCGTGCGCGCCACCCGGCGACGGGCGGGACGACGGCCCGAGACGACCGGCTGGGCCGCGGCGGCTTCCACGGCGGCGACCGCCGCCACGGCCGCGTGCGCCTCGGCGATCGGCGATTCGATTCCCTCCGGCTCGGATTCGACCACCACGATGTCCCCGGCGGACGCGGACTCGACGGCCCGCGTACCGGACGCGGCCTGCTCGTCCTCGACCAGCTCGGCTGCCTCGGCCGCCGCGTCCAGGGCGGCGGCCTCGGTCACGGCCGCCGCGGCAGCGCCATTGGTGAGCGGCGCGCCCTCGGCGACACCGTCCTCGTCGGGGTGATCGGCGTGGGCGGCCATGGCCAGTGCGACCGGGTGGGCCCGCTTGGTAGCGGCCTTCTCGGCCTTCTCCGCCTCGTCCTCGTGCTTCTCGGCCGGCTCCTCGGCCACCGGCTCGACGGCCGGGGCGGCCTCGGCGGCGGCCGCGTTGCGGTCCTTGCGACGACGACGCGAACCCTCGCGACGGCTCACGCCCTCACCGCTGTCCCCGGCCGGAGCCGAGGACTCGACCGGGTAGTTGTGCACCAGGATGCCGCGGCCGTGGCAGGTCTCACAGGTGGTGGAGAACGCCTCGACCAGGCCGGTGCCCAGCTTCTTGCGGGTCATCTGGACCAGGCCCAGCGAGGTGACCTCGGAGACCTGGTGACGGGTGCGGTCGCGGCCCAGCGCCTCGGTGAGGCGGCGCAGCACCAGATCCCGGTTGGACTCCAGGACCATGTCGATGAAGTCGACCACGATCATGCCGCCGATGTCGCGCAACCGCATCTGGCGCACGATCTCCTCGGCCGCCTCCAGGTTGTTGCGGGTCACCGTCTCCTCGAGGTTGGACCCACCCGACCCGGTGAACTTGCCGGTGTTGACGTCGATGACGGTCATGGCCTCGGTGCGGTCGATCACCAGGGTGCCGCCCGAGGGCAGCCACACCTTGCGGTCCAGCGCCTTGGCCAGCTGCTCGTCGATGCGCAGGCTGCCGAACACGTCGACGCCGCTGTTGTCGTAGCGCTCGACGCGGGCAAGCATGTCGGGAGCGACCGTGCGGACGTAGTTCTCGACCGTGGTCCAGGCGCGCTCGCCCTCGATGACCAGCTTCGAGAAGTCCTCGTTGAACAGGTCGCGGACCACCTTGACCAGCAGGTCCGGCTCCTCGTACAGGGTCTTCGGCGCGCCGGAGCCCTGCTTGGACTGCTCCTCGATGGTGCGCCAGGTCGCCTGCAGCCGTTCCACGTCGCGGGCCAGCTCCGGCTCGGAGACGCCTTCGGAGGCGGTGCGGATGATGACGCCCGCGTCCTGCGGCACGATGTCGCGCAGGATCTCCTTGAGCCGCTTGCGCTCGGTGTCGGGCAGCTTGCGCGAGATACCGGTCGACGAACCACCCGGCACGTACACCAGGAAGCGGCCGGCCAGGCTGATCTGCGTGGTCAGGCGAGCGCCCTTGTGGCCCACCGGATCCTTCGACACCTGCACCAGCACGGTGTCACCGGGCTTGAGCGCCTGCTCGATCTTGCGCTCCTTGCCGCCCAGACCGGCGGCCTCCCAGTTCACCTCGCCCGCGTACAGCACGCCGTTGCGGCCGCGGCCGATGTCGACGAAGGCGGCCTCCATCGACGGCAGCACGTTCTGCACCTTGCCCAGGTACACATTGCCGACCATGGACGCCGAGCCCGTGGAGGTCACGAAGTGCTCGACCAGGATGTTGTCCTCGAGCACCGCCACCTGGGTGGTGGAGGTCGGGTGGTCGGCGAAGTGCTTCTCGCGCACCACCATCACCCGATCCACCGCCTCACGGCGGGCCAGGAACTCCGACTCGGTCAGGATCGGCGGACGGCGGCGCCCGGCCTCGCGACCGTCGCGGCGGCGCTGGCGCTTGGCCTCCAGGCGGGTCGAACCGCTGATGCCCTGCACCTCGTCGACCTGCGCGCGGCGCTTGCTGCGCGGCTCGCGCTCGTGCACGACGGTGTTCGGCGGATCGTCGTCGGAGACCTCGGGCTCGTTGTCGTCCCCGCCCTTGCGGCGGCGACGGCGACGGCGGCGACGGCTGCTCGAACCCTCGGGCACGCCCGCGTCGTCGTCCTCGTCGGCGGTGTCGGCCTCGGCGGATTCGGCCGACTCGTCCTCGGCGTCGGACTCCTCGCCGTCCTCGCCCTCGGCGTCACCGTGCTGCTCGCCCCGGCCCCGGCCGCGGCCGCGGCGGCCCCGGCGACGGCGGCGCGAGGTGCCCTCACGCTGCTCACGATCCTGATCGCCGTCCCAGTCGCCCTCGTCCTCGGCGTCCTCGGCGGCGGTCTCCTCGGTGACCGCGGTGTCCTCGGTGACCTTCTCCTCGGCCACCGGCTCCTCGGCGCGCGGCTTGCGCTCGCGCCGCTTGCGGCGGGTCTCCTCGATCGCGGTGGCGTCCGGCGACAGGAACAGCGGCGCCGCGACGACGGCGGACGGCTGGTATTGGACCTGCTCCTCGGCCTGCGCCTCGCTGAGGAAGGGGCTGGCGAACAGGGTGGTCTGCGCGGTGGCGGACGGGGCGGCGGCCTCGGCGGCCTCCACTTCCTCGGCGGCCAGTTCATCGGCAGCCCGGTCGTCGTCCGCGGCGATGGCGGCGTCGACGGTGGTCTCCGCGATCGGTTCGGGTCCGGCGGGGGCGGCCTCGACATCACGCGGTCCGAAGGCGTCGCGCACGGTCTCGGCGACGGTCCGGTCCAGGCTGGATTGCGGGCTTCTCGCCTGCGCGCCCATCTCGGTCAGGTGGGCCAGAATACGTTTGCTGGTGGTGCCCAGCAGCTTCGCCAGTGCGTGCACTCGGATCCGTTCCGGCAATTGTCCGGCAGCCGGGGTGATCTGAGCGCCCCCTTCACCGTTCACCTGCGATGCGTCCTGCGGCTCTTGATCGGCCACGAAATCTCCTCGGGGGCCCCCGGGCGCGTTCCTCCGAGGAGTGACGCGGCCGACGCGGGGGCGCTGTCTTGTTGGCCTCACGCCCGGGGGCGCGAGATCGTAAGTCTTCGCGCCGCGTGGCCCGTTATCACCGGTATCTCGTCGTTCGGGCTAACTGGTCACGTGGCGCCTGGTTGGTTGGCTCAACTCCGTGTCACGAGCGTTCATCCAGCGTGCCTGCCCGGCGGCCGAGTCTTGGAGCCGTCGGCGGCAGCGATGATCGTCCGTCGCTCCGCGGTGTCAATCGAAGGTGAACGATGCCTGCCGCAAACGGCCGGCGTCGGTCACTTCCAGAGCCAGTATCCCACACCGTGCCGGGGCGTCGTGCCCACGCGGCCCGGAGCGGCCTCGCGAGTCTCGCGAGCGGCCGCTGGGT
Organism: Nocardia sp. NPDC005746; assembly: GCF_040630785.1. NCBI lineage: Bacteria > Bacillati > Actinomycetota > Actinomycetes > Mycobacteriales > Nocardiaceae > Nocardia > Nocardia sp. NPDC005746. Next base: position 357,527 of record NZ_JBEXYE010000005.1, read on the forward strand.
GGCAGGTCCGGGGGCGTGGCCCCGGACCCGGCCGAGGAGGAAGCGGGAGCAAACGCTCCCGGAAGATCAGTGCGCGAACCCGGGGAACCAGATGTCGATCTCGCGCTTGGCGGACTCCGGCGAGTCGGAGCCGTGCACGAGGTTGAACTGGGTCTCGAGGGCGTAGTCGCCGCGGATGCTGCCCGGAACGGCCTTCTCGACCGGGTCGGTGCCGCCGGCGATCTGACGGAAGGCGGCGATGGCGCGCTCACCCTCGAGCACGGCCGCGACGACCGGGCCGGAGGTGATGAACTCGATCAGGGAACCGAAGAACGGACGCTCGGCGTGCTCGGCGTAGTGGACGACCGCCACTTCCTCGGAGACGTTCACGAGCTTCATGGCCGCGAGCTTCAGGCCCTTGCGCTCGATGCGGGTGAGGATCTCCCCGACGAGGCCGCGGGCCACGCCGTCGGGCTTGATGAGTACCAAGGTCTGCTCAGTCACGCGTGAAGCCTAACCGTCGCTTGCTCGGCAGGAAAAACGCAGGCCGGGGCGGATGCCCCGGCCTGCCCGATTCGGCGGCGCTACTCAGGCCCCCGACATGCGCTGGCTGGGCAGGGTTCCCGCCTCCATGCGCTTCTTCACGTCCGAGCGCAGGAACAGCACGAAGACCCACACGGCGACGAACACCACACCGATCACCAGGATCGAGATGTGGATGAAGCCGCCCAGCAGCAGAGCCACCTGCAGGGCCAGGTTGAACGGGATGGCCCAGGAGCGGCGCTGCACGCCCGCGCCCAGGAACATGACCACGGCCAGGCCCACCACGTAGAGCACCGACCACCAGCGCAGGCCGCCGCCGACCGCGCTGATCACCGGCAGCGCGAGCAGCACGGTGATGGCCTCCAGGACCAGGGTCCCGGCCATGACGCCGCGCAGGCCCTTCCACGGGTCGGTCGCTGGTTGCGGAACCTCGGGCTTTGGATCATCACTCATTGGAAAACCTCCGTGCGCACCCGAGTTGCGACTTAACATGGTGGTGGCCGCCGGGCGGGCGGCAACGGTCTGTGGAGCTTATGTAAGACCTCATGGGAGAGCACTCCTGGCGGGCTGTCGGCGATGAAGCAGAAAACCCTGACCGCGAGGTCAGGAATCCCCGCACAAACGACGGGGAGGACGTCAAGCGGGATCCTTTCCGAAAAGAGAGCGGGCTGCACCAGCGGTGACCACCGACCCGGTGATCACAACGCCCGCACCGGATATCGTGCCATCGCCCTCGCCGCCCTCGGCGAGGGCGATGGCGGTTTCGATGGCGTCGGCCAGGTCGTGGGCGACGGCCACGCGTTCGTCGCCGAAGCGCTGGACCGCGAGGTTGGCCAGGTCGTCGACGGGCAGGGCGCGCGGAGAGCCGTTCTCGGTGACGACGATCTCGTCGAAGACCGGTTCCAGGGCGTCGAGGATGCCGCCGGCGTCCTTGTCGCCCAGCACCGCGATCACGCCGACCAGTTTGCGGAAGTCGAATTCGCTGGTGAGGGTCGCGGCTAGAGCCTTGGCGCCGTGCGGGTTGTGGGCGGCGTCGATGAAGATGGTGGGCGCGCTGCGCATGCGCTCCATCCGGCCGGGGCTCACGGAGCTCGCGAATCCGGCTCGCACGGCATCGATATCGAGCTGACGGGACGCGCCCGCACCGAAGAAGGCCTCGACCGCGGCCAGGGCGAGCACCGCGTTGCGGGCCTGGTGTTCGCCGTGCATGGGCAGGAAGATCTCGTCGTACACGCCGCCGAGGCCCTGCAATTCGAGCATCTGCCCGCCGATGGCGATCCGGCGCGACAGCACCTGGAACTCCGAGCCCTCGCGCGCCACCGCGGCGTCGACCTCGACGGCCCGGCGCAGCAGGACGTCCATGACCTCGGGTTCCTGCTGGGCGATGACGGCGACGGTGTCGCGCGGGGACAGTTCGTCCTCGGGGGCCCTCTTGATGATCCCGGCCTTCTCCCCCGCGATGGAGGTGAGATCGGGGCCGAGGAATTCGGTGTGGTCGAGACCGATGGGTGTGATGACGGCGACCTGGCCGTCGATCACATTGGTGGCGTCCCAGCGACCGCCCAGCCCGGTCTCCACCACGGCCACGTCGACCGGCGCCTCGGCGAAAGCCGCGTAGGCCATCCCGGTGAGCACCTCGAACTTCGACATGGCCGGGCCGCCTGCGGCTTTGGACTGGGCGTCGATCATCTCGATGTACGGCAGCAGCTCCCGGTACACCTCCACGTAGCGCCCCGGCGTGATGGGCGCGTTGTCGATGGCGATGCGCTCGGTCGCCAGCTGCAGGTGCGGGCTGGTGATCCGGCCGGTGCGCCGGTGCAGCGCGGTGAGCAGCGAGTCGATCATGCGGGTGACCGAGGTCTTGCCGTTGGTGCCCGCGATGTGGATGGCCGGATAGGACTGCTGGGGCGAGCCCAGCAGGTCCATCAGCGTCGCGATCCGGGACAGCGACGGCTCGATCTTGGTCTCCGGCCAGCGCTGGTCGAGTTCGGCCTCGACCAGCGCCATTTCGGCGAGGTCCACCGGGGAGGTGCCGTGGGTCAGCGAGCCTTCCCCGTACTGGCGCTCCGGTTCGTCGTTCACTTGGCGGCCAGCTTGGCGATCTCGGCGAGACGGGCGGTGACGCGCTCGACGTCGCCCTCGGCGATCTCCTTGCGCGCCTTGATCTTCGCGACCACCTCGTCGGGCGCCTTGGCCAGGAAGGCCTCGTTGCCGAGCTTGCCGTTGGTGCCGGCGAGCTCCTTCTGGGCGGCGGCGAGGTCCTTCTCCAGGCGGCGGCGCTCGGCGTCGAGGTCGACGGTGCCGGAGGTGTCGATCTCGACGGTCACGGTGGCGGCGGACAGGCGCACCTCCAGCGACGCGGTGGCGGCGAAGTCGTCACCGGCGGCGGTGAGCTTGGCCAGGTTGGCGATTCCGGCTTCCTGGGCGAGCAGGTCGGCGGTGTCGATGCCGATCAGCGTGGCCGCCACCTTCTGGCTGTCAGCCAGGCCCTGGTCGGCGCGGAAGCGGCGGATCTCGGTGATCAGCTTCTGGGTGTCGGCGACGCGGCGGGCCGCCGCGGCGTCGGCGGTCGCGCCGGAGACGGCCGGCCAGGAGGAGATGACGATGGACTCGCCCTCCGCGCCGTCGGTGAGGGCCTGCCACAGGGTCTCGGTGACGAAGGGGACGGCCGGGTGCAGCAGGCGCAGCACGGCGTCGAGGACGGTGCCGAGCACGACCCGGGTGCCGGCGGCGCGCTCCTCGGAGTCGGCGAACTGGACCTTCGCCAATTCCAGGTACCAGCTGCAGAATTCGTCCCACGCGAAGTGGTAGAGCCCTTCGAGGGCCTTGCTGAACTCGTAGCGGTCCAGGGCGCCGTCGACCTCGGCGATGACCTCGTCGAGGCGGTCCAGAATCCACAGGTCGCTGTCGGTGAGGGTGTCGCGGGCGGGCAGTTCGCCCGGCTGCGCGCCGTTCATGAGCGCGAACTTGGTGGCGTTGAACAGCTTGGTGATGAAGCTGCGGGAGGCGGTGACGTGCGCGGTGCCGACCGAGAGGTCGCCGCCGGGCTGGGCGCCGCGGGCCAGGGTGAAGCGGGTGGCGTCGGCGCCGTACTCCTTGATCCAGTCCAGCGGGTCGATGCCGTTGCCGCGCGACTTCGACATCTTCTTGCCGTGTTCGTCGCGAATCAGGCCGTGCAGGAACACATCCTGGAACGGGACCTGCTTGGCGTCCTTGCCCGCGGTGAGCACCGGGTCGTCGGAGACGAACATGCCGAACATCATCATCCGGGCGACCCAGAAGAAGAGGATGTCGTAGCCGGTGACCAGCACGCTGGTGGGGTAGAACGTGCGCAGTTCCTCGGTGGAGTCGGGCCAGCCCATGGTGGAGAAGGGCCACAGGCCCGAGGAGAACCAGGTGTCGAGCACGTCCGGGTCCTGGACGTAACCCTCGGGGGCCTGCTCGTCTGGGCCGACGCAGACGATCTCGCCCTCGGGGCCGTACCAGATCGGGATGCGGTGGCCCCACCACAGCTGGCGGGAGATGTTCCAGTCGTGCATGTTGTCGACCCACTCGAACCAGCGCGGTTCCTGGCTGGCCGGGTGGATCTTCACATCGCCGTTGCGGACCGCGTCGCCGGCGGCCTTGGCGATGCCCTCGACCTTGACCCACCACTGCATGGACAGGCGGGGTTCGATGGGTTCGCCGGAACGCTCGGAGTGGCCGACCTGGTGGATGTAGGGGTACTTGCGGCCGACCACGCGGCCCTCGGACTCGAGCCGCTCCCGGATCTTGACCCGGGCCTCGAAGCGGTCCATGCCGTCGAATTCGGTTCCGCTGTCGGCGATCTTGCCGGTGATGTCCATGATGGTCGGCATGGGCAGGTTGTGGCGCAGGCCGAGCTCGAAGTCGTTGGGGTCGTGCGCCGGGGTGATCTTGACCGCACCGGAGCCGAATTCGGGGTCCACGTAGTCGTCGGCCACGATCGGGATCTGGCGCCCGGTGATCGGGTGGTACACGGTGGTGCCGATGAGGGCCTGGTAGCGCTCGTCGTCGGGGTGCACCGCGACGGCGGTGTCGCCGAGCATGGTCTCGACGCGGGTGGTGGCCACGATCACGTGCGGCTCGTCGTCGTTCAGGGAGCCGTAGCGCAGCGAGACGAGCTCGCCCTCGACCTCCTTGTGGTCGACCTCGAGGTCGGAGATGCCGGTCTTCAGCACCGGCGACCAGTTCACCAGGCGTTCGGCGCGGTAGATGAGGCCCGCGTCGTAGAGGCGCTTGAAGATGGTCTGCACAGCGCGGGACAGACCCTCGTCCATGGTGAAGCGGTCGCGGCTCCAGTCGACGCCGTCGCCGAGGCGACGCATCTGGCCCTGGATCTGGCCGCCGGATTCGCGCTTCCAGTCCCAGACCTTGTCGACGAACAGTTCGCGGCCGAAGTCTTCCTTGGTCTTGCCGTCGACGGCGAGCTGCTTCTCCACCACGGTCTGGGTGGCGATGCCGGCGTGGTCCATGCCGGGCAGCCACAGCACCTCGAAGCCCTGCATGCGCTTGCGGCGGGTCAGCAGGTCCATGAGGGTGTGGTCGAGGGCGTGGCCCATGTGCAGGGTGCCGGTGACGTTCGGCGGGGGCAGCACGATGGAGTACGCGGGCTTGGCGCTGCCCGGGTCGGCGGTGAAGTAACCGGCGCCTACCCAGCGCTCGTACAGGTCGGCCTCGACGTCGCTGGGGTTCCAGCTCTTGGGGAGGGCATCGGCACGATTACGCGGGTTCTCAGAGGCTGCGCTGGTCACCGTGTGATTCTAAGGGCTGGGATTATCGCCCAAGAACCGGGTTTTTCCCAGGGGCGAATTGGATAGCCGAAGGGCGGGGCTCTCGGTGGATGAGGGACACCGAAAGCCCCGCCCTCGATGGCCAGCCTACCGCCGTTTCGGCGCGTTCCCCCAGATCCTTGGCCAATTCTCAGGTTCTGCGCCAAATGGGCCAGGGTAGACCAGGTTTCGTTGCATTCACGTTGCGTCGGACACATTGTTCCCGCGTCGTGACCGGAGTCGTTGCCGTGTCGTCACACGACCCGTTCGAGGCGACCGGCCGGTAGCCTGAAATCCATGAATCCGATTGTCACACGGTTGATGTCGACGGTCGCCGGCCAGCTGGGCCACCCCAGCGGCCGTCTCGGCAAGGTGGTCGCCCGCGTGCTCAACCGCAGCAACCGCCCCCTGATCGAGGCCGCGGTCACCGCCGCCGAGGTGACACCCACCGACGCGGCCGCCGATATCGGCTTCGGCGGCGGTCTCGGCCTCACCCTGCTGCTGGGCCGGGTCGGCACCACCGGCACCGTGACCGGCGTCGAGCTCTCCGCGGACATGCTCGCCAAGGCGCGCGCCGAGTACTCGGCCGACGTGTCCTCCAACCGGCTGCGACTGGTCGAGGGGTCGCTCACCGGGCTGCCCCTGGCGGACGACTCGCTGGACGCCGTAATCACCTGCAACACCATCTATTTCGTGCCCGAACTGGACGCGGCCTGCGCGGAGCTGGCCCGTGTCCTGAAGCCGAAGGGCCGCTTGGTGATCGGCATCGGCGATCCGGATGCGATGGCGAAAATGCCCTTCACTCCTTACGGATTCACGCTGCGCCCGGTCACCGAAGTCCGCGCGGCCGTGGAACGGGCCGGCCTCACGGTCGATCAGCGCGAGGTCACCAGCAGGCCGATGACAGGCCACCTGCTCATCGCCCGCCCGGCCTGATGCGAGCCGGCCGCATTCCTGACGCGGTCAGCTCACGGTCACCCCGTGAGCTCGAGCGAGCGCGGGTAGTCCCTCCGCCCAGCCATAGCCGATCGCGCGGAGGCCCCACAACGACACTCCGTTGACAACGTGCCGGAACAACTCCGCGACTACGATCGCACGGATGTCCGGAGCGGCGCGCGGCGTGAATGACCACGCGCCCACCGCACAATCGACCTGTATATGGGCATAACTCAGCGCGGCCCAGCTCAGCCCGGCGTCCACATCCATGTTGACGGCGATCGCGATCCGCTGAACCCGCGGCGGGAGCGCAGCCAATCGCAGCTCGGCCCGCTCGACGACATGCGGTCCTTCCGACTGTTTACCCAGCAGCTGCACGGAGCCGTCCACAGAGCTCGGCTGACCATAGAAGATGAAGTCCACATCGGAGGCGACGTGCGCCGAAGGGTCACCCAGCAAGAGCGTCAGGTCGGCATCAGCTCCCCCGAAGGCACAAGTGATCTGCAAGCGATCCGAGGCGGGCTCTGGCAGCGAAACCATCTGACCTGGAGCGAGAAGTATTGGTGCGCAATCGTTTAGATTATCCGAGGCGGTTGGACCGGTTGGTTCCGCCACTCCGCAAACGAACGAAATGCGTAGGGATCCGTAGATGACCCGACCGAGCGGCTCTGGTTGTCCAGCAGATCACCGTCGATGCCACCGAGCATGACATCGTCCGGTCCGGAGTCGTCCTGGGCGTGATCGAGCAAACTTCGCAAACCCGGCAGATTGTCTATATCGAGTGCTTTGATCGTCCTTGCGGTGCGACCGGATGCCGAGGTCGTAATCGAACACGCGACATCCTCGCCGATATCCAGAAACCGCAGCGCGTCGTTCGGGTATCTCCATTGAACGCGCGCGACCGCATCGCGTGACCATCGCCCGTAGGCCACGAATCCCAGCCGCTGCGTATCGGGAAGCCGCGAGAGCACGGCGAGGTCGATCGCTGTTATGCCAGGCGCGACCGCGAAACCTTCGAGCAGTGTGCCGATGACGTTGGACCCCATCGCAGTGAGCCACCACAGCGCACGGTCCCGCTTGGTGAGGGCCTTCAGCATCGGCCGACCGGACGGGGTGAACCCAGGCGCCTGGTCGGGCAGAGAATCGATGTCGGGTTGCCGCATCACCACGGACAGCACCGAGCCGTCCACCCCGACAGCGCAACCCGCAGCCGGGTTGTCGGAGAACGCCAGATTTACTGCCTCGCAAACAGTTCCCTCGTCGTTCGAGACGATATGCTGCCACCACACTGCGGCGTCGGTGATCAACTGCTGGTGCACCGCTTCGAGCCGCTGTTGTTCCTCCATCGAGTACCGGCGAGCGTCTTCGTCCGCTCGTTGTTTCGCGGCGGCTCGATCGCTGCGCGCCAGCATTCCGATTCCGGAGAGGTGGAAGGCGCGAGCGGCGGCCAACACACGAGCCGGTTCCGGCAGCGGCGGATTCGGAATCACCGGCGGCCGCGCGGGTTCGAAATGCTGCAGGTGCACGCTCGTCATCTGCAAACGCAATCGCTGCAGCTGCTCGATCAACGCGGCGCGTTCAGCTTCCTGCTGAGCGCGTTCGGCCTGCCTGCGCGCCCGTTCGAGCTGCGCCGGAGATGGCAGCGCCGCGCGCGGACGTGACGACCGCCGCTGGCCGGTACTGCCGCGCCTGCCACCGCTGAGCGACGTGGAAGCGAAGAAAGGACCGAATCCTGAGGACACCCGAGTTCTGCCCGCGCCCATACTGACCCTTGCGATGCGTGGACCCACGGAAGTCCGTACGCCACGGGTCGATACCCGCACGCTCATCCCCGGAACGCCGACACGGAACCCGAAGCTCACGACTCGCTCCTCACCCGAGGCCGGTCCCCCATCAACTTCCCGGCGCTGACAGAAATTGCTCGAATGATGCTATGCGGCAACCGATGCCACCGTCATGACGGATTGTGCCGACATGGAGGAGAGCAGGTTCGGGGCTCTCAGTCGTCGTAGTGGCCGCCTACCTGGACGATCGCCACTTCGGTGTCGGTGACGTAGTAGATGAGGCGGTGTTCGTGAGTTATGCGGCGGGACCAGTGGCCTGCCAGCTGGTGACGCAAGGGCTCGGGTTTGCCGATCCCGGTGAACGGGTCGGACAGGACAGCGTCGATCATCTTGTTCGCGGCTCGCAGTACCTGGCGATCGCGGGTCAGCCAGCTTTCGTAGCTGCGCCACCCTTGGGCGGTGAAGGTCAGCTTGCGGTCGGGCACGTGGTCACGCTCCCGAGTTCTCGACTGCCTCCGATAGCCGTTCACCCAATAGGTCGTGGATGACTTCTGGCGTAGCACCTCGTCTGATCAACTCCGACAACAGCAGGCGAATGACTTCGGCCTCCGCGCTCTCGCCCTCCCCATCCTCCGGGGACGCGGGCTCGGCCGCGTCGGGGTCGATCAGGGCGCGTGCGACCGTGCGGCCGGCGCGCGCGTCGGCCGCAGACTTCAACAGTTGGATCCCGCCGTGGGTTTGCAGAACGTAGAGGGTCTCCATGAGCGAGTTCCAGTCGGCCTCGGCGACGAGGACCGCGTTCTCGCCGGTCTTTGTGACCACGGTGAGGGTGTCGTGGTCGTCGTTGACCTGCTTCACGAAGCCGAACAGATTTTCGCGGACCTTGGAGATCGGCAACGACGGCATCGGTTCATCCTCCCTCAGGTTGCTGTACAACATAGCGTACAACTCCTCCGTACAACATGTTGTACAAGCAGGTAACCGGGCAGAGCTGTGCCCCATACCTTTCCGGTATGGGGCACAGCTCTGCGTCGACGTCAGGGGACGAGGACGTCCAGTGCGCCGGGGTGGGCGCGGAACAGCGCCGGGAGGAGTCCGGCCGGGTCGCCGTCCGCGGTGGCGGGGGCGCCGGGGGCGGTGAGGCGGATCTCGCGGGCCTGGTACTGGACCGCGGCCGGGTGGTCGATGCGCTTGCCCGAGGACAGGGTCGGGAGCAGGCGCAGCATTTCCAGGCGGGACATGGCGCCGACGACGGTGAGGTCGAGCAGGCCGTCGTCGATCTGGGCGTCGGGGGTGATGAGCATGCCGCCGCCGTAGGTGCGGGTGTTGCCGACGGCCACCATGACCGCGTCGAGTTCGAGGACCGTGCCGTCGGGGTGGTCCGGGGAACCGGTCAGTTCGATGCGGTACGGCACCGCGAGCTTGCCCGCGAGTTCGAGCAGGGCCGCGACGGTGTAGCGCATCGGGCCGTTGGGCCAGCGCAAGGCGTTGGCGCGCAGGGTGACCCGGGCGTCGAGGCCGGTGCCGGTGACGGTGGCGAACCAGATGGCGCGCCCCGACTCCTCGGTCTCGACCGTGCCGAGGTCGATGGCGCGGGTGCGGCCGTCCAGGATGGTGGCCACCGCGGCGGCGGTGTCGTCGGGGACGCCGAGTTCGCGGGCCAGGTCGTTGCCGGTGCCGCCGGGGATCAGGCCCAGCGGGACACCGGTGCCGACCAGGGCCTGCAACACGACGCCGACCAGGCCGTCGCCGCCCGCGGCGACGACGGCGTCGGGGCGGGCGTCCGGATCGGCGAGGGCCTTGCGGACCAGACGTTCACTCTCGGCGGCCGAGTCACCGAGGATCTCGGTGACCTCGACGCCGAACTCGGCGAACCGGTTAGCCGCCTCCACGGCGACCAGCGCGCCCTTGCCGTGCCCGGACAGCGGGTTGGTCACCAGGGCGATGGAGCGGATGGTTCTCACGGAATCAGCTTCCCAGGGTTGAGGATTCCGGTGGGGTCGACGGCGTTCTTCACCGCGCGCAGCACCTGGACGCCCAGGTCACCGATCTCGTCGGTCATCCACGGGCGGTGATCCGCGCCGATGGCGTGATGGTGGGTGATGGTGCCGCCGGCGGCCACGATGGCGTCGCCCGCGGCCTTCTTGGCCACGGCCCAGCCCGCGATCGGGTCCTCCGCCTGCTTGGCGACGATGGTGAAGTACAGCGAGGCGCCGGTCGGGTAGGTGTGCGAGATATGGCACATGACCAGGGCCGGTTGGCCGAGCGCGTCGACCAGCGCCGCGGTCACCCGCTCCTTCAGATTGGCGAGGTTGCTCCAGGTGGTGGCGGTTTCCAGGGTCTCGCACAGCACACCGACGTCCAGCAGCGCGTCGCGCAGGTAGGGGGCGGCAAAGCGGCCGTGCTCCCATTCCTTGGCCGGGGCCTCGCCCAGCGCGGTGCCGCCGGCGGCGGCCAGCAGGGCGGCGGCCTCGGCGCTGCGGGCGGTGACGTGCGCGGCGGTGCCCTCGAAGGTGGTGACGGCGAGGCAGCCGCCGACGGCCGCGCCGCCGATGTCCCCGGCGCGGGCCAGGTTCAGGCCGGTCTCGGCCTCGTCGGACAACCGCATGACGGTCGGGGCGGCCCCGGCCTGGATGACCGCGCGCAGGGCGTTGGCTCCGGTGGTGAAGTCGGGGAAGGACCAGGCCTGATAGCCGGTGGTCTCGGGGACCGGGTGCACGCGCAGGGTGACCTCGGTGATGATGCCGAGCGCGCCCTCGGAGCCGGAGAACAGTTCGCGCAGATCGGGTCCGGCGGCGGAGGCGGGGGCGCGACCCAGGTCGAGATCGCCCGCGGGGGTGGCGACCTTGAAGCGCTGGATCATGTCGTCGAAGCGCCCGTACCCGGCCGAGGCCTGGCCCGAGGACCGGGTGGCCGCGAAGCCGCCGATGGTGGCGTATTCGAAGCTCTGCGGGAAGTGGCCGAGCGAAAGGCCGTGGCGGGCAAGCAGTTCCTCGGCCTGCGGACCGGACAGGCCCGCGCCGAGGGTGGCGGTACCGCTGATCGGGTCGACGTCGGTGAGGGTGTCGAGGCGGCGCAGGTCCAGGGCGAGGACGGCGCCGAAGCCGCCGCGCGCGGGATCGAGGCCGCCGACGACGCTGGTGCCGCCGCCGAAGGGAACGACCGCGATGGCATTGGCGGCGCAGTACTTCAGGACGGCGAGGACCTGGTCGTGATCGGCGGGGAAGACGACGGCGTCGGGTGCGTCCTGCTCCCCGTCGGCGCGGCGGCGCAGCAGGTCGGGGGTGGATTTGCCGCCGGCGCGGAGCAGCCGGTCGCGGTGGTCGACGGACACGTGCTCGGTTCCGACCACGGCGACGAGCCCGGCGTGCTGTTCCGGTGCGAGGGCGGAGGCGCGCAGCGGCACGTCGCCCTCATTGCGACGGGTCACCGGCTCGCCGGACACCCCGAAAACCTGCGTGAGCAGTCCCCGGATCTGGTCGGACAGTGGTTTGTGTCCGGCCGGGGAGCCCCAGGCGTCCCACACCATACTCGGGCGGACCTGCGGCTCGCCCGAGTTTGCGGTGGATGCGGAAGCTGCTTGTGTGTCGACCATGCGTTACAGTGTGACATAGAATGTCAAGCAGTAACGGCAACTACTCTCCCATGGTGGCAACCATGAGCTCTACCGAACCATCTTCCGCCGTCGACCGGGCGATCCTGGACGCGGCGCGCGCCTGCGTGGCCGAATTCGGTGTCCGGCGCACCACCCTGACCGAGGTGGCCCGCCGCGCGGGCGTCAGCCGGCCCACCGTGTACCGGCGCTGGCCCGACACCGGTTCCCTGGTGGCCGACCTGCTGGTGCGGGAACTGCGCGAGATCATCGCCGACACCGCCCCCAACTCGGGCACCGCCCGGGAACGCCTGGTCGGCGCGATCGTCGGCGGCGGCTCCATGATCCGGCGGAACCCGCTGTTCGCCAAGATCTTCCGCGCCGACGCCGACGTCATGCAGACCTACGTCTTCGAACGCCTGGGCCGCAACCAGCGCGCCCTCATCGACCTGTTCGCCGGAGGGATCCGGGAAGGCCAGGCCGACAACTCGATTCGTGACGGCGATCCGGCGCACATGGCCGCCATGCTCCTGCTCATCGCCCAATCCGCGGTCCAGTCCGCGTCCGCCTTCGCCGTGGCGGTCGACAGCGACCACCTCGACGCCGAACTGACCCACGCCCTGCACGGCTACCTCACACCCGCCCCCGGCGAATCCGGCCCGCGATGAACGCGTCCGGCGACCGAATCCCGCGCCCGCGAACCGATTCCGTCCACGCGGACGGGGTCGGTGCGGGCACGGGACGGGCGCCGGATCCGCGGACGGATCGGCACTCCGGCGGCGCGACGCCACGAGCTCATCCCCATCCATCGACACCGCCACGAAAGGCCCTGACATGACCAGCAATTCAGCTCCGTCCAGTTCCGCGCTCAATCGCGAGCGACGGCAGCGGGAACTGACCGCGCTGGGCGACGGGTCCGCGATCGACATGCTGGTGATCGGCGGCGGCATCACAGGTGTCGGCGTGGCGCTGGACGCCGCGGCGCGCGGGCTGCGCACGGTCCTGGTGGAGAAGCACGACTTCGCGTTCGGCACCAGCCGGTGGAGCTCCAAACTGGTGCACGGCGGGCTGCGGTACCTGGCCAGCGGCGGGGTCGGGATCGCGCACGAGAGCGCGGTCGAGCGCGACATCCTGCTGACCCGCACCGCCCCGCACCTGACCCGGGCGCTGCCGCAGGTGGTGCCGCTGCTGCCGAGTATCGGCGCGGCGCAGAAGCTGCTGGTGCGCACCGGATTCCTGGCCGGTGACGTGCTGCGCCGCACGGCCGGGACCCCGGCGTCGGTGCTGCCGCGCTCGCGGCGGGTGGCGGCCGCGGAGGCGCTGCGGCTGGCCCCGACCGTGCGGCGGTCCGGATTGCGCGGCGGATTGCTGGCCTGGGACGGGCAATTGGTGGACGACGCGCGACTGGTGATGGCCATCGCCCGCACCGCGGCGCGGGAGGGCGCGACGGTGCTGACCCGGGTCGAGGCCGTCGACGTCACCGGCACCTCGGCCACGCTGCGGGACACGCTGACCGGTGAAACCCTGTCCGTGACAGCGCGTTCGGTGGTGAACGCCACCGGCGTGTGGGCCGATCAGGTGGATCCGAGCATCGAGTTGCGGCCCTCGCGCGGCACCCACCTGGTGTTCGACGCGGCCGCGTTCGGCGGCCTGATCGCCTCGCTGACGGTGCCGATCCCGGGCAGCACCAGCCGTTTCATCTTCGCGCTCCCGGCCGCGCACAACCGGGTGTACCTGGGCCTCACCGACGAGGAGGCGCCCGGCCCGGTGCCGGACGTCCCGCACGCCACCGACGGCGAGATCGACTTCCTGCTCGACACCGTGAACACCGTGCTGCGGGAGCCGCTGCGCCGCAGCGATATCCGCGGCAGCTTCGCCGGCCTGCGACCGCTGCTGCGCACCGGCGACGACAGCACCGCCGACATCTCCCGCGAGCACGCGGTGCTGACCTCCCCCACCGGCGTGATCACCGTGGTCGGCGGCAAGCTCACCACCTATCGGAAGATGGCCGAGGACGCGGTGGACGCGGCCGTCGGCCACGCGCGACTGTCCGCCGGGCAGTGCCGCACTCGCGCGCTGCCGCTGGTGGGCGCGGTCTCCGGTGCGGAGCGCGATGCCATCGAGGCCCCGCCGCGCCTGGTCGAGCGCTACGGCAGCGAGGCGGCCGCGGTGCTGGAACTGGCTCGCCAACATCCGACGCTGGCGGCGGAGGTCGCCCCCGGCATGGATGTCACCGGGGCCGAATTCGCTTACGCGGTCAGCCATGAGGGCGCGCTGGACGCATCCGATCTGCTCGACCGCCGGACCCGGATCGGCCTGGTCGACACCGACCGCAAGGCCGCCGAACCGGCCGCGCTGGCCGCCTTCCTGTAGTTCCCATCCGCCGTCCGCGCGTCTGCGCCGGCCCCGCGTATGGGCGTTCTCCGGGAAATGCCCGTGGTCGTGGCCGCGACGGTCACCAGGCAGCGCGGCGGTCAGCCAGCCACACACGGCCGCCGAATGGGGGCGCCGCGCCAGCCAGGCACACATGGCGGTCGGTCAGACACAGCACGGCTGCCATCTGGGGATGGTGCGCCGACCGGCCCGGCACGGCGGTCAGCCAGGCACGGCGCGGCGGCCAGCCGGGGCGGCGGTCAGCCGGTGACGGCGCAGCCCGATCCGGTGGGCAGTCCGGTGCCGACCTGGATGTCGACGTAGGGGAAGACGTCCGGGGAGCCGGCGTGGCGCTGCCAGATCTGCAGGCGGTGCGGTCCGGGCGTGGTGGGGGTCCAGCGGGCCTGCGCCAGCGAGCCGGAGGGGTCGGCGACGGCGAAGGGAATGCTGTTGTCGTAGAACACGACCGGGGTGACCGGGTCGTCGACGATCCCGTCGATGTCGTAGCTGCAACCGGTGCCGTAGTTGGTGGCCGGGCCGAAGCTGATGCCCGGGTCGATGCCGACGCGGGTGCCGGTGGCCCCGGCGGGGGCGGCCAGGGCGGTGAGCGCGGCCACGGTGGCGAGGGTGGCCGCCGAGGCGGTGGTGGTCCTGATGATCGAGCCCGTCATGGTTCGGTCCTCATCGGGTGCCGCCGGGGCCGACTGCCCCGGCACGATGCCTCGATCCTGGCCTCCGGATTGCCGCTTCGGGCCGCATTGCCGCGATCGGACCGATCACGTGTCGCCGCGAACGGCCGTGGAACGGGCCATAGGCACGGGTGTGGAACGGCCATATGCTTGGCTGCGATATTCCGAGCGCGGGGAGAGGGAGGCGCGCATGGGTCGGATTCCGACGACGGTCGGGGTGATACCCGGGGACGGACTGGTCGCCCGGTTCGGAAGCGTGGTCATCGTCCTGCACGGCGAGAGCCCGTCCACGGACCGCATCCTCGGCGCGGTCGAGACCGCCGCCACCGCGGCCGACCCCGGCATGGCCATCGCCCAGCGCCTGGCCGCCACCGTCTTCACCAGCAGCACCGCCCAGCCCCCGGCCTTCGGCGTGGTCGCCCCCACCGCGGGCGGCATCCTGATCCTGCTGCGCGGCCCGGTCATCGCCACTGTCGACGGGCCCGAGGGCCACCGCGTCCTCTCCGGCGAACGTGCCATGACCTGGGCCGACGAAATCATCCGGGACACGGTCCGCCGCCTCGTGCTGTCCGCCGACGGCGCGATCGGCGAGGCCCCGCACACCGACCTGCGCGCAGGCGTCGTGCCCGGCGGCGGCGTCGTCCTGCACGCGCCCGTCTCCGGACTCCCGTCCCAGCGCGGCGGCGACGCGCCCGCGCAGGCCGCGCACCGTTCCACACCGGACTCCGCTCCCCCGCACCAGCGCGCCCCTGATCACCGGCCCCCGACGCAATCCGCCCCGGCGACTCGACACCCGTCGGGTCCAATCGTCACGTCCGGTCCCGCCCCGGCGTCCCGTCCCGTCCCGGCGTCCGGCCACGCCCCGGTCTCCGGTCCGGTCGCGACGTCCGGCCCGTTCGGGGCGTCCGCCCCGGCCACCCAGCACGCGCCTGCCCAGTCGGCCCAGCACGGGTCCACACCGCCGACTCAGCACCCATCCACACCGCCGACTCAGCACCCATCCACACCGCCGACTCAGCACGCGTCCACGCCGCGCACTGAGCACCCATCGACGCCTCCCGCCCAGCACGCTTCCGCGCCGCCTACCCCGCACGTGCCCGGGCCAGGTTCCGGGCCGAATGTGGAGGTGACCCGCCGGGCCCCTCCACCCGCGCAGTCGCAGACCGGCTTCACCCCCGCTCCTTCGACGGGCGCGGAAGCCGGTCGTGCGCAGCCGGTTTCCCCGCAGAGAGGCGAGTCCATGCCCCAGGCCGGGCCGGCGTATCCCCGGAATGCGGCGACGACTCCGCGCGCCGGTGGCCCCGACCTGTCGAAGCAGCCGGCGGCGTCGAAGCCCGCTGAGCGGCGGGACGATCGCCCGGATCCGGAGGAGCAGCCGCCGACGGCCGCCTACGTTCAGGAGCCCGAGGTCGCCGAGACGCGGGCCGCGGGCGGGCCGCCGTCCACATCCACGCTGGCGGGCCCGGGCGCCTCGCTGACCAGCGCCGAGGGCGAGACCTATCCGCTGGATCGCCCGTATGTGATCGGGCGCGATCCGATGATCGACGAGGCGGTCCGGCGGGCGGTGGCCTCGCCCATCGTGATCGCGCGCGACCGCCACGTGTCGCGGGTGCACGCGCGCGTGTTCATCGAGAAGGGGCGGGTGTTCGTGCGGGACGCGGGCACGCCGGGCGGCACCTATGTGGCGGCGCCCGGTGCGGCGGACTGGGTTCGGGTCGGTCAGCAGCCGATGGAGTTGAAGGCGGGCTGGAGCCTGCGGATCGGCGAGCGCATCCTCACCTACCGCACGGCGTGAATCTCAGCGCAGCGCTGACCAGTCCCCGCGCTGGAGGGCCTCGCGGGCGTTCGGCGGGATCGGGAGGCGGGCGCGGACGGCCTGTTGGGCGGCGGCCACATCGGTCGGGTGGTGGCCGAGGACGATCGCGCCGACCACCCGGCCCTGGGACAGGATCAGGCGACGGTAGGAGGGCCGCGGCGACCCGTCGACGACGATCACCTCGTCGTGTCGTTCGGGTTCGACCCGGCCGATGCTGAACAGTTCCAGGCCGACGCCCTTGAGGATGGTGGCGGGTGTCTCCGCGGTGAGCACCTGCTGTCCGCCGAGCGCGTTGACGGCGGCGGCCTGCGCCTGTTCGGCCGCGATGGGCCACAAGCCGAGGACGCGGTCGCGGTGTTCGGCGACGTCACCGGCGGCGTACACGTCGGGCGCCGCCGTGCGCATGCGGTCGTCGACGAGAATTCCTCGGCGACACGGTATTCCGGCGCGCAGGGCCAGGTCGGTGTTGGGCTTGATGCCGGTGGCGGTGAGGAAGACCTCGCACGGCAGCACGGTGCCGTCCTTCAACACGACGCCGCGCACCGGATCGGCCCGGTGCCGGTCGGAACCACCCGGCCCACCCAGCCCACCAGATCCACCCGGCCCACCAGATCTACCCAGCCCACCAGATCTACCCGGCCCACCAGATCTACCCAGCCCGCCGGGTCCACCCAGCCCGCCGGTGCCGCCGGTGCCGCCGGTGCCGCCGGTGCCGGAATCGCCTGTCAGCGCGGCTGTTTCGGCCCGATATCGGACTTCGATCCGCGCCCGGGTGAGGTGGCCGGCGACCATGGCGGAGGCACGCGCGTCGAGCTGTTTGCTCAGCAGCCGGGCCCCTCGCTCCAGCACGGTGACCCGCAGCCCCAGCTGGTGCAGCGCGTACGCGGCCTCGAGCCCGAGCAGACCGCCGCCCGCGACCACGGCACGGGTGCACGACCGCCGCTGGGCGTAGGCCCGAATATCGAGCGCGTCCCCCGCTTCCCGAAGCACGAAACTGCCCGGCCGGTGCAGGCCCTCGATCTCGGGCAGCGCGGCGGACGCGCCGGTGGCGAGGATCAGCCGGTCGTAGGGCAGCACATCGCCGGTGCCGAGATGAACTCGCCGGGCATGTGGATCGAGATGTGTGACAAGGGTATTGAGCCACGGCGTGATCCGGTGATCCTGGTACCACTGCTCGGGTTGCAGGTACAGCCCCTGCATGGCGGAGCGGCCGGGGATGAGCCGGGAGATGCCCATGCGGTTGTAGAAGTCGTGGGATTCCCGCCCGACCAGGTGGATCTCGCAGTCGGGGTGGCCACGGCGCAGGAAGTCGGCGGCGGTGACGCCCGCGATGCCGGTGCCGATGACGACCAGGCTCACCAGGGAGCGGTCGAAGTGGGCGGGCCGATCGCCGGTGGCGCGGCCGGGTTGCGGGGTGAGCGAGACGCGCACGCCGCCTTCGTTGACGCGCGCGCAGCAGGCCATGCGGGTGTTGTCGGCGAATCCCAGTCGGCGCAGGGTGTTTCGCTCGTCACCGGTGGGTGCGCACAGTTTGTCGCCGCCGTCGAGAATGGCGACCGGGTCCGCGCCGCAGACGCCCATGCGGCAGCCCGACTCCAGCGGCAGGTTCGCCTTCTCGGCCAGGTCGAGCAGGCTGACACCGATCTCGGCGGCCACGGTGCGGCCGTCGAACTCCACCGAAGCGCCCGGGGCCGTGGTCTTCTCGGCCTCGCGCGGGCGCGGGAACGGCAGCAGCACCGGTTCGGTGCGCGCGCCGGTGGTGAGCGCGTACTGGAGTTCGCCGACCCGGGTGCGGGCCAGGAACAGCAGCGTCGCCACCAGCACGAGCAGGCTGATCGGCCACCGCAGCCAGGCCACTCCCCCGACACCTGTGACGGTGGTGAACGCCCCGAGCAGCACCGGCCCCGCGAACCAGTAGAAGCCGTTCAACGCGATGGCCGCGTACACCGCCGACAGCACGGCCGCGCTCACCCCGGTCAGCGCCTCGACCGCGAAGTAGACGCCCACCGCGACCAGCACGGCCGCCCCGAGCGCCAGATACCGTTGTGGCACAGCGACACCCGGGTACCCGGCCAGCACCATGAATCCGAGCACGAATCCGGGCAGCGCGGCGGCGAACAGTTTGCGCGGCGCGCTCCAGCCGGGATCCGGGTCGGCCATATCGGCCTGGTAGGCGGCGCGCGGTTTGAAGTCGAAGCAGTTCTTGGCGCACCCCAGGCACGGCCGGCAGTGGTTGTTGGCGATCGTCACGAACGGCGTCTGCCCGTAGGCGCGCTGCAAGGGGAACAGCGGGCAGATGCTGCTGCACCACCCGCTCTTGCCTTTGAACGCGACGCCGCCGGTGAACGCGGCCAGCAGCACGGTGGAAAGCACTGTGCCCGTCGCGATTCCGCTGCGATCCAGTCCGGCCACCCGGGATCCGGCGATGCCGAAGAACAGGGCGACCGCGATCAGATACCCGCGCCGCTGCAACCAGGCCGGCGCCGTCGCCCCGCGGGTGAAGCGCAGCAGCCGGGGCAGCTGATTGGTGGCCGCGAGCGGACAGGTGTTGCGCCACAGGCCCGGTGCGATCAGGAACAGCCCGGGCAGCAGCGGCACCACGATCTTGAAGAAGACGAACAACCCGCCCGCGGGCCGCACGAACAGCGTGACGATCAACGCCAGGTACGCGGTGATGCTCAGCACGCGCACGCCCTGCCAGACCCGCAGCGGGATCCGGCTGGGCAGTTCGGTGAAGGCGGGGAACAGGTTCCGCTGCCCGGTGGGGTCGAGGCCGAGGACCCGGTTGGCGACCGCCACCCAGCCGGGCGGCGGCGTGGGTTCGGCGCCGGGCGGCCGGGGAATCACGCCGGAGGGCCCGAGCACGGTCTCGGATCCGTCGAAGCCTTCGGGTTCGGCGGTGGGCATGTGCAGCACCAGGATCTCGCAGCGTCCCAGCCGCACCACGTCGCCGGTCATCAGTTCGCGCCGCCCGGTCAATGCCACCCCGTTGACGGTGGTGCCGTTGCGGCTGCCCAGGTCGACCACGGACAGCGCGGTCGGCGTGGGCACCAGCCGCAGGTGCTGCCGGGACACCCCGCCGTCGGCGAGCACCTCGTGGCTGCCGTCGCGTCCGAACACGATGGGCCCGTCCAGCATGCGCCGCCGCGCGGGCCGTCCCCATTCGCGGATCTCGATGACCGGCCGACCAGCCATGCTCCCACCCCTTCCCCGGCGCGGTCCCCGATCGCGCCGCGCTCGTGCTTATATCGCCGTTTTCCGGGCTCACCATTACCGTCGAGGCGCTTCGTCCCGCATCCGGACGTGTTCGCGTCGGCCCGCGAACCTCAGGCGCGCTCCCGTAGTCGCTGCACCCGCACGTAGCGGTACCGTTTCCCGACCCGCCGGCACCCGGTCGCGAGCGCCAGTCCCGTCGCCGCACCGCCTGCGGCACAGGCGATCACGCCGAGCGGGGTGGGTTCCCGCCCGAGCAGCACCCACGCCGCACCGACGGCCGCGACGCCCAGCAGTCCCATACTGATGGCCAACCCGACGGTCGACGCGAACCGGGCACTCCCGCGCCGCAGCGTCCGCGCGTTCGATTCGGCATAGGCAGCGGCGAACAGCAGCAGCAATGCCAGCCCGACCCCGGTCGCCGTGGTGGTCGCGGGCTGCCGCGTCCGCACCCCGAACCGGTAGGCGGCCGTCTCGGAACCATTGCGGGACAACGACAATTCCCCGGTCAACCGTCCCGCCAGCACATACCGGTTCACCGGCGCGGCCACGTCCCCGGCCCCACCGGCCAGCGCCGTCTCCGCGCCCCCGGCCCGCAGCCCGAGCACATTCACCGACAGCTTCGCGCCGTCGGCCGCCCCACTCGACACCGTGATCGGCACCGGCTCCGACAAATCCAGCACCACGGTCTCCACGGCCGGATCGACCCCACCGATCCGCACCATCCCCACCGGTGGCGCCTCCCGCCCCACCGCCCCGATCCCCAGCACCGCCGCCCCGCCGGTCACCACCGCCAGCAGCCCCGCCACCAGGAACGGAACCCGAGGCGACGGCAAGTTCACGACCTGCTGCACCGGCACCAGATCCGCCCGCGCCACCTCCACCAGCCGCACCCCTCCGTGCTGGATCGGCCCCCGAGGCCGAATCCGCTCCGGCGGCGCCGTCGACCCCGGCCTGAACCCGCGACCCGCCGAAGGCATGCCTCCCCGGTCGATCGGCGGCATCGTTCCACCGCGACCGGGCGGGATCCCCGGTTCCTGCCCGGCGCGCACCGTCGGCGCGGACCTGCGATCGGCGGGAAACGCGGCACGGGAAGCGTTCTCGGCCGCGCTCGTCGGCCCGAATCGTGTCGACGCCCCGTCCGCGCCGCTCGGCGATCGGCGCGTTTCTCCGGATGCCGCCGAGCCGCCGGTCGCGGTGTCGGGCGTCTGCTGCGACCGGATCGGTTGCGGCCCAGGTGTTGTCGGACCGGATCCGGCATCGCGAGTCCGCACGCCCGGCGCCTGAGACCCGGGCTGCGAACCTCGCGGCGGTGTCGTCCGACCGGGCGCGGGCATCCCTGGGCCGGGTGGTGGTGTCACAGGGCCCGAAGGACGACCGGGCTCAGGCGGCATCCCCGGACCGGAACGCATCCCCGGGCTGGATCGCGTACGCGGGCCCGGCTGCCGTCCGAAGCCGGGTTGCGGGGTGAAGGGGTCCGGCTGCCCGTGCCCCGGAGGCGGGGTGTGCGGGCCGGCCGGTCCGCGCGGTCCGCCCGTCGCCGCCGCGATGATGGTGTCGGCGCCGATGACCGGGATGCCCACGGGGGTGAGCCAATTCGCGCCCCAGAAGTGGGCGGCGGTTTCGGCGATGGCGATGCCGAAGGTTTCGGCGGTGTCGTAGCGTTCGGCCGGGTCGGAGGCGAGGCCGCGCATGACGGCCTCGGCGATGGGGTGGGGGACGAAGGGGGCGGCCTCGGTGAGGGGGACGGGGTCGGAGTAGGCGTGGGCGAAGAGCAGGGCCAGCGCGTCGGATCCGGTCGGGAAGGGCAGGACGCCGGAGAGGAGCTGGTAGAGCATGGTGGCCAGGGCGTAGACGTCGGTGGCCGGCGAGAGCCCTTGGCCGCGGACCTGTTCGGGGGCGATGTAGGAGGGGGTGCCGATGATCTCGCCCGCCTTGGTGACCAGGGTGTCCTCGCCGCCGACGATCTTGGCGATGCCGAAATCGGTGAGCTTGAGCGCCCCGTTGGCGGCGAACATCAGGTTGGAGGGTTTGACGTCGCGGTGCAGGATGCCGCTGCGGTGCGCGGCGTCCAGCCCGGCCGCGCAGGACAGCGCGACCGCGACCGCGGCGGTGGCCTCGAATCCCGCGGTGATGAAACGGTTCTCGACGGTCCCCCCGGGCAGGTATTCGAGGACCAGCAGGCACAGATCGTCGTGTTCGATGTAGTCGTAGACCGGCACCACGTGCGGGTGGTCGAGCGCCGCCATCACCCGCGCCTCGTCGACGAACCGCCGCCGCACCTGCATGTCGTCGGCGAAATGCGGCGGGATCTGTTTGATGGCGACCCGCCGGTGCAGTCCGCGATGCACCCCGGCCAGCACCACCCCGCACCCGCCGCGCCCGATCTGCCCGCCGATCTCGTACCCGGGCAGCGCGGCCCGCACGCGCGCCACATCGGCGTCGCTGAGATTGCCCGCGCTCATCTCGCCGCGCCCTCCGACCGGAATCCGGTCCCGCCGGGGTCACCGCGTAGCGTCGGCTCGTCGTCCGGATCGGACGTGCCGGGTCGTTGCACACCGGCCGGATACCCGGCGGTCTGCTCACCGGTTCCGGCCGGGGTTGTCCCGCCACCGGGCTTGCCGACAGCGGGCGCACCGCCCGAGGGCAGCAGCGTCTCCGCGCCGACCTCCGGCCGCCCACCCGACTGCGGGGAATGCACCGTGGTGGTGGCGTTTTCGCCGGTGTCGGGCAGCATGGCGGAGGCCGGCGGCCCACCGCCCGGGTACGCGCCGCCGAACCCGGACTTCGAGATGCGGGTCGTCTCACCGCTCTGGAACGCTGCGGGATCGGGTGTGGGCGCCGGGGCGGGACCGCCCGGGAAGACACGCATCGGCCCGTGCGGCGCACCCGGTCCGGGCTGTGCCGCCGTGCCGGACCCGGCGGGCCCGTAGGGCACGAATTCCGTTGCCGCACCGGACGGCTGATTCCGGATATCGAGGTCGGGATAGGTGCCGCCCGGCCCGACCGGACGCAGGTCGCGGAACGTGCCGCCGTACGGCGGATTCGGGCCCGTCGGCGCGGCCTGGAGCTCCGGTTCGGGCGGGCCGGGGAACGGCATCGGCGCGCCACTCGCCGGGGGGGCGCCCGTGCCGTGCTGCCCGCCGCCGAACGCCACACCCATCCCGCGTGGTGGTCCGCCCGGCGGCGCACCGATCCCGACGGGTGCTCCGATACCGAGGGGCGACCCGGACCCGGCGGGGAAGCCGCGAGCATCGAGTTCCTGTGCGGCGGCGAGATCTTCGGGATCGAGCCCGAGGTCGTCGGATTGCCGCGGCGTGGGCGAGAGGTACCCGGCGAGGAAGAACACGGCCGCCAGCGCCCCGGCCAGTGACAGCCACAGCACGGTGCCCGGCACCCACCACCGGGCCACCGACCCCGTGAACCCGATCATCAGTCCGATGCCGGTGCCGGGCGCGAGCAGCCGCAGCCCGCGCTGCCAGCGGTTGGCCGAGAGCCGGTGGCGCGCAACGGTCAAGGCCGCGTCGACGATGGCGAGTCCGGTCAGGACGGCGATGATGATCCCGAACAGTCCGTACACCGAGGCCAGCGACCCGCGCACGTCGATGACGGTGTGCACGGCGGCCAGCGGCTTTCCGTCCTGGCCGACGAGGGTCAGGTCGGAGCCGATCAGCCCGGTCGCCTGCCCGTCCAGCCCGGCCGGATCCAGCCGGTAGGTGAGCTTCTCGGTCTTGCCCGCCCCCACCGTCAATTCGACTGTCGTGGAGTAGGAGTAGAAGTTCAGCCCCAGCACGTGCCCGGCGAGGTCGACCCGCCGGATCGACACCGGACCGGACGACTTGTTGGTCACCTCGACGACGACCAGGGACACCTTCTTGGGATCCAGGCGCACCGGATTCCCGGCGTCCGCGCCGCCGATGGCCCGCCCGTCCAGCGTGGCGGTCACGCTGACCCCGCCCGCCGCGCTCGCGGTCGGGGCCGCGAACAGTAGTGCGGCGGCGGCGAATACGACCGCGGCCAGCCCGGCGTGCACCGCCCGGCCCGGTCCCCACATGCTTCGGGCACCGCGCGCGGTGAGCGGCGGTGCGGTGCGTTCGTTCATCGGGGCCTCCGTGCCGGGAGATGGGAGATCATCCGGTGGCCGTAGAACCAGCCGCCGATGAGCAGGAAGAACACCAGCACCGTCATGGTCGCCGCGCCGCCGCCGACCTGACTGACCAGCACGATGTCCAGCGGCGCGGCCAGTTTCCTGCCGCACTCCGCGGTCACCTCGTGCTGACCGATCTCGGTCCCGCCGGTGGTGAGCGTGGCCTGGAACCCGCCGTCCGCGCCGGCGGTGGTGTCGGCGGCGGCGGCCCCGCCGATCGAAAGCCGCACCGCCGCACCGGGATCACACCCGCTGCCACTGGCCAGCACGGGCGCGCCGGGCGGGACCGCGGGCGGATCGAGCTGCAATCCGGAGACCTGTGGAACGACAGGCGGCTTGGTCTCGGTGGTCGGCGGTGTGGTGTCGGTGGTCGGGGGCGGTGTGGTGGTCGTCGTGGGCGGCGGTGGCGGCGCCGCGGTCGTCACCGAGGTGATGGGTGGCGGATTGACACCGCCGGTAGCGCATTGACCGTTCGGGGGCTTGACCGAACCGTCGGGACATCTCGGTGGCTGGGTGGTCGGGCAGTCGCCGTTCGCCGGTTTGACCGACCCGTCCGAGCACGTGATCGGAGGATTCGTGGTGGGGCAGTCACGATTCGGGGGTTTGGTCGAACCGTCCTTGCATGTCACCGGTGGCGGACAGGTGCTCCCGGCAGGCTTGGTCGTGCCGTCCGAACATTTCTCGGGTGTCGGACACGACCCACCGGCGGGCTTCGTCGAACCGTCCGGGCACCTCGTCGGACATTCTCCGGTCGCGGGTTTCACGGTGCCGTCATCGCAGTACACGGGCTTGTTGCAGTCGGTGCCGCAGCCGTCGCGGGTGCCTGTGTCGTCACAGCTGTGGCCGCACTGCTGCTTCTTGCTGTCGCCGCCGCAGTTCTCGGCGACGGCGCATCTCGGTGGATCCGTCGTGGTAGGTGCGACTTTCGCCGGCGGGCCGCCCTGGGGTGCGGGCTGCGGGACGGTGGTGGTGATCGGCGCCGGGGCGCTGATTCCCGGGTTGGCCCAACCGATCCCGGCCGGGAGCCCGAGCGCGAGCAGCGCTGCGAGCAGGAGAACAAGGTGTAAGGTCCGGGGTGAAAATCTCACCGCGCGGGCCAGTTTCGCGTGCCGGTCCCCACCAGCACGCCGAGTGGAATTCAGTGAAGTATTCATTCGGCGTGACCTCGCTTGTTCGATGGTAAGGCCAACCGCGCCCCCGCCGCCCTGTCTATCGCTGTGGTGATCACGCCCGTTCACACTTGGGACCGACCGGTCCGCTGGGTCTCAGGTACCGCGCCCTACGATGGCGATGACCGACTGGGACGCTCCATCGCGCCGAGAGGACAATCGTCACCATGCATCGAGCCGCGCCTGTGAGCGATATCGACGAGTCCGCGCTCCAGGTCACGGCTCCGAAGACCGAGGCCGCGGGGGTCAGGGCGGTCACCGTCGCCCTGGAGCGCGCGGTCGAGGAGATGGGCGTGGTGCGCACGGCGCGCACGCTGGCCCGGGTGAATCAGCGCCACGGCTTCGACTGTCCGGGATGCGCCTGGCCGGAACCGACCGGTCGGCGTCGCCCCGCCGAGTTCTGTGAGAACGGCGCGAAGGCCGTCGCCGAGGAGGCGACCCTGCGCACGGTCACCCCCGCGTTCTTCGCCGCCCACTCCCTCGACGACCTGGCCGCCAAGTCCGGCTACTGGCTCGGGCAACAGGGCCGGCTCACCCATCCGATGGTGCTGCGCGAGGGCGACACCCACTACTCCCCCATCGACTGGGACGACGCCTACCGCCTGATCGCCGACGCCCTGCGCGGCCTGGACTCCCCCGACGAAGCCGTCTTCTACACCTCCGGCCGCACCGCCAACGAGACCGCCTTCCTCTACCAGCTGCTGGTCCGCGCCTACGGCACCAACAATCTGCCCGACTGCTCGAACATGTGCCACGAGTCCTCGGGCACCGCCCTGGTCAGCTCGATCGGCATCGGCAAGGGCTCGGTCACCATCGACGACTTCACCAAGGCGGACCTGATCATCGTGGCCGGGCAGAACCCGGGCACCAACCACCCCCGCATGCTGTCGGCGCTGGGTGAGGCGAAGGCGCACGGCGCGAAGGTGATCGCGGTCAACCCGCTACCCGAGACCGGACTCATCGGCTTCAAGGACCCGCAGACCGTCAAGGGCTTCACCGGCGGCATCAGCATCGCCGACGACTTCCTGCAGATCCGCCTGGGCGGCGATATGGCCCTGTTCCAGGGCCTGGCCAAGCTGCTGTTCGACGCCGAGGACCGCGCGCCCGGCACCGTGGTGGACCGCGCCTTCGTGGACGCGCACACCGCGGGCTTCGCCGACTACGAGAAGCACATGCGCGCCGTCGATCTCGACACGGTCATCGAAGCCACCGGGCTGTCGCGCGAAGACCTCGACCGCACCGCGACGCTGCTGGCCGAGTCGAAGTCGACCATCATCTGCTGGGCCATGGGCCTGACCCAGCAGGTGCACGGCGTCGCCACCATCGAGGAGGCCACCAATCTCCTGCTGCTGCGCGGCATGATCGGCAAGCCCGGCGCGGGCGTGTGCCCGGTGCGCGGCCACTCCAATGTGCAGGGCGACCGCACCATGGGCATCTGGGAGAAGATGCCCGAACCGTTCCTGGCCGCCCTGGACCGCGAATTCGGCATCACCAGCCCCCGCACCCACGGCTACGACACCGTGAACGCCATCCGCGCCATGCGCGACGGCCGCGGCAAGGTGTTCTTCGGCATGGGCGGCAATTTCGTGTCGGCCACCCCCGACACCGAGGTCACCGAGGCCGCGCTGCGCACGTGCGCTCTCACCGTGCAGGTTTCGACGAAGCTCAACCGCAGCCACGTCGTGCACGGCCGCACCGCGCTGATCCTGCCGACACTGGGCCGCACCGACGAAGACGTCCAGGACGGTGTGCGCCAACAGGTTTCGGTCGAGGACTCGATGTCCATGGTGCACCTGTCGACCGGCCGCCTGACCCCGGTCAGCGATCAGCTGCGCAGTGAGGTCGCCATCGTGTGCGAGCTCGCCCAGGAGTTGTTCGGACCCGAGCACGAGGTCCCGTGGGGCGTGTTCCGCCGCGACTACGACCGGATCCGCGACGCCATCGCGCAGGTCGTGCCCGGCTGCGCCGACTACAACGCGAAAGTGCGCGGCCGCAACGGATTCCAGCTCCCGCACCCGCCGCGCGACGCCCGCGAGTTCCGCACCGCCACCGGCAAGGCCAATTTCGCGGTCAACGATCTGCACTGGCTGCCCGTCCCCGCGGACCGCCTCATCCTGCAGACCCTGCGCAGCCATGACCAGTACAACACCACCATCTACGGCCTCGACGACCGTTACCGCGGCATCCACAACGGCCGCCGGGTGGTGCTGGTCAACCCGGCCGACATCACCGCGCTCGGATTCGCCGAGGGCGACCTGGTGGACGTCGTCTCCGAGTTCGAGGACGGCACCGAGCGCAGCGTCGCCGGGTTCCGCCTGGTCGGCTACCCGACCCCGCGCGGCAATGCCGCCGCCTACTATCCGGAGACCAACCCCCTGATCCCCCTGGACCACGTCGCGAAACGCTCCAACACGCCCGTCTCCAAGGCGGTCACCATCCGTTTCGAACCGCACACCCACATCACCGCATGAACCGGGGCCCCGCATGAGCCGAGTCACCGCACGCCGCCGCACGCTGCGCATCTCCCCGAACGGGACCATCACTCGGCCGGACACCCTGGCCGTCGAGGAGCCCCTGGAGATCCGCACCGGCGGGCAGTCACTGACGGTCACCATGCGGACCCCGGGCGCGGACATCGATCTCGTGCACGGCTTCCTCTACGCCGAGGGCGTCATCGACACGGCCGAGGACATCGTCAGCGCCCGCTACTGCGCGGGCACCGACGAGAACGGGCACAACACCTACAACGTCCTCGACATCCAGTTGCGGAATCCGGTTCCGATCCAGCCCAGGCCGTTCCTGACCAACAGCTCGTGCGGCCTGTGCGGGAAGACGGCGCTGGACGAGGTCCGGACCCGCATCCGCCACGAGATTCCGGCGGGCACGCCCCGCATCGATGTGCACACCCTCGCCAAGCTCCCGGCCGAACTCCGTTCCCGCCAGCAGGTCTTCGACGCCACCGGCGGCCTGCACGGCGCGGGTCTGTTCACCGCGGACGGCGAGGCCGTGGCGGTGCGCGAGGACATCGGCCGGCACAATGCCGTGGACAAGCTGGTCGGTTGGGCCTTGCGCGAGAATCGGCTCCCCGCAAACGATCTCATCCTCATGGTGAGCGGCCGCGCCTCCTTCGAGCTGGTCCAGAAGGCCGTCATGGCGGGCATTCCGGTGCTGGGCGCGGTGTCGGCCCCCAGCTCGCTGGCGGTGGATCTGGCCGCCGATTCCGGTGTGACCCTGGTCGGTTTCCTGCGCGGTGAAACGATGAACGTCTACACCGGCGAGGACCGCATCGCACTGTGATGCCCGCGGTGTTCCACAGGGTGAGGCAGCGGGGTCCTTTCCGCCGCTCCGGCTGCTAGTCTCCGCAATAGAACACGTTTCAATTCTGATGGGAGAACCCCTATGGCAGCGCAGCCCCGGGATGTCGTGGAGCAGTACGTGAAGCTGGTCGCGACCGGCCCGACCTCGGCCATCCTCGACCTGTACGCCGAGGACGCGGTGATCGAGGACCCGATCGGCAGCCCCGAGCGTCGTGGCCACGAGGCCATCGGCGAGCTGTACAAGGCGCTGGAGAACCTCGAGCGCGAGACCGAGCTGCACACCGTCAAGGTGGCCGGCAACCACGTCGCGGCCCACTTCACCCTGGTCACCGTGTCCAACGGGCACCGCATGACCCTCGCGCCCATCGACGTGATGGAGCTGAACGACGAGGGCAAGATCATCAAGATGCGCGCCTACTGGGGTCAGGACGACCTGAAGATGGAGCAGATCTAGCCACAGTCTTGCCCCTCACCCTCGCCCGAATTACGGTGACAGCACAGTGATTCGGCGAGGGTGGGAGGGCCTGTGCGGATCTCGTTGCGTGGCACCGGTGACGGGGTGCGGATCAGCATGCGGCTGGAGATCAACCGGCGGCGCTGGATCGCCCTGCTCATCATGCTGGGGGTGCTCACCGCGACCGGCCTAGTCACCGGCTTGTGGGCGGTGATCGCACCGGAATCGTTCTACGACAGCTACCCCGGCTTCGGGCTGCGCTGGGTGCGCGCCGACGGGCCCTACAACCATCACCTGGCCGCCGACGTCGGGGCCTTCTTCCTCGCGCTGGGCGCCATCTCCGCGGCCGCGCTCTACTACCGCGACAGCGTCATCGCCCGGGTCTCCGGACTGGGCTGGCTGGTCTTCGGCCTGCCGCATTTCCTGTACCACGCCTTCCACCGCCCGGACGCGCTCAGCGGCCTCAGCTACGGCCTGTCACTCTTCGCGGCCCTGCTGCTCCCGGCGCTCGGCCTGGCCGTCCTGCTGGTCGCCCCGCGCGAACGTTTCCCGGTCCCGGAACCGGCCCCGTTCACCTTCAAATTCCCCCGCCGCGGCAACCCGCCCCAGCGATGAATTCTCCGTGGTCGCGCCGTCGTAACAGGTGACCCGAACGCACCGATTTTCGGAGTAGCGGAGTAAAGGTTCAACGGCGAACCACGGAGGATCAACGGCGATTCTCGACACGGGCGCAGTCGGCTCACCCCGACCGTCACCGACTCCACGGCTCTCCGGAGACAGATGAGCCCACAGCAGAACACCAAACGACCTATCGGTCGCCCAGATCGTCCCCATGGACGGCGCCTGCCCTGGACGCACCGGAGAACTATCCGAGCGGGGGCCGCGTAGGGCGGCTGGTCAGCGCCCGGCGCCATGACCTACGGCGACCTCTCGGCGGACCGAACCACGGTGGCACACACAGAGAACCGGCTCCGCGAGAGGAATCTCGCGGAGCCGGTTTCGCTCGGGAAGGGGTCTACGCCGACTTCTCGCGGCGCTCCGGGGCGGAGCGCTTGCGCGGCACGATGGTCGGCAGCACATTGTCGTTCACCGTGTCGGCGTTGACGACCACCTTGGCCACGTCATCCCGGCTGGGGATGTCGTACATGACCGGGAGGAGCACTTCCTCCATGATGGCGCGCAGACCGCGGGCGCCGGTGCCGCGCAGGATCGCCTGATCCGCAACGGCTTCCAGGGCGTCCTGGGTGAACTCCAGATCCACACCGTCCATCTCGAACAGGCGCACGTACTGCTTCACGAGCGCGTTCTTCGGCTCGGCCAGAATCCGGACCAGGGATTCCTTGTCCAGGTTGGTGACCGAGGCGACGACGGGCAGACGGCCGATGAACTCGGGGATCAGACCGAACTTGATCAGGTCCTCGGGCATGACCTCGGCGAAGTGGTCGGCGGTGTCGATCTCGGCCTTGGACCGGACCTCCGCGCCGAAACCGATGCCGCGCTTGCCGACCCGGTCCTGCACGATGCGCTCCAGGCCGGCGAACGCGCCCGCCACGATGAACAGCACGTTCGTGGTGTCGATCTGGATGAATTCCTGGTGCGGGTGCTTGCGGCCGCCCTGCGGCGGCACCGAGGCCTGGGTGCCTTCCAGGATCTTCAGCAGCGCCTGCTGCACGCCCTCACCGGAGACGTCACGGGTGATGGACGGGTTCTCCGACTTGCGGGCGATCTTGTCGACCTCGTCGATGTAGATGATGCCCGTCTCGGCGCGCTTGACGTCGTAGTCGGCGGCCTGGATCAGCTTGAGCAGGATGTTCTCGACATCCTCACCGACGTAGCCGGCCTCGGTCAGCGCGGTGGCGTCGGCGATGGCGAACGGCACGTTCAGCATCTTCGCCAGCGTCTGCGCCAGGTAGGTCTTGCCACAGCCGGTGGGGCCGAGCATCAGGATGTTGGACTTGGCCAACTCGACCGGTTCGCCCCGGGAGTCGCGGCCCTTGTCGCCCGCCTGAATGCGCTTGTAGTGGTTGTAGACCGCCACCGCGAGCGTCCGCTTCGCGGAATCCTGCCCGATCACGTACTGCTCCAGGAAGTCCCGGATTTCCGCGGGCTTGGGGAGTTCGTCGAGCTTGACCTCGCTGGATTCGGCGAGCTCTTCCTCGATGATCTCGTTGCACAGGTCGATGCACTCGTCGCAGATGTACACCCCCGGTCCCGCAATGAGCTTCTTGACCTGCTTCTGGCTCTTTCCGCAGAACGAGCACTTCAACAGATCGCCGCCATCACCGATGCGCGCCATCTCCTGGGTCCCTACTTCCTTGTCCGCGTGCAACCGTCTGTCCCCGGTTGCCGGCGAGCTGCCTTCTTCGAGCGTATGCCGCGACCCCTGATTTTGCGGATCCGGCGATTCGGCTGTCTATCCAAACCTGATTTCGAACGAAGAGCAGAGCCGACAACCACGAGCAAAGGTCCCTAGAGTGACCGTACCCGTTTCGCGTGACCGAGGTCGACAACTTGGGCACGTTTCTCGCCGGACATGTGCGTGGACTCACCTCTGCCCGGGTGGCGGGGACGTTCGCGGCACGCCGCTACCCCGCCACCCACCCAGTTCACTTCTGGGCGCTGAGCTTGCGGTACTCGAACACCGTGTCCACGATCCCGTAGCCCTTCGCCTCTTCGGCGGTGAGGATCTTGTCGCGGTCGGTGTCCTTGCGGATCACGTCCGCGTCCTTGCCGGTGTGGCGAGCCAGCGTGGTCTCCATGAGGCGACGCATGCGCTCGATCTCGGCGGCCTGGATCTCGAGGTCGGAGACCTGGCCCTGAATACCACCCGACGTGGACGGCTGGTGGATCAGGATGCGGGCGTTCGGCAGCGCGGCGCGCTTGCCGGGAGCGCCGGCCGCGAGGATGACCGCGGCGGCCGAGGCGGCCTGGCCCAGGCAGACGGTGGCGACGTCGGCGCGCACGTACTGCATGGTGTCGTAGATGGCCATCAGCGCGGTGAACGAGCCGCCGGGCGAGTTGATGTACATGGTGATGTCGCGGTCCGGGTCCTGGGACTCGAGCACCAGCAGCTGCGCCATGATGTCGTTGGCGGAGACATCGTCGACCTGGTTGCCCAGGAAGATGATTCGCTCCTCGAACAGCTTGTTGTACGGGTCGGAGGTCTTGACGCCGAAGCTGGTCTGCTCGGTGAACTGCGGCAGGATGTAGCGCGACTGCGGCAGGTTACCGGCGGCGGCGAAGGTGATGCCCGCGGCCCGCGGATCGATCATGTTGGACATAAACGTCTCTCCAAAGTCTGTGTGGTGGGCTGCGGAACTACTTGCTGCTGCTGCCGTTCGCCTGGCTGGCGTGGGTGACCACATGGTCGATGAAGCCGTAGTCGAGCGCCTCGGCGGCGGTGAACCAGCGGTCGCGGTCGGCATCGGCGGTGACCTGCTCGATGGACTTGCCGGTGTGCTGGGACTGCAGCTCGTTCAGCTCACGCTTGGTGTAGGCGAACTGCTCGGCCTGGATGGCGATGTCGGCGGCCGAACCACCGAGACCGGCCGACGGCTGGTGCATCATGATCCGCGCGTGCGGCAGCGCGTAGCGCTTGCCCTTGGTGCCCGCGGCGAGCAGGAACTGACCCATGGAGGCGGCCAGGCCCATGCCGACGGTGCGGATGTCGCATTCGGCGAACTGCATGGTGTCGTAGATGGCCATGCCGGCGGTCACCGAACCACCCGGGGAGTTGATGTAGAGCGAGATGTCCTTGGTCGGGTCCTCGGCCGTCAGCAGCAGGATCTGCGCGCACAGCTTGTTGGCGATGTCGTCGTCGACCTGAGTGCCCAGGAAGATGATGCGCTCGCGCAGCAGGCGCTCGTACACCGAATCACTGAGGTTCAGACCAGCAGTCGCGGATGTCATGCGCACCCCTGCCTGATGAATTGTCACGGATACCTGCCCTCTCTCAACGGCTCGGTTAACAAGCCCCTACTGATTCGCTGACACAAACCCTAACGAAGCAGGGCGGCACCGAACTCCCGGTACCGCCCTGCTTCGCTCACAGCGCAAACTTACGTCAACGCTTCGCGTTCCGGTGTACGGGGGTTCTCGGGGGTGTCACCCGAGAACCCCCGTACACAGGGGTGAGATGAAATTCTTACTTGGCCTCGGCCTCGGCCTCGGCGGCCTCGGTGGCGTCGGCGACGGTCGCCAGCTCCTCGGCGGAGACCTCCTCGGCCTCTTCGGCCGGGTTGCCGAACATCTCGGCGGTGTCCACGGTGTTGCCGGCGGTGTCGGTGACGGCCGCCTGGACCACGACACCGGCGAGGGCCTTGCCGCGACGCACGTCGGCGAAGACAGCGCCCAGCTGACCGGCCTGCTGGATCTGCTGGATGAACTGGTCCGGGCTCATGCCGTAGCGCTGCGCCTGGAAGATGATCCGCTCGTACAGCTCGTCCTGGCCGACCTGGGTGTTCTCGGCCTCGGCGACGGCGTCCAGCAGCAGCTGGGTCTTGACCGACTTCTCGGCGGCCTGCTTGGTGTCGGCCTTGAACTCCTCGAGCGAGGAGCCCTGCGCCTCGAGCGCCTCGGCGAGCTTGGCCTCGTCGTGGTCGAAGCCGTGGACGGCGTCGTGCTCGACGGCGTCGATCTCGGCCTTGACGACGCCCTCGGGCAGCGGGATCTCGACGGTCTCGAGCAGCTGCTCGAGCACCTTGTCGCGGATCTCGCCGGCCTGGGTGACCTTCTTGACGCGCTCGACGCGGGTCTTGAGGTCTTCCTTCAGCTCGTCGATGGTGTCGAACTCGCTGGCCAGCTGGGCGAACTCGTCGTCGGCCTCGGGCAGCTCGCGCTCCTTGACCGACTGCACGGTCACGGTGATGACGGCTTCCTTGCCCGCGTGCTCACCGGCGACCAGCTTGGAGGTGAACTCCTTGGACTCGCCCTCCTTGAGGCCGATCAGGGTCTCGTCGAGGCCCTCGATGAGCTGGCCGGAGCCGACCTCGTGGGACAGGCCGGTGGTGGAGGCCTCCTCGACGGCCTCGCCGTCGACGGTGGCGGACAGGTCGATGGAGACGAAGTCGCCGTTCTCGATGGCCCGCTCGACCGCGGTCAGGGTGCCGAAACGCTGACGCAGCGACTGCAGCTGCTCGTCGATGTCGGCGTCGGTGATCTCGATCGGGTCGACCTCGACCTTGATGTTCGAGAAGTCCGGCAGGGAGATCTCCGGGCGGATGTCGACCTCGGCGGTGAAGGCCAGTTCCTGGCCGTCCTCGATCTTGGTGATCTCGATCTCCGGCTGACCGATGACCTTCACCTCGGTCTCGATCACGGCTTCGCTGTAGCGCTTGGGCAGCACGTCGTTGACGACCTGCTCCAGCACGGCGCCACGGCCGACGCGGGCCTCGAGAAGCTTGGCCGGCGCCTTGCCCGGACGGAAGCCCGGGATACGGATCTGCTGCGCGAGAGCCTTGTAGGCGCGGTCGAAGTCCGGCTTGAGCTCCTCGAAGGGCACCTCGACATTGATGCGGACCCGAGTCGGGCTCAGCTGCTCGACGGTGCTCTTCACGGACATGCTCCTTGTTCGTTGTTCATGGTTGACGTCTAGGTTCCCCCCGAACGCATCCCGACCAGGTTAGTTGACGGCCCGGGGGGCCGTGTAACCGGTCGTCGCGCAGGGGGCGCCCGAATGCCGCACAGGGCACCGGGGCGGCCGGTCGGTGGACCGGTCGCCCTGGTACTGGCGGTTTATCTCAGCTACCGACCTTGACGGCGTCGGTCACGAAGACCAGCGTCTCGCCCGGCTTCATGCCGCTCGGCGGGCGGTCGCCGTAGCCGAGGGCGGGCGGGATGATGAGCAGGCGGCGGCTGCCCTCCTGGATGCCGACCAGGCCCTGGTCCCAGCCCTTGATGACCTGGCCCGCGCCCAGCGTGAGGGGCAGCGGCTTGCCGCGGTCGAAGGAGCTGTCCAGCTTCTTCTGGTTGGACCAGGTGATCAGCGTGTAGTTGGTGCTCAGCTTGTCCCCGGCCTTGGCCTCGGGGCCACTGCCCACGACCAGGTCCTTGGTGATGAGCTCCTTGGGCGGATCACAGTCGGCGGGCAGCGTGATGGTCGGCGCGGTTCCGAAGCCGCCGTCCACCTTGATGTCCTCGGCGGTGCACTCGCGGCCCTTGCTCGCGGCCGTGGTGGCCGCCGCACTGGTCGTGGCGGCGGCGGTCGTCGTCGTGGTCGACGACGCCTTGTTGTCGCTGCTGCCGCCGCAACCGGCCGCCAGCATCGTGGCGGCCGCGACCGCACCGATCACACCGACCTTGCCCACCAAGCGCATTCCCGCTCCTGTCCGTCCAGTCCGGTTGCCGCACAGATTGCGACGCCGCGCCGAACCTACACGGCTTCGGGCGGTGGAGCCGGTCGGGGCGCGCCCGCAAGGGTTTCGGCGGCGCGCCGGGCGTGGTCAGCGGGTGCTGACGAGGACGGCGTATTGGGCCGCGGCCATCCGGTGGACGGCCGGTTCGGTGGGCCCGGACACCGAGGCCAGATAGCGGCCGTCCAGTACCAGGCAGGTGTATTCGTTGTGCGGCGCGGCGCCGGCAGCACGCAGGCAGACGGCTTCCGGAACGCCGTCGGGCGCGGATACGACGGTTCGGGTGGCGGTCGGCTCCGAGAGCCGCTCGAGCGCGTGTCGTGCGCCGACGGCGTCGGAAAAACGCAGCAGCCGTGTGGAATCCGTGACGGCCACGGCCTGCACCGGGAGGCTGGGCTTGCCGGGAGGGTTGATCAGCTGGTCGGCCACGACCGGGCCGTAGACGACTCCGGTGGCGCGCCGCGGCCCGCCCCAGCCCGCGATGAGGCCGTATTCGTCCTGGAACAGCGTGGGATACGGCCAGTGCCCGGGTTCGGCGGGCAGCAGGCGCGACACCATGCCCTCCGGATCGAGGGGTCAGCGCCGGGAGCGCCTCGGGCGCGGTGGCCGTGAAGGCGTCCAGGCGTGGGAGTTCCGCGTCGAAAGCGCGAGTCGCCAGCGCCTTCATGGCGGCGCGGTCGGTGGCCGGATCGACGATGTACAGGCTCACCACATAGGGGCCGTGGGCGAGCGTCACCGCCATGGTCGGGACATAGGGCCGCCAATGCCCGTGTGTGGCAAAGTATTCGGGGAACGGGACCGTGACATTGTCGCGATTGACCGCGGCGTCGGAGGCGTCGATCTCGCGGGCGGTCTCGATGGCCGCCATCGGGTCGCTCATGCGCAGGACCGTGATGCGCAGTCCGGTGGCCGCGCCCTCCCTCGGGCTGCCGCTCGGATCGTCGGTGCCGCCGATGCTGAATCCCGCCAGCATGCCGTGCGCGGTGAGAGTGGGCCGGGTCGCCTCGGCGAGGATGCCGACCGCGTCCGTCGGCGTCGGCACCGGGATGGCCGAGACCCGCGACAGCGCGGGATCGACGTCGCGGGGCGAGACGACGGCGTCGGCCATACGCACCGATTCGAGGAGCCGCGCATAGGTTTCGCCGGTGTCCCCGGGCACGACGAGCGGTCGACCGCTGTAGCCGCCCAGATCCAGTGCGCGCAGTTCCGGTGCCGCCGCTCGCGGTACACCCGCGATGGCGCAGGCGCTCACCAGCACCGCGATGGACACCAGTGGGATTGGTCCGGCATGACCCCGCCGGTTCGTCGGATCGTCTCGGCGCATCCCGCCACCCCCGTAGCCGCTCGATTTCCGAGTGTGGGCGCGCCGGTCACCCGTGACAACCGGTTATCGGGACATCGCGACCGGTCCGTGACAATTCGGGCCTGCCGCAACGGGTTCCGTAGACGGAAAATTGTTTGCGGCCGGTCGTGGCCTCCGGGAGCATCTCAGGATGCTGTTGACGATCTCTTGTACGCGCCCCGCGGAAGCCGAGTGGCCCGCCACCGACCTGGGGTATCTGCTGCACAAGAATCCCTCGCGCAGACAGACTTTCGAGCAGTCCTACGGCGTCGCGCACGTCCTCTACCCGGAGGCGAGCGACGACCGCTGTACCGCGGCGCTGCTGCTGGAGATCGACCCGGTGCGCCTGGTGCGCGGAAAGCCCGAGGGCACACCGGACTTCAGTCTCGGCCAGTACGTGAACGACCGCCCCTACGCGGCGTCCTCCCTGCTGTCCGTGGCCATTTCGACGGTCTTCGGGACCGCGCTGCACGGCCGGTGCGCACAGCGGCCGCAGCTGGCCGGCACCGCCCTCGACCTGCGGATCGACCTTCCGGCCGTGCCGTGCAAGGGCGGCCCGGAGTACGCCGAGCGCGTCTTCGCGCCGCTGGGCTGGACCGTCTCGGCCACTCCCCTGGCGCTGGACCCGGCGTTCCCGGAGTGGGGCGATTCCCATTACGTCCGCCTCGAACTCACCGGTACGCTGCGCCTGGCCGAGGCCCTGACCCATCTCTATGTCCTGCTGCCTGTCCTCGACGGCAGCAAGCACTACTGGCTCGATGCCGCCGAGATCGACAAACTGCTCCGTTTCGGCGAGGGCTGGCTCACCGCCCACCCGGAGCGCGAGTGGATCACCCGCCGCTACCTGACCCGCCGCCACACCCTGGTCCGCACCGCCCTGGCCCGCCTGGCGGAGCTCGACGACCAGGACCCGGAGGAACTCGGTGCGATGGAACACGACTTCGACGACGAGGGACCCGGCACCGAGCCGACCCGCCCGCATCGCGGCGTCGACTTTGCCGCGCCGACTACTGAACTCGCCGGCGCTCCGGTGGCCGGTGAGCACACAGCGGCGAGCGACGCCGCGGTCCGTCCCGGCATGACCGGGGCGGCCGGGCAGTCTGCCGCCGAGACCGGTGCCCGCGAAGCTCTTGTCGAGGGCAGCGGCTCGACCGCGAGTGGCCAGGGGCTCGAGCCAGGCGGGTCGGCCGACGGCGACACGGCCGCGCAGCCGGTGGATTCCGGCGAACGCGGCCCGTCGCTGGCGGTGCTGCGGCGGGCGGCGGTGCATCGGGCACTGCTGGCGGAGGAGGCGAGCCGGGTGCTCGACCTCGGGTGCGGGCAGGGTGCGTTGCTGCTCGAACTGGCGGCGGACCGGGCACTCACCGAGATCGTCGGCATCGATGTGTCGATGCGCGAGTTGAAGATCGCGGCCAGGCGGGTGCGGCGGCTGCCGGAGTGGCAGGCGCGGCGGGTCACCGTCCGGCAGGGCGCGCTGACTTACACCGACGCCTCGTTGCGGGGCTTCGACGCGGCCGTGCTCATGGAGGTGATCGAGCATGTCGACGCGCCCCGGTTGAAGGCGTTGGAGCAGGCCGTGTTCGGGGCGGCGGCTCCGGGCGCGGTGGTCGTGACCACGCCGAACAGCGAGTTCAATGTGCGCTACGACGGGCTCGCCGCGGGCGCTTTCCGGCATTCGGATCACCGGTTCGAGTGGACCAGGGCAGAATTCGCGGACTGGGCCCACCGGGTCGGCGCGACGCACGGGTATGCCGTGCGTTTCGAGCCCGTCGGGCCCGAGGATGCGGAAGTGGGGGCCTCGACACAGATGGCTGTGTTCACCAGGAAGAACGATGACGACGCCGCGAAGGGGGCCGCGTAATGGCAGAACTGTCCGTCCCGGCGCTGTCGCTGGTCGTGCTGATCGGCAGCAGCGGTTCGGGAAAGTCGACGTTCGCGCACAAGCATTTCCGGTCGACGGCGGTGCTGTCCTCCGACGCCTATCGCGGGCTGGTCAGCGACGACGAAGCCGATCAGTCGGCGACCGACGCGGCCTTCGAGCTGCTGCACCATGTGGCGGGTGTGCGCCTGCGCCGCGGCCTGCGCACCGTCATCGACGCCACCAATGTGCAGCCCAAGGCGCGGCAGTCGCTGGTGGAGCTGGCGCGCGCCCACGACGTGCTGCCGGTGGCCATCGTGCTGGACGTCCCGGAGAGCGTGTGCGTGGAGCGCAACGCGCTGCGGGTGGATCGCGCCGATCTGGGCCCGCACGTGGTCGGCCGCCACGTGCGCGATCTGAAGCGCTCGCTGAAGTTCCTGGAGCGTGAGGGTTTCCGCACGGTGCACGTGCTGCGCGGCGTCGAGGAGATCGAGGCGGCGACCATTCGCGACGAGCGGCTGTGGAACGACAAGACCGATGTCACCGGGCCGTTCGACGTGATCGGCGACGTGCACGGCTGCCGCGGTGAACTGGAGACACTGCTCGGCGAACTCGGCTACATCCTGGTCCGGGATGACGATGACCGTCCGGTGGACGCGCATCACCCCGAGGGCCGCACCGCGGTGTTCGTCGGCGACCTAGTCGATCGCGGACCCGACACCCCGGGCGTGCTGCGGCTCGTCATGGGCATGGTGGCGTCCGGAAACGCCTTGTGCGTCACCGGCAACCACGAGTTCAAACTGGTGCGCGCTCTCGACGGCCGCCGCGTCACGGTGAAGCACGGCCTGGCCGAGTCGCTGGCGCAGCTGGAGGCGGAGGACACCGAGTTCCGCAAGGCCGCACAGGAATTCATGCGCGGCCTGGTCAGCCACTACGTGCTCGACGGCGGCAAGCTGGTGGTCGCGCACGCCGGTCTCAAGGAGGAGTACCAGGGCCGCACCTCGGGCCGGGTCCGCGAGTTCGCCATGTACGGCGAATCCACCGGTGAGACCGACGAATACGGCCTGCCGGTGCGCTACCCGTGGGCCAGCGACTACCGCGGCAAGGCGCTGGTGCTCTACGGCCACACGCCGATGACCGAACTGGTGTGGGTGAACAACACCCTGTGCCTGGACACCGGCGTGGTGTTCGGCGGCCGCCTGACCGCCCTGCGCTACCCGGAGCGGGAGCCGGTATCGGTCGCGGCCGAACAGGTCTGGTTCGAGCCGGTGCGCCCGCTGGAAGCGGCGACCTTCGCCACCGGCGAGGCGGTGGTGCAGCGGGATCCGGGCGTGCTGGATCTCGACGACGTGCTGGGCCGGCGGGTGGTGGAGACCCGCCACCTGGGCCGGGTCACCGTGCGCGAGGACGCCGCGAGCGCCGCGCTGGAGGTGATGAGCCGATTCGCCGTCGACCCGCGCTGGCTGGTGTACCTGCCGCCGACCATGTCCCCGTGCGCCACCTCCACGCTGGACGGTCACCTCGAGCACCCGGCGCAGGCCTTCGAGTACTACCGCTCCGAGGGCGTGGGCACCGTGGTGTGCGAGGAGAAGCACATGGGTTCGCGTGCGGTCGTGGCGGTTTCGCGGTCGGCGCAGGCCGCGCGGGACCGGTTCGGGGTCGAGGACGGCAGCACGGGCGCGGTGTACACCCGCACCGGCCGCCCGTTCTTCGACGATCCGGCGCGGACCGAGGCGGTGCTCACCCGGGTGCGGGCGGCGGCCGAAACCGCCGGGCTGTTCGAGGAATTGGGCACCGACTGGCTGCTGCTGGACACCGAGCTGCTGCCCTGGTCGGCGAAGGCGATGGGCCTGTTGCGTTCCCAGTACGCCGCGGTCGGCGCGGCCGCGCGGGCCTCGCTGGCGCAGGCTTCGGACGTGCTGGAGGCCGCGGCGGCACGCGGGGTGGAGCTGGGCGATCTCGCCGAGCGCACCGCGGATCGGCGGGCCGACGCCGACGCCTTCACCACCGCCTACGGCCGCTACTGCTGGCCCACCGACGGTTTGGACGGCGTCCGCCTGGCCCCGTTCCAGCTGCTGGCGGCGTCCGGCGCGAATTACGCTGTGCGCGACCACAGCTGGCATCTGGAGCGGATCGACCGCCTGGTCGCCGCCGACCCGGAGTTCTTCACCGCGACCGGCCGCCGCGTTGTCGACCTCGCCGCTCCCGAGAGCGAGGCCGCCGCGACGGCCTGGTGGACCGAACTCACCCTGGCCGGCGGCGAGGGCATGGTGGTCAAGCCGCTGGAGTCGCTGGTGGCGGGCACCGGCAGCCGCAGCGGGCGGCCGGTGCAGCCGGGCGTGAAATGCCGTGGGCCGGAATACCTCCGGATCATCTACGGCCCGGAGTACCTGCGGCCTGGTCAGCTGGATCGCCTGCGTCAGCGCGGCCTGGGCGGCAAACGGTCGATGGCGCTGCGCGAATACGCCCTGGGCTTGGAGGCGCTGGACCGTTTCGTGGCCCGTGAGCCGCTGTGGCGGGTCCACGAGGCGGTCTTCGCGGTCCTCGCCCTCGAAACCGAGCCGGTCGACCCGCGTCTCTAACCGACGAGATCCTTCAGACGCTGGAGGTAGGGGCGCTGGCCCTTGCCGAGCTTCTCCTCGGCAAGGGCCAGATCGAACCATGCGGCCCGGTCGATTTCGGGGAATTCGGCGATTCGCCCGGATCGCGGCGGCCATTCCATTTCGAAAGTTCCGGGAACGACCTCGGCGGGGTCGAGGTCGGCTTCCACGGCCCAGACGGTGAGTTGTTTCTTGCCCCGGCCGCTGCCGTATTCGACCTCACCGAGGGGAATCCAGTCGCCGTCGGGAACCGGCAGTCCGAGTTCCTCGCCGAATTCGCGGCGGGCGGCATCGCGCGGCTGTTCTTCGGCGGGATCGTATTCTCCCTTGGGAATGGACCAGGCGGCGGCGTCCTTCTTGGCCCACAGCGGGCCTCCCATGTGCCCGACCAGCACTTCGAGGCCGTTCGTGCGGCGGAACAGCAGGACTCCGGCACTGTATTTGAAGCTCATGGAAACGAGTGTGCCGAACACCCTGGCGCAGGCCCACATCGGGCACAACCGCGAGCAACATTGCGGCAATTCGGACTTCGAGAACTATTTCCCCATATAGGACGAACAATTCCCGCCCTCTCCCTTGGGCCTGAAACCTTTTCGGCAACATTTATTTCCATTAAGCTCCTGGCTTCGGATATGCCCACACCCGATGCAGATTGGATAGGCATGGAATTCCGCATTGCTGCTGCGACCGCCACCCTGGTGACCGGAGCACTCGTCACCCAGGCCGCCGCGTTCACCGTGGCAACCATCCCGGCGAATGCCCAGCCCGCCGCCGCGCCGAGTGTCGAGTACTCGGTCAAGCTGGTGGACAAGACGGTCATCAGCACCCTGAAGGGCGGAACCTTCGAGCTGGCGCCGGA
This sequence comes from Nocardia sp. NPDC005746, assembly GCF_040630785.1. Taxonomy (NCBI): domain Bacteria; kingdom Bacillati; phylum Actinomycetota; class Actinomycetes; order Mycobacteriales; family Nocardiaceae; genus Nocardia; species Nocardia sp. NPDC005746. The sequence continues at coordinate 399,338 of NZ_JBEXYE010000005.1, forward strand.
CGTCACCCCGGAGACCGGCCCGGCGGCCAGGGCGACCCCGGTCCTGAACGTGAAGAACGCCGACAACAAGGTGCTGTTGACCCTGCCGATGAAATTCAGCCTGGGCGTGATCGATATCCCGGTCGAGCCGGAGGTCCGGCAGAACGGCACCGTGCTGGCCCTCACCCCCGGAAAGCCGGACGGGCTGTCACTGTCGCAGCCGTTGGTCGTGAAACCCGTTGCCTCGGATCTGGAGAACCAGCGCGCCATGAGCAGCTTCGCCGGCCAGTTCGGCCTGGCCACCACGATCGGCACCTTCGTCGGCACCGCCATCGGCGCGACCATCGGCTGCGTCGTCACCCTGGTGGCCGGTTGCTTCCCGGGCCTGATCACCGGCGCCACCGTGGGTGGCATCATCGGCAGTATCGCCGTAGGCAGCCCCGTCCTGATCGCCAACGGCATCGACCTGCTCGCCACCATGCAGGCCGCCGACGGCACCACCAAGTGGGCCGACAAGATGACGACCGCACCGACTCCGGCCGCCTCGGCGCAGCCCGTCGGGCCCGCCAACTGATCGTCGGGCCCGTGGACTCGGAACCCGCCACACCAGCGTGGTTCCTAGCCCGTCGAGTCCCGACCCGATTTCGAGGGTGCCGCCGAGTTCGGCGGCGCGTTCGGCGATATTGCGCAAGCCACCCCGCAGGGATGCGCTGGCTAGACCCGCAGGCCGTCGATCAGCGCCAGCACCGCGGGTTCGGTTCGGGCACGGGCGGATTCGGGGTCGTCGGAGTTGGCGATGAACATGGCGGCCTCGCCGAGGGCGGACAGGATCATCAGCGACAGCGGCCGGATGTCGAGGTCGGCGCGCAGCTGCCCGGACTGGATGCCGGATTGCAGGCCCGCGACGATCAGGCCGAGGCCGTATTTCTCGTCGACCTCGCGCCACTCCTGCCAGCCCAGCACCGCGGGGGCGTCGATGAGGGTGATGCGCACGCGTTCGGGGTCGACGCAGGAGAGCAGGAAGTTGTGCAGGCCCGCCTCGAGCACGGCCATGGCGTCGGTGGGCGGGGCCTCGGCCATCGTCTCGGCGACCTGCTGCAGGATCGCCTGTTGTTCCTGCTCGTAGACCGCGCGGAACAGGTCCTTCTTGTCCTTGAACTGGTGATACAGCGCGCCGCGGGAGCTGCCCGCCCGCTCCACGATCTCGGGCGTGCTGACCGCCGCGTACCCGCGTTCGGCGAACAGTTCGCGCGCTGCGGCCATCAGGTTCGCGCGGGTCGACTCGGATCGTTCGGCTTGCCTGATCATCGACGCCTTTCTGAGCGGGGTAGGTGGATCGTAACGCCGAACCATTGAAAACAGGCAGCCTGTTTGTTAGTTTGAGAAGGTCTTCACCATCTCCACTCCAGAGGGAGTCCTACGGATGACGAACACCATCTCCCCCCAATCCCCCGCGGCCTGGCGCGATCCAGCACTGGGCGCCCGCCGCGAACTCGCACTCCCGCAGGGCACACTGCCCGTCTTCGACAGCGGCAGCGGCGATCCCATCGTTTTCGTGCACGGACTACTGGTCAACGCCAACCTGTGGCGCAAGATCATCCCCGCCTTCTCCGGCGAATACCGCTGCGTGGCAATCGATCTCCCGTTCGGCTCGCACACCGCGGCCATGCCCGACGCCGACCTGACCCCGCCCGGTCTGGCCGAGCTGGTCATCGCGGCCATCGAGCAGCTCGATCTGGGCCCGGTCACCTTGGTGGGCAACGACTCCGGCGGCGCGGTCAGCCAGCTCGTGCTCGCCGCCCGCCCCGACCTCGTCGCCCGGCTGGTACTCACGTCCTGCGACGCGTACGAGAACTTCCCGCCGTCGTTCTTCGACTACCTGGGCCTGGCGGCCCGCACCCCGGGCGCGCTCACCTCGCTCGCGGCGACCATGCGGCTGCGGCCCATCCGCCGCCTGCCCATCGCCTACGGCTGGTTGGCCCGCCGCCCGATCGACCGCGCGGCCAGCGACTCCTACGCGCTACCGGTCGGCACGAAGGGCATCCGGGCGGACGTCCGGCGCGCGATCACCGGTCTCGATCGCCGGTACACCCTGTCCGCCGCACGGACTTTCGCGGACTTCAAGAACCCGGTGCTGCTGGCCTGGTCGGCGGGTGACCGCTTCTTCCCGGAGCGGTACGCCGAGCGGATGGCCGTCGACTTCCCGGACGCGCGCATCGAGTGGATCCACGATTCGGGCACCTTCTCGCCCGAGGATCAGCCCGAACAGCTGATCCGAGCGATCCAGGTCTTCCTGAACGATCAGAAGTCGCCGCCGTCGAATCCGCCGAAGTCACCGAAATCGGTGCCGCCGCCGAAGTCCTGACCACCGAAGTCCTGGGTGCCGGGGTCGTAGCCGCCCTGGTCATAGCCACCCTGGTCGTAGGAGCCCTGGTCGGAGCCGCCGTCGGCATATCCGCCGTCGGCGGCGTCGAGGCCGTCCTGATAGCCGTCGCCGTAACCGCTTTCGAAGGCGGCCGCGTCATAGCCGACGCCGGACATGCCGCTGAACAGCGCATTGAACAGCAGGGCGGACCCGACACCCCAGGCTCCGGCGACGAGGGCGGTCTTCCACCACGGTTCGGAGTACCAACCGGCAGGTACCGGCCGACCCGCGACCCGGCCACCCGGGTAGTAGTTCGGCGTGGACGGCGACGGCGTGGGCGAGGCCTCGACCCGGCGCCCCTCGAATTCGATGGCCCGGTCCTCGGTCACCCGACCTGCACTGCGCTGCCCGTCCAGTTCGGCCACGTCCGGGCCGGGATCCATCCCCATGGCGACGCGGGCCGCGCGCACGTAGTAGAGCCCTTCGAGCGCCGTCTCTTTCGCGAGCCGCGCCTGCGCGGCGGTCCCGGCCTGCTCGATCTGCGCGCCCGCGGCGTTGAACCGCTCCCCCGCGTCGGCGAGCGCCTGCTTGGAGGCGTCGTCGCTGCCGGTGAGGTTGTAGACCTGGCCGCCGAGGCGTTCGACCACCCGGCGCGCGTCGGCCTTGGCGTCGGCCAGCTCGGTCCCGGCACGCGAGCGTTGCCCGCGATTGACCGCGACCACGGCCAGCAGCACGACGACGATGACCAGGAGGAGAACGACGACGGTAGACACGCGACCAGCCTACGCGGCGAAATTCGCCAGCTAGTTGCTACCTGCTGTGGGTTCGCTGAATCTTCGGCCTAGCCGGCTACCGCGGCGAAGCGGATCGTATGACCGGCTGGATCAACCTCCTCTTCGTCCGGCTCCGACACCGCGAACTGTCGTTTGCCGGCGGTTTTCGCCGAGTACATGGCCCGATCCGCACTACGCAGCAGGTCCGAGAAATCACACTCGCGGCCGGGCGGGCAGAACGCGGTGCCGACACTCGCCGACGCGGGCACGAATCCGGTGGCCGTGGGCACCGGCTCGCACAGCGCCGCCAGCACCCGCATGGCCAGTTCACTGAGCGAATTGCGGCGCGCGGGCAGGGCCACCACGAACTCGTCGCCCCCGTAACGGGAGATCACCGTCTCCGGCGGACAGGCCGCCCGCAGCCGCTGCGCGATGCTGACCAGCACCTCGTCGCCGACGGTGTGGCCGTAGTTGTCGTTGATCGCCTTGAAATCGTCCAGGTCGATGAGCAGCAGCCCGACGCCGCGCGCCGGATCGGCGGCCATCACCCGCACCCGCTCCTGCAGCAGCGAGCGGTTGGCCAGGTCGGTGAGCGCGTCGTGGGTGGCCTCGTGCCGCAGCCGGGTCTGCAGGGCAGCGATCTCCTGCACCCGCACCGACACCGCCTCGGACAGGCTGCGCTCCTGCTGGACCAGGGCGCGCTGCTGCAGCGCCTCGGCGTAGGCGTCGATGGCCTGGCTGGCGATGAACGACCAGCGGGTCGCGATCAGCGACCCGCGCACGCCCGGCGAGAGCCCGAGCAGCGCGCGGCTGGCGGGGGCGAGCATGCGGGTGCGCTCGAACGGGGCGTCCGCGAGGCTGCGGCCGATCCGACGGGCGGAGCGCACCGGAAACGGTTCGGAGCCCGCCAATTCCAGCAGTTCGCCGATGACGCCGCCGAAGATGCGCTCGAGGTCAGCGGAGGGAACGCTGGGCGCCTGGCCCAGTGCGGCGCTGCTCGCGCCGGGGTGCACCGACCGCACCCATTCCCGGATGGTCGCCGCCACGATGGCGGAGGTTCGGGTATCGAGACGGATGGGCATGCGCGCTCACCCCGCGTACGTGATGCCAGGGCCGGCGTGCGCGCCGGCCACGCCCTTCGGATCGAACTCACTACTACGCGGTCGGCCACACCAGTGGTGCATGCTCACCGCCCCCTTTCCAGATACCCCCGTCCGGACAAAAAGGATCCTAGCAAGCCACCCGACATCGAAAACCCCTGATTCAGAACAGGTTCCCACTGTCTCGCGAATGGCGATCGGATGTCTCATCGCTGGCCGAGCTCCGGTGTTACACCCGGTTTCGGCATGTTTTCCGCGACGCGCCGGAGGCCGGTCCCGACCGGCCGCGACGTGCGGAGACGCGACCTGATTGGCATTCCGGGAGTGAGGTTCGGTACAGTGCTGACGCACACGGCATCCACGGATGCGGTGACTGCGGGTGTAGTTCAATGGTAGAACCTCAGCCTTCCAAGCTGATGGTGCGGGTTCGATTCCCGTCACCCGCTCTTTCCCGTTCTGCGGGAGCGTCGATTGCGACGCGCAACGGGGTGTAGCGCAGCTTGGTAGCGCATCCGCTTTGGGAGCGGAGGGTCGCAGGTTCAAATCCTGTCACCCCGACCATCTTTCGAGCCGCTCCACCCCGATTTCACTGGTAGAAGCGGACAATTCACTTCACTCGCACGGCGCCCGCGGGTACGTCGCGCCGTCCGCCGTTTCGGCTGTGTCCCATCTCTCCCATCGCCCGGGTGTGTCGAGTCACCCGGAAGCCGGATTCCGGTAACCGGATGTTGTGCCTCCGTTTGCACTGTGTTATCGATTTACGGTGCTGGTCGACGACAAGATGAACGTTCCCGGCTCGGTGCTGTCCGGCCGCGAGACGCGTTCTCGACTCGTCCCGGCCGCCGGGCTGGGTGTCGCGGTGCTCGTGCTGGCCATCGCGCAGGCGTGGGCCTCCGCCCACGGCGTGATGGGACCGCTGCGCAGCCTGGTCGACGACTACTTCGCCAATCCGCAGTCGGCGGCGGTGTCGTGGGCGGGACTCGGGCTCGCCTGTATCGGGGTGCCCGCCCGCACCCGGGCAATCGCACTGGTTGCCGCGGGAGTGCTGGACCTGCTGACTCTGGGGCTGCAGGTGGCCTGTGGCTGGCATGTGTCGATCGGGACCGGGCCGACTCTCGCGCTCACCGCGCTGACGGCCGTCGTGCTCCGATGGGAGGGCGAGCGGCGCCGGACCGCCTTGCAGGCCATCGCGTTCGGCGTGTTGCTCGTCATGGCGTCCAAACTCGCCGACACCTGGCTGATGGTGAGCATCGTCGCCGGGCCGCGGGTGCTCGATCAGTACGTGCAACTCGCCGACCGGGCACTGGGGGAACCGGCGTGGGTGGTGGGGCGGCTGCTGGACACGCTCGGTCCGATCCCCTCGCATGTACTGCATGTCGTCTATATCCAATTGCCGGTGGCGGCGGTGGTCGTGGCCGTGTGGCAGTTGCGTCACGTGTCGACGAGTTCATGGCCGCGGCACCACCTGGTGCGAACGTTCTTGCTGCTGGGCGTGATCGGGCCGCTCGGGTACGTGCTGTTCCCGGTGGTCGGGCCGGTGTTCGCGTACGGGCCGCTCGGGCACGGGCTGGAGATCGGGGACTGGCCGCAGGTGTGGCCCGCGTTCACCACGGATCCACAGCCGATGCTGTTCGACTCCGAGACCGCCCGCAACTGCATGCCGTCCATGCACACCGCGTGGGCGACCGCGCTGTTCATCCATTCCCGCCGCGGGCCGCGGTGGCTGCGCTGGGCGGGCACGTTCTGGCTGGTGTGCACGCTGCTGGCGACGCTCGGGTTCGGCTACCACTACGGCAGTGATCTGGTGGCGGGCGCGGTGCTGTGCATGACCGTGGAGTCGGCGCTGCGCGATCCCGAACGCGGGTGGGAACATCCGCGCGTCCGCATGGTGTCGCTCGGCGCGGCGGTGCTCGCCGGATTGTTGCTGGCCTATCGGTTCCTGGCCAACACCATGGCCGCGTATCCGGTCGTCGCGGGGGCGGTGGTGCTGGGCTCACTGGCGGCCGTCACGTTCCTCTTCTACGCGACCTGGTTCGCGCGTCCGGGCAGCCGGCTGGCGCACTGGGGAGGCCGAACGCCCATCGACGGATTTGCCGTCGATTAACCACTCCCCCAACGCAATCCGGACATCTTTGCCCGAACCTTGAAAGGGTTACCCTCTCCCTGATGATCACTACGCGGGCGGGGCAACAGAGCTTGCTGCGCACTCTCAAGTCTGACGGCCGCGCGGGCCTGCCTCGCATTCCGATCGTGATCGGGATTCTGCTGACGCTGGCGATCACGGCGATCTTCTCCGCCATGCACGGCTTCCTCGACCTGCAGGTGTATCGCATCGACACCCGCGGCTGGCTCGAGCACGGCACCCTCTACGGCCCGACCCTCCCCGTCGCCGGCCACACCGACCTGCCGTTCACCTACCCGCCGTCGGCCGCTGTCCTGATGATCCCCCTCGCGATCGTCCCGCTCTGGCTGGCCGAACTCCTGGTGACCGCCAGCTCCCTGGCCTGCCTCGGCGTCACCCTCTGGCTGGTCATGTCCCGCGTCCGCCCCGACCTGGACTCCCGCCTCAAACTCACCCTGACGGTGTCCGCCGTGGTCCTCATGCTGGCCGTCGAACCGGTCCGCACCACCCTGTGGTTCGGCCAGATCAACCTGGTCCTGATGGCCGCCGTGGCCCTGGACTGCCTCACCGAGAAGCCCCGCTGGCCCCGAGGCGTCCTGGTCGGCATCGCCGCCGTCACCAAACTCACCCCCGCCGCGTTCATCCTCTACTTCCTCATCCGCCGCGACTGGAAAGCCGCCGCCACCGCGACGGCCACCGCCCTCGGCGTCGTCGCCGCCGGCTTCGTCCTGCTCCCCGACGAATCCCGCGACTACTGGTTCCACGCCGTCATCGACACCAATCGCATCGGCTCCCCCGACTACGTCGGCAACCAGTCCCTCAAGGGCATGGCCTTCCGCCTCTTCGGCTTCTCCTCCTCCACCGCCACCATCGTCTGGCTCGGCCTCGCGCTCCTGGTTGCGGCAGCGGGCGCGTACCTCATGCACCACCTGACCGGTCTCGAGCGCAAGGACGCCACCGAAGCGGGCGTCCCCGCGCCCGCCCCCATGACGGTCCTCACCGTCGCCACCCTCCTGGTGAACGCCGCCGTCCTCCTTCTGGTCTCCCCCGTCTCCTGGACCCACCACTGGGTCTGGGCAGCCCCCGCCCTGGTGGCGGCCATCGCCTGGACCACCACCCGCCCGGCTCCCGCCACCTACGCCCTGATCGCCACCTTCGCCCTGTTCTTCCTCATCGGTCCCGGCATAGTCCCCAACGGCAAACACCAAGAACTCCACTGGCACTGGTGGCAACACCTCCCGGGCGACATCTACATCCTCGCCACCGCCGTCCTGCTCACCCTGGCTCTCGCCCAACTCCTGAAACGCCGCACCCCGGCCCGGGCATAACCCGGACCGGGGCGTCGGCCGCGGCGGTCAGCCGCGCACGAATTCGTAGGTGTGGAACGCCAGGCCGTCACCCATCTTTCGGGTGTCGACCAGGTGCAGTGGCTTCTTGTCGCCGGTCTGGTCGAAGATGCGCAGGCCGCTTCCCAGCACGACCGGGAAGACAACCAGCCGCAGTTCATCGGCCAGGTTCTGTTCCAGCAGGGTGCGCACCAGCTGGTAGCTGCCGTAGACCAGGATCTCCCCGGCGACCGTGCGCTCGAGCTCCGTAATCTCCTTCGCCGCATCACCGTTGAGGATCGTGGTGTTGTTCCACCGGGAAGGTTCGGTGGTCGACGACACGACGTACTTGGGGATGCTGTTCATTCTGTCCGCCCACTCGGGGCTCACGCGGGCTTCCGCGCCGCCGCCCGGTCGCATCCGGGACTCGAACCACTCACTGGTCCGTCTGCCCAGGAGGAGCGCGTCGACGCCCAGCAGCTCCGCCGTTTCCCGGGCGGCCCAGTCCTCGAGGTCCTTGCTCCCCACGAACCGGTGGAACCAGCCGCCCAGCGTGAAGCCTTCCGCGCCGTCCGGGTCCTGGACCACTCCATCGAGAGTGACGTTCGAGCTGATGACGATCTTTCCCATTTCCTGCTCCTTGGACGATGTTGTCGGCTGTCACAGGTGTGGACGGTGCGGCATTGTCGAAGGGGGCGCTCCGCGACCGACCCTTTCGCGCCGCCGCCGACGTCCATACGGGATGGGACTGCGCACAGGGAATGAGGTGGCGGGAGTGGAGTCGGTGCGAACGGATCTGTTGTCGAGGGCGCGAGGCGGGGACGGCGAGGCGTTCCGGGCGCTGACCGAGCCTCACCGTCGCGAGCTTCAGGTGCACTGCTATCGGATGCTCGGGTCGTTTCAGGATGCCGAGGACGCTGTGCAGGACACGCTGCTCGCGGCTTGGCGAGGTCTCGAACGGTTCGACGGGCGCGCCTCGCTGCGCACCTGGCTGTATCGCATCGCCACCAATCGGTGCCTCGACGCGCTGCGCTCCGCCCGCCGACGCCCCGCGAAGCAGTGGGACGTCCCGGGAATCGACCTGCCGGAACCCACTGGACTCGGCGAAATCCACTGGCTCGAGCCCTATCCCGACGCCCTGCTGGACGGTGCGATCAGCGTGCCGCTCGGCCCGGAGGCGCGCTACGAGCAAACCGAATCCATTTCCCTGGCCTTCGTGACCGCCCTGCAGATCCTGCCGCCCCGTCAGCTCGCCGTCCTCATCCTGCGCGATGTCCTCGGCTTCCACGCGAACGAGGTAGCCGACATGCTCGACACCACCGTCGAATCGGTCAAGAGCGCACTCAAACGCGCGCGTGCCGGAATGCAGGACCGACTGCCGCCGACCACTGCCCCGCGCCCGCCCGCCGGCGACTCACCCGCCGAGGACGCGATCGTGGCGAAGTTCGTCACCGCCTACGAATCCGCCGACATCGACGCCCTGGTCGCACTGTTGACCGACGACGTCTTCATGTCGATGCCGCCGATCCCCCTGGAATACCGAGGACGAGACCTCGTGGCCCGCTTCTTCGCCCTCGTTTTCGACTCGGCACACCGATTCGACCTGGTGCCGACCCGAGCCAACGGTCAACCCGCCTTCGGTGTCTACCGACACCCGTCCCTCGGCACCCACGGATCCGGCCTGTTCGTCCTCACTCTCGCCGGCGACCGCATCAGCGCCATGACCCGATTCGAGAACACCGTCCTCCCCGCATTCGGCCTGCCGCAATCTCTCCCCGGTGCGTGAGCACCGGCGCCGATCACGAAGTGTGGGCGGCGAGCACCAGCACACTGCCCGAAACCTGCAGGTAGGCAATGGTTTTGAACTCGGCGGTGACGAACTCGGCATCGAGCTCACGGCTCGTCCGGTATTCGCCGGCGGGCAGCGATGGCGCGAGCTCCGCGTGGAGCCCGGGAACAGGATTCGGCGCAGCCGAGGCGGCCGGGCCGGTGATGGTTCGAGTGCGAAGAGATTCGGCCACGGCGGGGTCGAGGGTGACGATGGCTTGGAGCCAGTAGTCGGACGGACCAGGAAAATCGATGCGGGAGGGCGTCGCCGCCACGCCCACGACGCCCGCAGCCCAGGTCGCCGACGCGGGTTGCGCGAGGGCAGGCCATCGGGACGTCAGGGGCTCGAGGTCATGACGGAGGGCTTCGGCGGGCGGCGCAGGCGCCTCCGGCGGGTTCGCGCAGGCCGACACCGCGGCGACAACGGTCGTGACGGCGGCCAGTCCCAGCAGATGCCGCCTTGTTCTGAGCATGCCGCCCAACATAATTCACTGGGCCGAGCCGGAAGACGCTTGATACGTCGAGTTTCGCGCGCGGTGAGTCGAGACCTCCAACGGCTCGAGGGCGGAAGGGGGCGTGAATTGATCAGCGTGAGCCCCTATCCGAAGGACTCCGGCGGTGCGTTCGTGCCACACGGTTCAACCCGCCTGGCAGGTGGGGCACCAGAAGAGGTTTCGGCCTTCCATCACCGTGTGGACGACAGTCGAGCCGCACAGGCGGCAGGGCTCGCCGAGGCGGCGGTAGACGTAGGTGCGGGGGCGGTCGGCGGCGTAGGAGGGGGCGCCGTGGTCGTGTTCGGGGCGGACGACGTGCATGAAGCCGCGGCGGACGCCGACCTTCATGAGGTCGACCAGGTCCGACCAGAGGACGTCCCATTCGGTGCGGCTCAGGGACTTTCCGGGGCGGTGCGGTGAGATGTTGTGGCGGAACAACACTTCCGCGCGATACACGTTGCCCACTCCGGCCAGGACTTTCTGGTCCATGAGCAGGGCGCCGATGGGGCGCTGGGAGCGTTGGATTCGCGCGAAGGCCCGGTCGGGGTCGGCGTCACGGCGCAGCGGGTCGGGGCCGAGGCGGGCGGTGAGGGCCTCGACCTCCGGCTCGTGGAGGATTTCGCAGGCGGCCGGTCCGCGCAGGTCGGTGCCGTGTGCTTCGCCGGAACGCCCCGCACCGATCAGGCGCATGCGGACCTCGCCGACGGGAGCGTCCATGGGGACGGCGGATTCGGTGAATTTGCCGTACAGACCCAGATGGACGTGCAGGGTGACGCCCGAATCGTAGTGGTGGAGCAGGTGTTTGCCCCAGGCTTCGGCACGGGTGAGGACGCGGCCGTCGATCAGCGCCGCGCCGTCGGCGAAGCGGCCCTGGGGGCTCGAGACTCGGACCTGACCGCCGGCGAAGCGCTTGTCGTGCAGCTTCGCCAGGCGGTGCAGCGTATGGCCTTCCGGCACAGGTCAGTTCGGCAGCGCGGGGGCGACGCCGGTCTTCTCGTACTCGGCCAGGATGTCGATACGGCGCTGGTGGCGCGGCTCGTCGGACCACTCGGTGGTCATGAAGGCGTCGACGATGGCGAGGGCTTCCTCGGTGGAGTGCATGCGGCCGCCGATGCCGAGCAGCTGGGCGTTGTTGTGCTGGCGGGCGAGCTGCGCGGTCTCCACGCTCCAGCCGAGGGCGCAACGCGCGCCGGGCACCTTGTTGGCGGCGATCTGCTCGCCGTTGCCCGAGCCACCGAAGACGAAGCCCAGCGAGCCGGGCTCGGCGACGACGCGGCGGGCCGCCTCGATGCAGAAGGCCGGATAGTCGTCGAGGGCATCGTATTCCAGCGCGCCGCAGTCGACGACGTCGTGGCCCTGGCCCTCCAGGTGAGCCTTGACGTGGTTCTTCAGTTCGAAGCCGGCATGGTCGGCACCCAGGTATACGCGCATGGCTGCGATTCTGTCAGCCCCGCACGACCGCCCACGCAGGGGGCTGTCACCGGCGGTGAGCCACTCCTGGCGAGCACGACCCGGCGACGCGCGCGAACGTACTATCCAGGCATGACGTCCGACGACAGTTCATCCACGCCGAACGCCTACGGGGGGCAATCCGCCAGCGGAGATCAAGGACAGCCGCCGAGCGGCGAGCAGCCGCAGCCGAACGCCGATCGGTCCGCCGATCACACGACCGCTCACCCGGGCGGGCCCGCGGGCGGCTACCCCGCGCAGCCCGCGAGCGCGTATCCGCCGTATCCGACCGGCGACTTCGGGGCCCAGCCCACCGCCGTCCACCCGGGCCGGCCGACCGGCGGGTACGCCCACCCGACGACTTCCTACCCCGCCGCGCAGCCCGCGGGCGCCCAGCCCGCGTGGAACCCCGTTACCGGCATGTCCGGCTGGGATCCGCGGGTGGGCCCGCCGGGATGGGCTCCGCAGCAACCGTATTCGCCGCCGCCTCCGCCGGTGGTGCAGACCGGCAACCGCGGCCTGTCTCCGTTCGGGATGCCCGCGCGGCACAGCTGGGAGATCCCGCTGCTGGTGATCGTGATCATCGCCACCGTGCTGGCGTTCCTGCTGGCGCTGCTCGCGCTGGTGTCGGGCTCCTCCAACCAGATCGTGCTGGTGCTGGTGTTCGCGCCGCTGCTGGTCTACCTCGGCCGCGGGATGAACTACGCCGCGCAGCGCGTCAACGGCGTGAAGATGTCGCCGACCCAGTTCCCCGACGGCTTCCGCATGGTGCAGGAGGCGGCGGCCCGCTTCGGCATGACCCGGGTCCCGGATGCCTACGTGGTCACCGGCAACGGCCAGATCAACGCCTTCGCCTCCGGGCACGGCTTCCGTCGTTACGTGGTCGTCTACAGCGACTTGTTCGAGATCAGCGGCGCGGCACGCAATCCCGAGGCGCTGGCCTTCATCATCGGCCACGAGGTCGGGCACATCGCGGCGGGCCACGTCTCGTACTGGCGGCAGCTGGGCATGTTCCTCGCCCCGTTCCTGCCGATCCTGGGCAGTTCGCTGATCCGCTCGCAGGAGTACACGGCCGACAATCACGGCTTCTGCAACCGCCCACAGGGCGCGCCGACGGCGATGCAGACGCTGGCGGCGGGCAAGTACCTGAACAATCTGGTCAGTTTCGACGAGATGGCCGACCGCGCGCCGCAGGAGAAGGGCTTCTTCGTCTGGATGGCGAATGCGACCGCCAGCCATCCGGTGCTGACCTGGCGCATGTGGGCGCTGCGCGACCGCAGCCGCCACGGCAAGCTGTTCTGGCGTCCCGACGCCCCGCAGCGGCCGCCTGTGGCCGGACCCTACGGCGCTCCGCAGCCGTACGGCGGTCCCGCGCCGCAGTACGGCGAGACCGCCACGTACCACGAGTACCGGCCGCACTGATCACACGAATCGGGCGGGGTCCGTGTCCACGGACCCCGCCCGATCTGCGTCTATATCACCGAAAGCCCTGCCCCTCAGTCGAAGGCGGGGTCCTCGGTGCGAGTCCGCTTCAGCTCGAAGAAGTGCGGGTAGGAGGCCAGCGCGACGGCGCCGTCCCACACCTTGCCCGCCACCTCACCGCGCGGGATGCGCGAGAGCACCGGACCGAAGAAGGCCACGCCGTTGATGTGGATGGTCGGCGTGCCGACATCCTGGCCGACCTTGTCCATGCCCGCGTGGTGCGAGGCCTTCAGTTCCTCGTCGTATTCGACGGAGGTGGCCGCGGCGGCCAGCTCGGCGGGCAGCCCGATCTCGGCCAGCGACTCGGCGATGATGACCTCGATCAGGTCGGCGCGCGGCCCGTCCTGCTCGTACTCGGCGCGGCGGTTGTGGAAGCGGGTGCCCATGGCCGTGTACAGCGGCGCCAGCACCTTGTCGCCGTGCTCGCGGGCGGCGGCGATGGCGACCCGGACCGGGCCCCACGCGGTGCGCAGCAGCTCCACGTACTCCGGCGGCAGGCCCTCACGGCCGTCGTTGAGCACTCCCAGGCTCATGACATGGAAGTTGACGTCGATATCGCGGACCTGCTCGACCTCGAGGATCCAGCGGGAGGTGATCCAGCACCAGGGGCACATCGGATCGAACCAGAAGTCGACCCGGTCCTTTTTGGTGTCGCTCACAAGGAAGTCCTTTCACAGTCGACGGCCGACACACGGCCGTTCCCCTAAGGCAACAACCCGGATTGTTGCCGATATTTCCGCTCCGCCCGACTCACCCGGGTCTAGGGTCGAAATATCGGCCTCGCCGGGAGGACGGCCACATCCGGTGGAGCTGTCCCGGCCGCGTGAGCAGGGAGGTTCGGCATGACCAGTTCCAGGTTCGTCATCGCGGGAGGCGGACTCGCCGCGGCGAAGCTCGCGGAAGCCTTGCGGGCCAATGACTTCGACGGCACGGTGACCCTCGTCAGCGCCGAGGAGCATCTGCCCTACGAGCGCCCGCCGCTGTCCAAGGAGCATCTGCTGGGCAAGAAGTCGCTGCCCGACTTCACCGTGGACCCGTCGCAGTGGTACCGCGACCATCACATCGAGGTGATGCCCGGCACCACCGTCACCGGCCTGGACCGTGGCGCCAAAACCGTTGCGCTGCCGGACGGTACGACGCTGCCATACGACAAACTGGCACTGGCCACCGGCTCGCGCCCGCGCATGCTGCGCATGCCCGGGGTGGACGCGCGGGGCGTGCACGTGCTGCGCACCATCGAGGACTCCGACGCGCTGCTGGCCATGTTCGGCGAGGTCCAGCGGCTGGCGGTGATCGGCGCGGGCTGGATCGGACTCGAGGTGACGGCGGCCGCGCGGGCTGCGGGCGTGGAAGTTACTGTGCTGGAGGCGGACTCGGTTCCGTTGCGGGCCGCGCTCGGCACCGAGATGGGCGAGGTGTTCGCGGGCCTGCACCGCGCGCACGGCGTGGACCTGCGCACGGACGTGAAGGTCAGCGAGATCACCACCGCCGACGGCCGCGCGACCGGTGTGCTCCTGGACGACGGCACCCGTATCGAGGCGGACGCGGTGCTGGTCGCGGTGGGTGCGCGACCCAATATCGAGCTGGCCGCGGAGGCCGGGCTGGCGGTCGACGGCGGGGTCCTGGTCGACGAGAGCCTGGCCACCTCGGACCCCGATATCGTCGCGGTCGGCGATATCGCCGATCAGCAGCATCCGGTGCTGGGTCAGCGAATCCGGGTGGAGCACTGGGCGAACGCGCTCAATCAGCCCGCCGTGGCGGCCCTGACCATGCTCGGCAGGCCCGCCGTGTACGACCGGCTGCCCTATTTCTTCACCGATCAGTACGACCTGGGGATGGAGTACACCGGCTACGTCTCCCCCCGGCAGCAGGCGCGCGTGGTGGTGCGCGGTGATCTGGCCGGACGCGAGTTCGTGGCGTACTGGCTCGATCCGAACGATCGGGTGCTGGCCGGGATGAACGTGAACGTGTGGGATGTCACCGACAAGATCAAGGAGCTGATCCTGAGCGGCCGGGCCGTCGACCCGGAAGCCTTGTGACCACCGTCACACACCATGGGCTGCGCGATACGTCGATCCGGCGTGCGGGGCTCCGACCTGTATGCGAGAGCGCCACCGCGGCGCGCCGACGAAGGAGCCGACCATGAAGTACATGCTGATCAAGTCCTACACCCCGGCCGCTTTCTGCGACACCCCGATCCACCAGTGGGCGCCCGAGGAGATCCAGGCGCACATCGACTTCCAGCGCACCCTGGGCGAGCAGCTGGCCAAGTCCGGCGAGCTGGTCGAAGCGCAGGGCCTCGCCGACCCGGGGCAGGCGATCACCGTCAGTTCCGACGGCCGGTCCGCGCCGGTCGTCACCGACGGCCCGTTCCCCGAGACCAAGGAGCTGCTGGCCGGGTACTGGATCGTCGACGTCGATGCTCCCGACCGGGCCGTCGAGATCGCCGCCCAGGCCTCGGCCGCGCCCGGCCCCGGCGGCAAGCCGATCGGCGAGTACATCGAGGTCCGGCAGATCATGAGCGCCCCCGCCGCCGAACTCTGATGCCGCACACCGCGATCGAGGACCTGCTGCGCGAACTCGCCCCGCAGGTCCTCGGCGCGCTCGTCCGCCGCTACGGCGATTTCGACGCCGCCGAGGACGCCCTCCAGGAAGCCCTGCTCGCCGCCGCCACCCAGTGGCCCGCCGACGGCCTGCCCGGCAACCCGCGCGGCTGGCTCATCCAGGTCGGCGCGCGCCGCATGGTCGACGCCATCCGCGCCGACTCCGCCCGCCGCAACCGCGAGACCGCCGACGCGATCCGCGACCCGGAACGCCTGGGCACGGCGACCCCCGACCCGGCCGACGCCGTCGTCGCCGCGCTGTCGGAGACGGGACTCGACCAGCTGGCCGCCGCACCCGGCGCGGACGGTGCGAGCCGTGCGGCCGCGTCCTCCGGGGCATCCGGTATCCGCGGCACGGCCGATCCGGGCGGCGCGGCCACCGGCCGAGCTGCCCCCGATACCGGGACCGAGGACCGCGACGACACGCTCACGTTATTCTTCCTGTGCTGCCACCCCGCACTGTCGCCCGCGAGCGCGATCGCCCTGACCCTGCGCGCGGTGGGCGGGCTCACCACCGAGGAGATCGCCCGGGCCTTCCTGCTCCCGGAACGCACCATGGCGCAACGGATCACCCGCGCCAAGAAGCGCATCGCGGAGGAGGACCGCCCCTTCGCCATGCCCGCGGAATCGAACGGGCAACGCGGGGAATGGAATACGCGCCTGGACAGTGTGCTGCGGGTGCTGTACCTGATCTTCACCGAAGGCCACACCAGCGGCGGCGAGCGACTACGCCGCGGCGACCTGTCGAGCGAGGCGATTCGGCTGGCCCGGGCGCTGTATCGCGTACTTCCGGACAATCCCGAGGTCACCGGCCTGCTCGCACTGCTCCTGCTGACCGATGCCCGGCGCGCCGCCCGTACCGGCGAGCACGGCGAACTGATCCCGCTCGCCGAACAGGATCGCGGGCTGTGGGATCGGGAGATGATCATCGAGGGGGTGCGCCTGGCGACCGCGTCGGTCAGCCGCGGACTCATCGGCCCCTATCAGATCCAGGCCGCCATCGCCGCCCTGCACGCGCAGGCGCTGCGGCCCGAGGACACCGACTGGCCCCGAATCCTGTTGCTGTACAACGCCCTCGAACGCCAGTCCCCCAACCCGATGGTCACCCTCAACCGCGCGGTCGCCACCGCCATGGTGCACGGGCCGCAGGCCGGTCTGGACCTCGCCGACACCCTCGCGGAGTCGCTGCCGGGCAACCACCGCCTCGATGCCGTCCGTGGCCACCTGCACGAAATGGCCGGCGACCACGAGGAAGCCGTCGCCTGCTACACGGCGGCCGCGCGCAGCACCACCAGCCTCCCCGAACGCGACTACCTCACGATCCGCGCCGCCCGCCTGCGTCGTGGTTGAGATTTCGCGGGGCAGATCCGATCCCGCGTGTCCGCGATCCCGGCGCGGTGGCCGCCGTCCACGTAACCGCGGAGCCGCCGTCTCTGCCGCGGCGCGCCTCAGGCGGCGGACGTGCGGAAGGCGGTGGGGCTCACGCCGCGATGGCGTTTGAAGGCGGCGGAGAAGCCGAATGGATCCGCGTAGCCGACCGATGTGGCGATACGGGCGATGGTCAGGTCGGTGTCGGTGAGGAGTTCCTCGGCTTCGTCCATCCGCGATTCGGTGAGGTAGGCCAGCGGCGGTTGCCCCATCACGGCGGTGAAGCGTTTGGCGAAGAGCGCCCGGGAGACCCCGGCTTCGGCGGCCAGCGAGGCCACGGTCCAGGGTGCGCCGGGGGTCGTGTGGATCGATTGCAGCGCGGGGGCGATGACCGGATCGGCGAGGCCGCGGAACCAGGTCGGCGCCTCAGGTCCGGCTTGGTCGAACCAGGTGCGCAGGGTGCAGACCAGGCTCCAGTCGAGCAGGCGGTCCATCATGGCCTGCGAGCCCGCGCTCTGCAGTACGGCGGAGGCGGCGGCCGACTCGTACCAGCCGCAGGATTCGTAGTCCTCCCTGACCACCAATACCGCTGGGAGCGCACGCAGGAGACGTTCGTGGCGACGGAAGGAGGTGCGGTAGGCGCCCACCATCAGGGCGGTGGCGTCGGCGTCACTGCCCCAGTGGATTCCGCCGAGTTCCTCACCCGCGCACTCGGAATCGACGGCGAAGCAGGAGATCTCGTACTCGGCCGGAGCGGCAGCGTCCGCCCCGGGCTCGCCGCTGTCGAAATCACCTGAGACAAGCCGGAAGTCGCCCGGGCCACGCACCAGTGCGGTATCGCCCGCCTCGAGTGTCCGACGGTCGCCGTCCGGCAGCAGCAGCGTCCCGCCTCCGCGCATGACGGTGATCATCGTCAGTGGCGCACGGTCGGCGAAGCGGATCGTCCAGGGTGCGGGCATCACCGCGTGGGTGACCACGGCGCCTTCGGCTCGAATACCGCTCAGCAACTTACTCAAAGGATCCACCTCATCGAGGGTAGACGAATTCCTATCAGGCCGAGCTTTTCACCCATGGATCGTCTACATCCGGGCGGGTGTACTGGGAGCACAGCAAACAACCACCCGGATCCAGGAGGAATCCCTTGTCGCACGACGGTATCGATCAGCCCGCCCGCACCGCGCTGGTCGTGGTCGCCCACCACCGATCCGATTCCCTGACCGCGCACCTCGCCGCCCGCACGACCGCCCGGCTGGAGTCCGACGGCTACCGCGTCGACCTGCTGGACCTGCGGGCCGAGGGCTTCGATCCCCGCATGATCGAGGCCGACCAGCCGGATTGGGGCAATCGCGAGAAGCTCTACTCCCCCGAGGTCCACGAGCACATGGACCGCATCCTCGCCGCCGACGTGGTGATCGCGGTCTTCCCCGTCTACTGGGCGAGCGTCCCCGCGCTGCTCAAGGGCTGGATCGACCGCGTGTGGAACTACGGATTCGCCTACGGCCGCAGCAAGCCTCGCCTGGCGGGCAAGCGCATGCTGTGGCTCGGCCTGGCCGGAATGGCCGCGGGCGACCCCCTCGTGGACTTCCTCCAGCAGTCACTGGATGGCCAGCTCAATATGGGAATCGCCTACTACTGCGGCTTCTCCCATTCGAGCGTCGGCCTGCTGCCCGACGCCGAGGAACGCCGTCAGCGGCTCGACGCCGACGGGCAACTGCTCATCGACCCGGCCACCGTCGGCGCCGAACGGGTCGCCCAGTACGCCGATCTGGAGCGCCGGGCCGACGAGTTCGTCACGAACTTCCTTGCCGCCGAGGCGGTTCCGGCCTAGACGCCGGTCCAGGCGTTGCCGGTGATGAGTTCGTAGGCCTGCTTGTACTTCTGGCGGGTCACGTCGATGATGTCGGCCGGAATCTCCGGGCCCGGGTACTCCTTGTTCCACCCCGTGGAGGTGGACCAGTCGCGCACGAACTGCTTGTCGAACGACTTCTGCGGGCGGCCCGGCTCGTAGTCGTCGGCGGGCCAGAAGCGGGAGGAGTCCGAGGTCAGCACCTCGTCGCCGACGGTGAGAACGTCACCGTCCCAGCCGAGTTCGATCTTCGTGTCGGCGATGATGACACCGTTGGCGGCGGCGTGGTCGGCGCCGCGCGAGTACATCTCGAGGGTCAGGTCGCGCAGCTTGTCGGCGACCTCCTTGCCCTCCTGGTTCACCACGTCGGCGAAGCTGATCGGCTCGTCGTGGCCCTCGTCGGCCTTGGTGGTGGGGGTGAAGATGGGTTCGGGCAGCTTGTCGCCGTCGCGCAGGCCCGGCGGCAGCGCGATGCCGGACACGGTGCCGGTGCGGTTGTACTCGGCCAGGCCGCCGCCGGTCAGGTAGCCGCGCGCGATGCACTCCACCTTCACCATCTTCAGCGGCTTGACCCGCACGCCGCGGCCCGCGAACTCGACGGGCACGTCGGTGGTGGACAGAATGTGGTTGGGCACATCGGAGAAGAAGCCGAACCACCAGTTCGACAGCTGGGTGAGCAGCGCGCCCTTGTCCGGGATCGGGGTCGGCAGCACCACGTCGTACACCGACACCCGGTCGGATGCGACCAGGATCAGCGAATCGCCGTCCTCGTACAGGTCGCGCACCTTACCGGCGTGGATGTGCTTCAACGGTCCTCCTCGTGCTGGGCGATAGCTGCCGCCGCCCAGCCTAGTGGGTGGCCGTCCTCGCATCGGACACGCCCAACCGCGCGACCCCGGGCATGGCAAGCTGGCTACTGCCGCACAGTTCTCCGAGAGCTAAGGAGCCTCCTTGTCCGCACCGAATCTCACCCGCGAGCAGGCCATCGAACGCGCCGCCACGGTCCAGGTGGAGAACTACAAGGTCGAGCTGGACCTCACCGGCCAGCCCACCAGCGCCGACGCGCCTCGCAGTGAGACGTTCCACTCGAAGGCGACGGTGACCTTCACCGCGACGCCGGGTGCGCAGACCTTCATCGACTTCGTGGGCGCGGGCCTGCGCTCGGCCGTGCTCAACGGCGTCGACCTGGACGTGAGCGGCTACGACGAGGAGCAGGGCCTCACCCTGCCCGACCTGGCCGCGAACAACGAGCTGGTGATCGAGGCCGACGGCGAGTACTCCAACACCGGTGAGGGCCTGCACCGTTTCGTCGACCCCACCGACAACAAGGTCTACCTGTACTCGCAGTTCGAGACCGCCGACTGCAAGCGCATGTTCGCCTGCTTCGACCAGCCCGACCTCAAGGCCACCTACGACATGGTCGTGACCGCGCCCGAGGACTGGGAGGTCATCTCCAACGGTGCCGTCACCGACACCCACCGGCTCGGCGCCGTCGTCCGCCACACCTTCGCCACCACCCCGCGCATGAGCACCTATCTGGTCGCCCTCATCGCCGGGCCGTACGCGAAATGGACCGACTCCTACCAGGATTCGCACGGCGAGATCCCGCTCGGCATCTACTGCCGCGCCTCGCTGGCCACGTTCATGGACCATGAACGGCTTTTCACCGAGACCAAGCAGGGCTTCGGTTTCTACCACGCCAATTTCGGCGTGCCCTACGCCTTCGGCAAGTACGACCAGCTGTTCGTGCCCGAATTCAACGCGGGCGCCATGGAGAACGCCGGCGCCGTCACCTTCCTCGAGGACTACGTCTTCCGTTCCAAGGTGACCCGCGCGTCCTACGAGCGCCGCTGCGAGACCGTACTGCACGAGATGGCGCACATGTGGTTCGGCGATCTGGTCACCATGAAGTGGTGGGACGACCTGTGGCTGAACGAGTCGTTCGCCACCTTCGCGTCGGTGCTGTGCCAGGTCGGCGCGACCGAATACACCAACGCCTGGACCACTTTCGCCAATGTCGAGAAGTCGTGGGCCTATCGGCAGGACCAGCTGCCCTCCACCCACCCGATCGCCGCCGACATCCCCGACCTGGCCGCTGTCGAGGTCAACTTCGACGGAATCACCTACGCCAAGGGCGCTTCCGTGCTCAAGCAGCTGGTGGCCTACGTCGGCGAGGAGCCGTTCCTGGCCGGTCTGCGCGACTACTTCACCGAACACGCCTACGGCAACGCCACTTTCAATGATCTGGTGGGCGCGCTGGAGAAGGCGTCGGGCCGCGACCTGTCCGACTGGGGCGCGCAGTGGCTCAAGACCACGGGCCTCAATATCCTGCGCCCCGACTTCACCGTGGACGACGCCGGCAACTTCACCTCCTTCGCGGTCGTGCAGGACGGTGCCGAGCCCGGTGCCGGTGAGCGGCGCGTGCACCGGCTCGCCATCGGCATCTACGACGACCAGGACGGAAAGCTGGTGCGCACCAAGCGCGTCGAGCTCGACGTGGACGCGGCTGAGCGCACCGACGTGCCCGAGCTGATCGGCGTCGGCCGCGGCAAGCTGGTGCTGGTCAACGACGACGACCTCACCTACTGCTCGGTCCGCCTCGACGCCGACTCGCTCGACACCGTGGTGGCCCGCATTGCCGACATCGCCGAACCGCTGCCCCGCACCCTGGCCTGGTCCGCGGCCTGGGAGATGACCCGCCAGGCCGAGATGAAGGCCCGCGACTTCGTGGCGCTGGTGCAGCGCGGCGTCGGCGCGGAAACCGAGATCGGCGTCGTGCAGCGGCTTCTCATGCAGGCGAGCACCGCGCTCAGCGCCTACGCCGACCCGGAGTGGGCGCGCACCGAGGGCTGGCCCGCCTACGCCGACCGGCTGCTGGAACTGGCCCGCGCCGCCGGTGCCGGCTCGGACCACCAGCTGGCGTTCGTCAATGCGCTCACCGGCGCGCTGCTGTCCCCGCAGCACATCCAGGTGCTGCGCCAGCTGCGCGCCGAGGACCCCGAGGGCGCGGGCCTGCCCGGCCTGACCATCGACACCGACCTGCGCTGGCGCATCACCCAGGCGCTGGCCGCCGCCGGAGCCATCGACTCCGACGGCATCGAAACCCCGGTCATCGACTCCGAACTCGCCCGCGACGACACCGCTGCGGGCCGCCGCCAGGCCGCCGCGGCATCCACCGCCCGCCCGCAGTCGGCGGTCAAGGAATCGGCGTGGGACACCGTCATGGGTGACGACACGGTGCCCAACATCACCGCGCGCGCCATCGTCGCGGGCTTCGCGCCGGCGGGGCAGTCCGAGCTGCTCAGCCCGTTCGTGGAGCGCTACTTCGCCGATATCGCCGCGGTGTGGGACCGCCGCTCCAGCGAGGTCGCCCAGACCGTCGTCGTCGGCCTCTACCCGCACTGGGCCGTCACCGAGGAAGCCGTCGCCGTGGCCGACAAGTTCCTCGGCGGCGACCACCCGCCGGCGCTGCGCCGCCTGGTGGTCGAGGGCAAGGCGGGCATCGAACGCTCGCTGCGCGCCCGCGCGTTCGATCGCGGCTAGAAAGCGCTGCCCGGCAACACCTTCCACACACAACAGCGCCTCCCGAACCTTCGGGAGGCGCTGTTGTGTGTGTGGAGGATCAGCCCCTCTACCAGACCTGGCCGGGGTTGCACCCGGCCCAGTTCGCCGAGATCGTGCACATCGACGTGATGCCCAGCAGCTTCAACAGGGCGGCGGCCAGGCTGCCGACATCACTGCCGGTGGAGGTGGCGACGAAGGTCATGCTTTGTCCTCTCTCGGATTTCCCAACCCTTCAGCAGATTAGGGCCTTGCAACCCTCGATCTGAAGACCTCCGAACCGGTGCCCCCGATCCAGGGGGCTCGAATTCCCGCTGCTCAGAGCGGATCTGCCCACAGCAGCGGGGCGCGACTTCCGGGGGCCGACTGCGGCACCGTGAAGGTATGGCAGACAACAAGACTCCGATGTTCAACTGGAGCACCAGGGAGCAACTCTTCGCCCGGCGGGTCCTGGTGCTGGACGGTGGGCTAGACGACGACAACGGCACGCTGCTGATGACCCAGATGCTGACGCTGGCGGCCGAGGATCCGGAAGCGGGGATCTCGCTGTGGATCCACTCGCCCGGCGGCTCGGTGCCGGCCATGCTCGCCATCCGCGACGTGATGCGCCTGGTGCCGTGCCCGGTGTCGACACTGGCGCTCGGATTGTCATGCAGCGCGGGACAATTCCTGCTCTCGGCGGGCACTCCCGGCCACCGCTACGCCCTGCCGCACGCCCGCATCCTCATGCACCAGGGCTCGGCGGGCATCGGCGGCAGCGCCGTCGAGGTGGAGGTCCAGGCCGACGACCTGCGCTACACGGTGCAGACCGTGCTCGGCCTGATCGCCGAGGACACCGGTCAGCCCTACGACCAGATCTTCGAGGATTCGCTCCACGACCGGTGGTTCACCGCGGAACAGGCCCGCGACTACGGCTTCATCGACCACATCGTGGACTCCTTCCAGCAGGTGGTCCCCGCGCGACAGAAACTGGGGATCTCGGCATGAGCACCTACACGATTCCGAACGTCATCACCCGCGACCCGCGCGGCGAACGGATCATGGACGTCTACTCGCACCTGCTGAGCGAGCGCATCGTCTACCTCGGCACCCCCATCGACTCCGGCGTCGCCAACGCCCTCATCGCGCAACTCCTGCACCTGGACGCGGAGAGCCCCGGCCAGGACATCAACCTCTACATCAATTGCGAGGGCGGCGAACTGCCCGCCATGCTCGCCATCTACGACACCATGCAGCACATCTCGTCGCCCGTCGTGACCACCTGCGTCGGCCAGGCCATCGCCGTCGGCGCGGTCCTGCTCGCCGGTGGCGCGAAAGGCCGCCGCAACGTCCTCCCCCATTCCCGAATCGTCCTGCACCAGCCCGCGATCCGGGGCCAGGGCACCATCCCCGACCTCATCCTCCAAGCCGACGAAATCGTCCGCATGCGCGCCCAGATCGAAGCCATCCTCACCACCCACACCGGCCAGCCCGCCGAAACCCTCCGCCGCGACACCGACCGCGACCGTGTCTTCACCGCCGAAACCGCCATCGCCTACGGCCTCGCCGACCAACTGCTCGGCCCGCGCTGAGAGCCGTCGGTTCGCACTCGTGGTGATGGAGAGCACCGCCTCCCAACCATTCGGCCAGGAGACCGTGCCCCGAACCGGCCGTCACGAATTGTCTTGATCCACAACCAATTACGGCTCATCAGAACTGTAGGGCACGGTCTCCGGAGGCTGCGCGGGAAACGGCCGACCCGCGCGGCGGCGCGGCGCGGGCGGCCGGTGCGCGGGTCAGGCGGCCAGCGACAGCATGACCTGACCGGCGTAGCGGTGCGGCACCGCGGGCGGTGCGGCGGGGACCAGACGGGTCCGCAGCAGCTCCTCGGCGACCTGGCGGGTGAGTCCGCCCACGCTGACGCCGAGGGCTCCGGCCAGCGCGGCGATCATCTCGCTCGACGGTTCCTTGCGACCGCGCTCGACCTCGGAGAGGTACTGCGGCGAGATCCCGGCCCGCCCAGCGGTTTCGGTGAGCTTCTCCCCCAGGTCCAGCCGCATCGAGCGCAATCGCTCGCCGAGCGCCTCGCGCCACAGCGGTTCCCGATCCGCGCGCTCGCGGACGGGCGCGGGTGATGCCGTAGGCCGTACCGACCGGCCTGCTCGATCCAGACCACCGGGAAGCGCCTTCAGACGCGGATGCTCGGACATACACCGAGCGTAAAGTGCCTGGCCCGGGCGTCGCGCCTCGATCTGCTGAGAGCGAACTCCGCGGCGAACGCTCGAAGGCCCGGCACACGCGAAAAGACGCCCGGGGCTCGAGCCCCGGGCGTCCCTCGTCGGATCGGAAACCGGCTAGACGCGGCCGATGGCGGCGGCCATCACGCGCACCGCGGAGACCAGGCCGTCGATCAGCTCACCCTGACGGAAGGAGCTGGTGGCGGCGGTCGCGCCGAGCTGGCAGACGCGGTCGTTGGCGCGCTCGGCGATCTCGTGGCCGGAGCGGACCTCGACGGAGCTGGTGTTCGGGTCCACCGCGATCAGGACCGAGCGGGCGGCCTCCGGGGTGGCCGGGAACAGCGCGTCCACGCCGGCGGCGGAGTCGGCGCCCAGGTCGCCGATGTAGACGTTGAAGCGCACCTTGGTGGCGCGGGTGGCGTCGGTGAGGGCATTGTCCATGAGCAGCCGCTCACGGTCGCTGAACGGCGCTTCCTTGAAGACGTCGCCGGCCTCGTGCACACCGGAGACGCGTCCGCTGGAGGTGAGGGCCCAACCGTGGGGCAGGTCGGCCTCGTTCACCGCGGGCCAATTAGAACTTGCCACTTGCCCGGCCTCCGATCAGCTCCGCGTTGGCGGTTTCGATAGCCGCATGGTGTCCATGCGAATCAGCAGTGTCGTGGTGGCCGGACCCGGTCACCTCGTCGGTCGCGCTCCACAGCACCGGAGGCTGGGTCCACTTCGCACCGAGTTCGTAGTGTTCCGGCTTCTCGCCGGGCAGCGGCTTGCCGAGGAACGACAATCCGGCGATCGCGAGATAGATCGCGACCGGGATGCCGACGTAGATCAGCACTGTCTGGAGAATGCTCACGGCCCAACGGTAGTCGATCGCCCCGCGACTACTACGACCGGTAAGGGTTAGTGCGGCCGTGTCGTGACATTCACCTTTCGGACCGGCGAAACCTCGCCGATCAGACCAACCAGGCCGTCGAGTTCGCCGGGAGTTTGCGACCGGCCAGCGGAGCGCTGGTCAGCAACACCTCCCCCGCGGGCAGCAGAATCGGCGAGTCGGTGGCATTGAGCACGCACAACAGCCCGCCCTCGCGCCGAAACGCCAGACAGCCCGGCGGGCTCCTGTACCACTCGACACCCGACCCGGCGAATTCCGGACGGACGGCCCGCAATTCGATCGCCATCCGGTACAGCGACAGCATGGAATCCAACCGTTCCAGCTGCCGCTCCACGCTCATCCCCGCCCACTCCGGCGGCATCGGCAACCACGGCACACCCGTCGTGAACCCGAACGGCGGCCGCGCACCCTCCCAGGGCAGCGGCACCCGGCAGCCGTCGCGGCCGCGCACGGTGTGGCCGGATCGCTCCCAGGTGGGGTCGCGCAGCGCCGACTCCGGCAGATCGTCCACATTGGCCAGGCCCAATTCGGCTCCGTTGTAGACGAATACCGCGCCCGGCAGCGCCAGCTCCAGCATGATCATGGCCCGCGCCCGGGCCTGCCCGACCGGGCCGTCTCCATAGCGGGTGACCTCGCGTTCGATGTCATGGTTGGACAGCGTCCAGGTGGGCGTCGCGCCGACGCCCGCCACCGCGTGCAGCGAATTGTCCACGGCCGTACGGATGCGGTCCGGATCGAAGGGCGTCTGGGCGAGGCGGAAGTTGAAGGCCAGGTGCAGTTCGTCGGCGCGCACGTACTCGCCGAAGCGGGCGTTGTCGTTGACCCACACCTCACCGATGGCGACCGCGTGCGGATACTCGTCCATCACCTTGCGCACGCGCCGGTGGATCTCGTGCACCCCCGCGTTGTTGAACCGCGGATCCTCGTCCTCGAGGTGCAGCATGCGGGTGTCGATGCGCTCCATGTCCGGCAGGCCCGGGGGTTTGGCCATGCCGTGCGCGACATCCAGGCGGAAACCGTCCACACCGCGATCCAGCCAGAACCGCAAGGTCTGTTCGAAATCGGTTGCGACCTCCTGGTTTTCCCAGTTCAGGTCCGGCTGCTCGGGCGCGAAGATGTGCAGGTACCACTGCCCGGGCCTGCCGTCGGGTTCGTACACCCGGGTCCAGGCCGGGCCGCCGAAGATGCTCGGCCAGTTGTTCGGCGGCAGTGCGCCATCCGGGCCGCGACCGTCCCGGAACCAGTAGCGCGCCCGCTCCGGGCTGCCCGGCCCGGCCGCCAGCGCCTCCCGGAACCACCGGTGCTGATCGCTGGTGTGATTCGGAACCAGGTCCATGGTCACCCGCATGCCCCGGTCGTGCGCCTCGGCGATGACCTCGTCCAGGGCGGCCTGGCCGCCGAACAGCGGGTCGATGTCACGTGGGTCGGACACGTCGTAGCCGCCGTCGGCCATGGGCGAGCGCATGACCGGGCAGATCCACAAGGCGTCCACGCCGAGCAGCTCCAAATAGCCCAGCTTCTCGCGCAATCCGCCTAAATCACCCACACCGTCGCCGTCGGAGTCCGCGAAGGAACGGGGATACACCTGGTAGAACACGGCCGAGCGCCACCAGGGCAGTTCGGCGAGATCGTCCATCACAGCGGTAATGGTGCCAAAGCACAGCGGCTTTCGCGGGCGCGTCGGAAGTACTTGTCCAGATTCAGCAAATGATCAGCGGACAGCCACGACCGACCTGAATCCCCGTGGAAAGCTGCGACTTCTGCGGCAACAATCAGAAAGGCGAGTTCATGAGCGAATTGGCGGCCATCTCGAAGTAGTCGAGCAACTGCTTGCGATGCGCGTCATCGAGCACCTCCGGCTCGATCTCCGCCACCGCGATGTGCATGGCCCGCAGCCACGCGTCCCGCTCGATCGGACCGACCTTGAACGGGTGGTGCCGCATCCGCAGCCGCGGGTGGCCACGCTCGTCGGAGTAGGTCCGCGGGCCGCCCCAGTACTGCTCCAGGAACATCCGCAACCGACGCTCGGCGGGACCCAGATCCTCTTCCGGGTACAGCGGCCGCAGCACCTCGTCCGCGGCCACTTCGCGGTAGAAGGCGGCCACGATCCGATGGAACGTCGCCTGCCCGCCCACGGCCTCGAAGAAGGAGATCTGAGTCTGCTCGCCGGAAGTCACGCCTCGAGTCTAATTAGCCCCCGCACCCGCCCGAAGTTCGCGGCCCGTCTCGATTCCGGACCGAAGGAGCGGGGAAGCGAAGCGGACGAGCGGAGAAGGGAAGAACCGAGACTTCGGGGGCCGCGAACCCGCCCCGCAGCGCAGCGGAGGGGCAGATAAAACACCGTCACGCGGTGTTCATCCGAATGTGTCTGACAATGTGTCGAAAGAGATGGCATTGCGCGCCGTTCCATGGTCAACTGGGTGGCAGTCTGCCGAGATACCACACAATCGGACGAATACGAAACCGGGGTATGGCCCATGAAGCAGCGGCACGGCGCCCGTGAGGCGCGGACGCATCGACAACTCCAGCCCGCCGATGTCCACAATCGTGGGTCGGGGGCTACTCCGCTGCACTTACTGTCCGAACATTCTCATGCCGAGCATCATCCGGGCGCTCATCCCGAGCCCGCCCATCCGGGCGACCACCGCGAACACTCGCATCACCCACCCACCGCAGCACCCGTTCCCGCCTGGGCCAAACGCCGCGTGCTGCTGCTCAACGCCACATACGAGCCACTCACGGCCCTGTCCGCGCGCCGCGCCATCGTGCTGCTGATCTGCGACAAGGCCGATACCGTGCACGACAATCCGGAGGGTCCGGTCGTGCATTCCGCCGGGACCTCGGTGTCACTCCCCTCGGTCATCCGACTACGCAACTACGTGCGCGTTCCGTACCGGGCACGGGTACCCATGACCCGCGCCGCCCTCATGCATCGCGACCGCTACCGCTGCGCCTATTGCGGCGGCAAGGCCGAGACCATCGATCACGTCATTCCGCGCAGCCGCGGCGGAGCCCATTCGTGGGAGAACTGCGTGGCGTCCTGCGCGCCCTGCAATCACCGCAAAGCGGACAAGCTGCTGAGCGAACTGGGCTGGGCCCTGCACCATCCGATGGTCGCGCCCAAGGGCCCGCACTGGCGGCTGCTGTCGGCCAGCTCCGAATTGGACCCGACGTGGTTGCAGTACCTGGGCGAGGGCGCGGCCTAGCCGTCACTCGCCTGTCGGCAGCCCGGCTTCGGCGGCCAGTACGCCGAGCGCACGCCGTAGAGCCGTGCGCTCGTCGGGCCGCAATCCGGCGGTGAGCTCCGCGTCGAGTTCCCGCGCGGCCTGTTCGCATGCCGCGAGCAGGGCATGCCCCGGTTCGGTGAGCGTGAGCACCTGCCGCCGGCGATCGGCGGGGTCCCGCACGCGTTCGATCGCGCCCAGCCGTTCCAGGTGATCGGCCAGCGCCACCACCAGACTCGGCGCGACGCCGAGCCGGCCCGCCAACTCCTGCTGCGAGGCGGCCTCGCCGTGGCTCAGCGCGGTCATCAGGCCCGCGTGCTTGGGCTTGAGGTCGAGCGGCTCGATGCGCGCGGCGAATCGGTCCGCGACCACCGCGCCGACGGTGCCGAGGCGGAACGCGACGGTCTTCGGGAGCCCGGTCGACTTCTTGACATCGTTCACGGGTCCGATGATACTTCTGCTCGAACCATTCAGAGCGTGAATGATTATTGGAGTGAACGACATGGACGCGTACACGGGAATCGCCATCGCCAATGGAGCGGTCGCCTTGATCTCCGGAATCTCCAGCGTGGTGGGCATGGCGCGGCCCGCGCTCGCGATGCCGGACGGCGGCCGGATCAACGCGGGGACAAGGTTTTTCGCCTACGGATACGGAGCCCGGGCGGTGCCACTGAGCATCGTGGTGCTGATCCTGCTCGCGGCCGGGGCGCGCGACGGGCTCGCGCCGGTCCTGGTGGTGGCCGGGCTGGCTCAGATCGGGGACGCGATCATCGGTGCGGGACGGCGCAATTGGCCGATGGCCGCCACCTGCGTCGGGCTGGCGGCAGTGCATCTGCTGTCCGCCTGGTGGCTGACGGTGCAGTGAAAACCCTGTGGCGACAGGGTCATTCGAGGATCAGCTGTATTCGCTGACCAGCAGCGCCCAGGTGCCCGGCTCGAGGGCTTCGAAGACGTGGGGCATATCGCCGGGATAGCAGATGTAGTCGCCGGGCTCGAGCTCGACCGGATCCTCGGCGGGCCCAACCTTGGCACGACCGGCGCACAGCACGATGTGCTCGACGACGCCGCGCGAGTGCGGCGCCGAGTCGCGGGGGTGGCCAGGCTCGGCGGTGACGCGATACACGTCGCGTCGCGCGGCGGGCGGGGAGGCCGCGAGCAGCGTGGTCCGGTACTCCGATTGGGCCGAGGCGAGCACCGGGCCCTCGCCCGCGCGAATCACCTGCACCTGCGGCGTCGGCGGGTCCAGCAGCCGCGAGAACTGGATGTCGAGGGCGATGCACAGCGCCCACAGGGTTTCGATGCTGGGATTGCCGGAGCCCGATTCCAGCTGGGACAGCGTGGATTTCGCGATCCCGGCCCGCTTGGCGACCTCGGTCAGCGACAGCCCGGAGCGGGCGCGCTCCCGGCGCAGCGCGGCGGCGATCGCCTCCTGCGGAGAGGGGGGAATCGCGTCCGGCGGGGACGCCGGTGCGGAGCGGTCGGACTGCTGGGTCATGATGGCGTTCACAGTACCGGCCCGGACGGTCTCACCCTTTCCTCCGGCACGCCCCTTTGACGAACCCGGCCGGGTGTGTTCATTATAGAAAACATGCGTTCGGCATGGCGAACACTCGATCGGGGTGTGCTCACAGGAATCGCGGCGATCTGCCTGGCAGTCGCCCTGATCGGCGTGTCCTACGGCGCTACCGCGGTGACCTCGGGACTGCCCGGCTGGCTGCCGGTTCTCCTGAGCGTGGCGGTGGTGGCCGGGGGCTCGGAATTCGTCTTCATCGGCATCCTCACCGCCGGTGGCGGGCTGGTCGCGGCCGTGCTGGCCGGGCTGCTCGTCAATGCGCGGCACGTGCCCTATGGCCTGTCCGTGCCCGATGTGGTCGGCACCGGCTGGCGGCGACTGCTCGGGACCCACGTCATGAACGACGAATCCGTCGCCATGGCATTGTCGCAGCCCGACCGCGACCGCCGTCGCGCCGCCTACTGGCTGTGCGGACTCGCTGTGCTGGCCGCTTGGCCGCTGGGCGCGGCCGTCGGCGCGATCCTCGGCTCGGTCGTGCCCGACCCGAACATCTTCGGATTGGACGCCGTCTTCCCGGCGGTGCTGTTCTCCCTCGTCCTTCCGGCCCTGCGTGACTCCCTCACGCGCACTGCCGCACTGGCCGGTGCGGCCGTGGCCGCCGCGACCACGCCGTTCCTCGGCGCGGGTCTGCCTGTTTTGCTCGCGCTGGGCGCGGTCCTGCTGGTCGCCCGCCGCGCGGGATCCGACGACGCCACCACGGATTCGACCGTGAGCGCGGCCCGATGACGAAGACCCTGTTGATGGCCACCATGGCACTGGCCGTGGGCACCTTCGCGTTCCGGTTCGCCGGGCCGCTGTTACGGAGCCGCGTCCGGATCTCGCAGCGCACGGTCCGGCTGCTCGAGATCGCCTCGGTCGTGCTGCTCACCGCGCTGGCCGTCACCACGCTGATGCCTTCGGGCGGAAGTCGATTCGGGTGGGCGCTGCCCGCCGGGGTGCTGGTCGCGGCCGTGCTGGCCTGGCGGCGGGCGCCGCTGATCGTGGTGATCCTGTCGGCCGCGGTCGTCACCGCCGGGCTACGGATGCTCGGCGTGCACTGATCTCCGCTCGGGAACCTCAGCGGCCGAGCAGGTCCGCGATGCGGGTCCAGGAATCCTCGGCGAGTTCGGCGCGGTACCAGTCGCGACCCGGGTAGACGTAGCCGTGCGGGGCGTCCTCGTAAAGCACGATCTCGTGCGGAATGTCATTGGCCGTCAAGGCTTCTTCGAGCTCGTCCCGCGCCTCGGCGTCGATCAGCGGGTCCAGGCCGCCGAAGAACAACAGGATGCTGCCGGTGATGCCGGGGGTGGCCTCGATGGTCGGCTCAGGGGTGGACAGCGGGATATCGGTATTGGTGAGCCAGCCGGGATAGAAAGCGGCGGTCGCGGCCAGCGGGAGTTGCGTCGCGGCGTAGTAGGCGATGTGGCCGCCCGCGCTGAAACCGACCATGTTCAGGGAGGTGGCTTCCCGGCCGCGCAGTTCGTCCAGGCAGGCGGAGATGTCCGAGAGCACCTCGGGTCGGCTCAGCGTGCGCAGCAGTTCCAGACCGCGCTCACGTCCCTCTCCCCCGAACTCCAGGTCGGCGCGCGGCGCCCGCCGATGGAACAGATCCGGCAGGATGGCGATCGCGCCGAGGGCCGCGATGCGCTCGGTGGCCTGCTTCGCGGTGGCGTGCAGGCCGTAGATCTCGTGTCCGACAACGACTCCCGGGTAGGCGCCGGGCTCGGCGGGGTGAGCCACATAGGCGCTCATCACGGTGTCTCCGACCTTCAGGTCGACCCACCCGGTCTCGATCGCGACAGCTGTCATATGCCAAACGTAGTGCGGCGGGCGGAGGCACGGGCCATCGATCCGGCGATGTGTCCCATCGAACAGCCGATGGGACACATCATCTTTCGAAACGGGCCGTGGGGCTCAGTGCGTCAGCAGCGGCAGGGCGGGTCCGCGGCGGCGGGCCACCGACCCGTAGCGAGCGTCCAGGCGCAGCCAGGTGCGGGCCGCGCGGACCCGCACGATCTCGTCGACGGAGATGCGCCGGGAGTCGGTCTTCTCGCCGCCGTGCGGAATGAAATCCATGGCGGCCAGCGCGAACACCACCCGCATTGGCACCTCGACCCGCTCACCGGCATTGGAGACGGTGAGCACGGTCTGGTCCAAGAGCGCCGCGGGCGGGCCGTGTTTCCCGCCGTGCTCCTGCGCCACCTCCGCGCCGCGCTCGGCCAATTCCACGAGCATGCGCGCGGGCACATCCTCGACGTGGACGAAGCCGTTCTCCGGCGGCAGGGCCCCGTGCCAGGCGGAATCCATGGCGAAGCCCAGCCCGAACGCGGCGCTGGCGCCGGGCCCGTGCAGCCCGGCGAGGACGGCGTCCGCGCCGACGGTCACATCGTCCGTCCCGAGTTCGGCGACCACGGTGCGGACGGCCAGCGCCTCGAATCCGGTGGCGGCCCAAGCGGAGACGAAGCGGTCTCCGCGCCGGCGCAGGCGGATGACCGCCGCCGGGTCGAGCCGGACGGCGTGGGTGAGGAAGGTGGCCAGGTTCTCGCGTTCCGCGGGATCCGGAACGTGCAGGGTCAGTTGTCCCGACAAGACGGTTCTCGGGTCAGTCGGCCAGCCACAGCGACAGGTAGTCGCGTTCCTCGGTGGTGAGGCGGCGTAGGCGCTGGGTGTCGATGTCGAAGGCGGCCAACTGGGTGGAGGCGACCACCGCCGGCGGGGAGTCCGGGGACGCGCCCGCGGCGCGCACCTCGTAGCCGACGGTGAAGTCCACGGCGCGCAGCCGCTCGATCCACATGGAGACGTCCAACGGCGAATCCTCGTGGCGCAGCTGGCCCTTGTACTGCACCCGCAGGTCGGCCAGCACACAACCGGCCCGCAGCTTGACGGTCGGTCGCTCGTCGAGGAACAGCCACGGGATCCGGGCTTCCTCCAGCAGCGTCACCATGCGGGCATGGTTGATGTGCTGGAAGGCGTCCATATCCGACCAGCGGACCTCCACGGGGGTATGGAAGCGGCCGGATGTGGCCGTGTCCGTCACACCCGGGCCTGCTGCTAGGCCGTTCAGCGAACCGATCGTCAACGCGGTACCTCCGATTGCGCACCCACCCCACTCACCATGCTGCGCACCTGCCGCGCCGCAACCGACAGCGTGGCCAGGTCGTGGGTTCCGGACTCGAAAAGTTCCGACAGGGCAGAGCGTGCGCGGCCCAATCGGGACTGATTCTTCGACTCCCAGTATGCAATCTTCTCCTCGGCGGTCTCTTCCGGGTCGCCGGCGGAGAGCACGTCGAGGGTGAGCGAGCGCAGCGACCCGTACATGTCGTCGCGCAGGGCGAGCCGGGCCAGCGCGTGCCAGCGGTCGCCGCGTTCCAGGTGACTGACCGCCTGCAGCAGCCAATCGATCTTCAGGTGATCGTTGAGCGCGTAGTACAGCGCGCCCACCTCCTCACCGCTGCGATCGGTGATATCGGCGATGTCGAGCACGTCCAACAGCGGGAACTGGTTCAGCAGCCCGAACACCGCGGTGGCCAGCTCGGCGGGCACGCCCTGCTCGGCGATGGCCTGCGACTGCTCGTTGAGTGTGTCGATGTGGTGGCCGCGCAGCCAGCCCGGCACCTTCGGCGCGAGTGTGCGCACGCCCTGCGAGTAGCGGTGGATCTCCGCGCCCACCGCGACCGGCTGCGGGCGGTTGTTGAGCAGCCAGCGCGAGGCGCGGTCCAGCGTGCGCTTGGTCTCCAGCTCCAGCGCGTCCTTCATGCCCGTGGAGACCTCCGCGGCGCGAATGGTCTTCCACACCGTGTGCAGATCGAAGATCTGAGTGGCGGCGGTGAACGCGCGCACCGCGTCGGAGGCCGACGCCCCGATCTCCTCGCCCAGCCGGAAGGCGTAGGTGATGCCGCCGAGATCGACCACCTCGTTCACCAGCATGGTGCTGGTGATCTCGCGGCGCAGGCGGTGCCGCTTGATGGCCGTGCCGAACCGGGTGCGCAGCGGGGTCGGGAAGTACTGCGACACCCGTGCCGCGAAGTACGCGGTGTCGGGCAGGTCGCTGGTGAGCAGGTCGGCCTTGAGCGAAAGCTTCACGTGCGCCATCAGATTCGACAACTCGGGCGAGGTCAGGCCCGCGCCCTCCTCGATGCGCCGCTTCAGCTCCACGTCCGCGGGCAGCGCCTCGAGCTCGCGGTCCAGACCGCGGCGGTCCTCGAGATCCTCGATGAGGCGCTGATGCACATTCAGCATGCGCGGGGCCTCGGCCCGGGACATGCCCATCAGATAGTTCTGGGACACGTTGTCCTGCAGCACGAGCGCCGAGACCTCGTCGGTCATCGACGCCAGCAGCGGATTGCGTTCGGCCTGGGACAGCTCGCCCGCCGAGACCACGCCGTCGAGCAGGACCTTGATATTGACCTCGTGGTCCGAGCAGTCCACACCGGCGGAGTTGTCGAGCGCGTCGGTGTTCATCTTGCCGCCGTGCTTGCAGAACTCGATGCGGCCGTGCGCGGTGACGCCCAGGTTGCCGCCCTCGCCGATCACGGTGACGCGCAGGGCGTTCGCGTTCACCCGGACCGCGTCATTGGACTTGTCACCCACCTCGGCATTGGTCTCCGTGGAGGCCTTGATGTAGGTACCGATGCCGCCGTTCCACAGCAGCTGGGCCGGGGACAACAGGATGGCGCGGATCATCTCCGGCGGGGACAGCGAGGTGACATCGGCGGCCAGCCCCAAGGCCGCACGCACCTGCTCGCTGACCGGAATCGACTTGACCGTGCGGTCGTAGACGCCGCCGCCGGTGCTGATCAGCAACCTGTCGTAGTCGGCCCAGGACGAGCGCGGCAGGGCGAACATGCGCTCACGCTCGGCGAACGACGTGGCCGCGTCGGGATTCGGGTCCAGGAAGATGTGCCGGTGGTCGAAGGCCGCGAGCAGGCGGATGTGCCGCGAGAGCAGCATGCCGTTGCCGAACACGTCCCCGGACATGTCGCCGACGCCGACCACCGTGAAGTCCTCGGACTGGGTGTCGATGTCCATCTCGGCGAAATGCCGCTTCACGCTCTCCCACGCGCCCTTGGCGGTGATGCCCATGGCCTTGTGGTCGTAGCCCACCGAACCGCCCGAGGCGAAGGCGTCGCCGAGCCAGAAACCGTACTGCTGGGCAACGTCATTGGCGATATCGGAGAAGGTGGCCGTGCCCTTGTCGGCGGCGACCACCAGGTAGGTGTCGTCGGCGTCGCGGCGCAGCACCCGGGCCGGGGGCAGCACCGCCCCGGTGGCGCGATCGACATTGTCGGTGACATCGAGCAGGCCGGAGATGAAGGTGCGGTAGCAGGCGATGCCCTCGGCCTGCAGCGCCTGGCGGTCGGCGACCGGATCGGCGGTGGCGGCCGGGGGCTGCTTCACCACGAATCCGCCCTTCGCGCCGACCGGCACGATCACGGCGTTCTTCACCGCCTGCGCCTTGACCAGGCCCAAGACCTCGGTGCGGAAATCCTCCAGGCGGTCCGACCAGCGCAGACCGCCGCGCGCGACCGGGCCGAAACGCAGGTGCACGCCCTCGACCCGAGGCGAGTAGACGAAGATCTCGAATTGCGGACGGGGCTTGGGCAATTCGGTGATCTCGCGCGGTTCCACCTTGAACGACAGGTAGTCCCGCGGCCTGCCCTCGGCGTCGAGGACGTAGTAGTTGGTGCGCAGGGTGGCCTTGATCAGGCCGAGGATGGCGCGCAGGATGCGGTCGGCGTCCAGGCTCACCACGTCGTCGATCCGGCGGCGGACCGCGGCCTCCAGCTCCACGGCATGTTCGGCATTGGCCGAATCGGGATCGAAGAGCGCGGAGAACAGGTCGACGAACATGCTCGCCGCCTCCGGGAACGCCAGCAGCACGCGGGTGATGGCGGCCTGGCTGTACGGGAATCCGGCCTGCTGCAGGTACTTCGAGTAGGCGCGCAGGATGGAGACGGCGCGCCAGTTCAGGCCGCCGCGCAGCACCAGCTCATTGAGACCGTCGGCCTCGGCGCGGCCGTACCAGAGCGCCTCGAACGCCTCGGTGAAGCGTACGCGCAGCCCGCGCACCTGGGCGTCGAGCACATCGAGGCGACCCACGGACTCGACCAGTTCGGCGTCCATGTTCCGGTCCAGGGCGCTGCGCAGCAGTTCCGGGCGAGCCAGTAGGCCGAAGTCGTAGATCCACTGTTCCGGGCCGTGGTCACCGTCGACCTGGTGCGGGCGCTCGTCGATCACCTCGACGCCGAGGCTCTGCAGCAGCGGCAGCACCTGGCTCAGCGAGATGCCGCCACCGCCGACATAGAGGGTGAAACGCCACGAACCCGGGGCGGAATCGGGCCAGCGGTAGAGGTGCTGATCGATGCCGCCCTCGGCCAGACCCTGCAGACGCAGGATGTCGGCCATGGCGCGGGTGGGATCGAAGTCCTCCTTGTAGCTCTCCGGCAGGGACTCGGCGTAGCGCTGTGCCACGGCCGGATCCAGGACCGCGGAGGTGGCCACCTCGTCGCGCAGGTGGTCGTCCCAGGTGCGACTGGCCTCGGACAGCAGGTGCTGGATGCGCAGCCGGTTGGTCTCGGTGGTGTCGACCGCGGTGCCCTCATCGGGCAGGCGAACGGTGAAATACACACTGGCGAGGTCGCTTTCGGAGACCCGCGCCGAGTAGTCGATGGAGACACCGCCCAGTTCGCGCACCAGGATGTCCTGCATCTCGAGGCGCACGCGGGTGGTGTAGCGGTCACGTGGCAGGTACACCATGCAGGCCACGAAGCGGCCGTAGCCGTCCAGGCGCATGAACAAGCGGACCTGGCGGCGCATGCCGACATTCAGCACGGCGCTGGCGGTGCGGCGCAGCGCGTCGCCGTGCGAGGAGAACAGCTCGGTGCGCGGGAAGGACTGGATGACCTCGAGCATCTCCTGGCCCGAGAACGAGTCCAGGTCGAAGCCGCTGGATTCGATGATGGATTTCACCCGGCGGCGGATGATCGGGATGTCGAGCACGTTCTCGTGCAGGGCGGTGACGGTGAAGACACCGATGAACAGGTGTTCACCGGTGACCACACCCGATTCGTCCATCTCGGCGACGCCGACGAAGTACGGGTAGACGGCGCGGTGCACGGTGGCCGGGACCAGGCCCTGGGTCAGCATGAGCAGCGACTGGTCACCACTGTTGTCCGGGACGCGGAAGTCGGTGCCGACATTGGGGCGCAGCACACCCAGGCTGGTCTCCGGGACGATGATCGACTTGGCCTGGCCGTCCACGGTGCTGCGTTCGTACCGGGCGTAGCCGAGCACGGTGAAATGGCCGTCGGCCAGCCAGCGCAGCAGGTCGGCGCACTCGGTGAGGTCGGCTGCCGGGAAGCCGGATCTGCCGGCGGCCGCGGCACTGTCGAGTTCACCGGCGACACGCTCGTGGGCCTGGCGCATGGCCTCGGTGTCCTCGATGACGCGGCGCACGTCGGTGAGCACGTCGGGCAGCGCGGACTCGATGCGCTCGAGCTGGGCGCGGCTGGTTGCCGGATGCAGCTGCACGTGCATCCAGGATTCGCGCAGACCGGTCGCGCCATTGCCGTCGACCTCGTGCGGCACCGCGGTCTCCAGGCGACCCGCGGCGTCTCGGGTGACCTCGAAAATAGGGTGCACGACCTCGCTGACGCTGACGCCGATGCGGCTCAGGAAAGCGGTGACGGACTCGACGAGCAGCGGCATGTCGTCGGTGACCAACTGGATGGCGACGCCGAGCCCGGCCTCGTCATCCGCCTGGTACACATGGACATTCGCGGTGCCGGGGGTGCGCCGCACGGCCAGATCGACGTGGCAGCGGAAGATGTGTGTGGAGGTCGCGGGAATGGCGCAGTCCGCGTCGCCGGCGTCGACGTGACGGAAATATGCCTCCTCGAGGGACACGAGGTTGCCGCCCAGCGACTTGGGCAAACTCGCGGCCCAGGCCTTGCTGGACAGTTCGGACGAGACCGTCATTTCGCCAACTCCTCGGATTCGGTTCCGTAACAAAGTGACGCCGATGCGAGAGTAGCTGGACCCAGGAGGTACCGGGTCGAATTCCTGTCAATGCCACGCCGCGTCTCGCAATACCGACAAACCGGACGGTTCGATGAGTGAGATGTTCGCCCGATATCGCCAGGTCGTCTCCGACAAACCTTGCACCAAAACAGTTTTCACGCACTAGTGCGAATGCGAAACCGCTGAGTTCGCTGTTCGATAACCGTTCACTTTTTCGGCCACCGCACGCCATCCAGCGAACCGTAAACCGTCCAGCAAACATCGTCGAGCCAGGCAAAAGTGACCAACCGACCGCTCGCCCGCGGGCCGGATCAGAACCCGAGCCCGCGGTAGCCGGCCGATGACGGCGCGGTCCGGCTGCCCCACCCGGATCTCCGGGTGGGGGCGAGCGGTGAATTCGGTTGGGGTGGTGCGCTATCCGCGGGTGAGCTTGCGGTGGGTCACCCGGTGCGGACGGGCGGCTTCCGGGCCGAGGCGCTCGATCTTGTTGGCCTCGTAGGCCTCGAAGTTGCCCTCGAACCAGAACCACGCGGCCGGGTTGTCCTCGGTGCCCTCCCACGCCAGGATGTGCGTGCAGGTGCGGTCCAGGAACCAGCGGTCGTGGGAGATGACCACCGAGCAGCCCGCGAAGTTCTCCAGCGCGTTCTCGAGCGAGCTCAGGGTCTCGACGTCGAGGTCGTTGGTGGGCTCGTCGAGCAGGATCAGGTTGCCGCCCTGCTTGAGGGTCAGCGCCAGGTTCAGGCGGTTGCGCTCACCACCGGAGAGCACACCGGCCGGCTTCTGCTGGTCCGGGCCCTTGAACCCGAAGGCCGAAACATAAGCGCGGGAAGGCATTTCCACCTGGCCGACCTGGATGTGATCCAGACCGTCGGACACGACCTGCCAGACCGTCTTCTTCGGGTCGATGCCGCCGCGGTTCTGGTCGACGTAGCTCAGCTTGACCGTGTCGCCGACGCGCACATTGCCGCTGTCCGCGTTCTCCAGGCCGACGATGGTCTTGAACAGCGTCGACTTACCGACACCGTTCGGGCCGATGACACCGACGATGCCATTGCGCGGCAGGGTGAACGACAGATCCTTGATCAGCTGGCGCTCGCCGAAGCCCTTGTCCAGGTTCTCGACCTCGACGACCACGTTGCCCAGGCGCGGACCGGCCGGGATCTGGATCTCCTCGAAGTCCAACTTGCGCATCTTCTCGGCCTCGGCGGCCATTTCCTCGTAGCGGCCCAGACGCGCCTTGTTCTTGGCCTGACGCGCCTTGGCGCCGGAGCGGACCCACGCCAGCTCCTCCTTGAGGCGCTTCTGCAGCTTCTGGTCCTTCTTGCCCTGCACCTCGAGGCGCTCGGCCTTCTTCTCCAGGTAGGTGGAGTAGTTGCCCTCGTAGGGGAAGGTGCGGCCGCGGTCCAGCTCGAGGATCCACTCGGCCACATTGTCGAGGAAGTACCGGTCGTGGGTGACGGCCAGCACGGCGCCCGGGTAGGAGGCGAGGAACTGCTCGAGCCACAGCACCGACTCGGCGTCGAGGTGGTTGGTGGGCTCGTCGAGCAGCAGCAGGTCGGGCTTGCTCAGCAGCAGCTTGCACAGCGCGACACGACGGCGCTCACCACCGGAGAGGTTGGTGACCGGCTCGTCCGGCGGCGGGCAGCGCAGCGCGTCCATGGCCTGCTCGAGCTGCGAGTCGACATCCCACGCGTCGGCGTGGTCCAGCTCCTCCTGGAGCTTGCCCATCTCCTCCATCAGCTCGTCGGAGTAGTCGGTCGCCATGAGCTCGGCGATCTCGTTGAAGCGGTCCAGCTTCACCTTGATCTCGCCGAGGCCCTCCTCGACGTTCCCACGCACGGTCTTCTCTTCGTTGAGCGGCGGCTCCTGCATGAGGATGCCGACCGTCGCGCCCGGCGCGAGCCAGGCATCACCGTTGTTCGGCTGGTCCAGTCCCGCCATGATCTTCAGCACACTGGACTTACCCGCGCCGTTCGGGCCGACGACACCGATCTTCGCGCCGGGAAGGAAGTTCAAGGTCACATTGTCGAGCACGACCTTGTCGCCATGCGCCTTTCGCACCTTCACCATCTGGTAAATGAACTCAGCCATATCGGCAAGCCTAACTGTGTGTAGTAGCGGGTTCTCCGGCAGTGTCCGGATCGGCGGACGGCCGTTCCACGGGGTCGGTCCGGTCGGGTCGACCGAAGGTTTTGCGCACCACCGGGGCGGTGCAACGGCCCAGGTCGGGACCCACTGCCAGGGCCCGCATCTCGAGGTCGGTGCGCTCCGCGCCGTCTCGGGTGGTGTACTCGTTCGAGCGCAGCTGCCCGTACGCGATGACCGGGTCACCTCGCTGCAGCGACGCTTCGACTCCCTCGATGATCCCCCGTCGCCAACAGCTTACGGTGAGGTACAACGTGCCACCGTCCACCCAGTCCCCTGCGGCCTGATCGTAGCGGCGGGCGGTACTGGCCATGCGGAAGCTCAGCAGCTGATCGCCGTTCTGCAGCGCGCGCAGCACCGGTTGGGTGACGACCCGGCCGATCACCGCGGTATTCGCCTCGTACATCGCGCTCCCCCTTGTCGATTCGAGCCCGTCGCCGCGAGCCCTGCGTTCGGTCCGGCTTCCAGCTTCGCCGGGGGGCGTGCGCGGGGGCAGACCCCGCCTCGGCGAGTGTGGACGACTCGCGGGGTGGGGATAACTTTCGCGATGGACTACAGGGTCGCCAGGTCGGTGTTGGCCCCGCACAAGACGATTACCGGCCGCTCCCCCGGACCCGGCACGTACGCCCCGGACTGGATCGCGGCCACGGCGGTCGCGCCCGCGGGCTCCACCACGATCCGGAACTCGCGCCACAGATACTCCCGGGCCATCACGATCGCGTCATCGCTGACCAGCGTCGATCGCACCGCGTAGCGCTGCGCCACCTCCATGGCGATCTCACCGATCCGGTTCGCGCCCAAGGAATCCGAGGTCACGCTGGACACGTCGACGTCCACCGGGTGCCCGGCCGCCAGCGCCGCGTGCAGGGTCGGCGCACCCACCGGCTCGACCCCCACCACCCGGCCGCGCAGCCCGAGCGACACCGCCACCCCGGCCACCAGGCCACCGCCGCCGACCGCGGCCAGCACCGTCGGTCTGCCGCGCACCTGCTCCTCGATCTCCAGCCCGACCACGCCCGCCCCGGCCACGATCTCGGGCAGGTCGTAGGCGTGCAAGGGCATGGCGCCGCGTTCGGCGGCGAGCTGGCGGGCGTACTTGTGCGCCTCGGCGTAAGTGGTTCCGTGCCACAGCACTTCGGCCCCGTGCGACCACATGGCCGCCACCTTGGTGTGCGAGGCCGACTCCGGAACCACCACCGTGCACGACATTCCGCGCACCGCGCTGGCCAGGGCCGCCGCGATCCCGGCATTACCGGCCGAGGCCAGCACCACCTGGGTCTGGTCGCCGCGCGCCTGCAACAGCGCGTTGAGGCAGCCACGCACCTTGAAGGTGCCGCCGTGCTGGAGATGCTCCAGTTTGAGCGTGACCGGGACCGGGCCGTGCGGGCCCAGGATCTCGGTGTGGAAGACGGGCGTCTTGCGGATGTGCCCGCGCAGCAGGCGGCGGGCCTGGCGCACGTCGGATCGGTAGAGCCGCTTCACTTTCCGGGTCGCCATGGCGACATCCTTCACTTGCGCACCTCTCTGTCGCGCCGAGCGAGCTCGGCGAACATGGCGTTGTGCGCGGTCAGGTCCGCGTCGTCGTCACGCTCGGCCTTGCGGTCGAGCCGGTTCGCCAGCCGTTGGTCGCTGCGCGACCACTGGATGAGCAGCGCCAGCATCACCACGACCAGCGGCACCTCACCGCTGGCCCAGGCGAGGCTGCCACCGGTGTGCTGATCGCCGAGCAGGTCCTTGTTCCAGGACAGGCCCAGGCCGCGGTAGAACCAGCCGCCCATCACGGTGTCCATGCTCATCAGCGCGATGCCGAAGAAGGCGTGGAACGGCAGCGAGCCGAAGACCATGCCCAGCTTGGTGAGCGGCTCCATCGGGCGTGGCTTGGGATCGATGCCGATGACCACCCAGTAGAAGAGGTATCCGCTGAGCAGGAAGTGCACATTCATCAGAATGTGGGCGCCGTGCGTGCCGACGTACTTGTCGAAGATGCCACCCAGGTAGAGGGCGTAGAAGCCGCCGACGAACAGCACCGAGGCGACGACCGGCTGGGTCAGGAAGCGCGATACCGGGTTGTGCACGGCCCCCAGGATCCATTCGCGCACCCCGGACGGCTGATTCCGACCGGCCGGTTGGATCGCGCGCAGCGCCAGCAGCACCGGACCGCCCAGCGCGAACAGGATCGGGGCCAGCATCGACAGCATCATGTGCTGGGCCATGTGCACGCTGAACATGGCCGGCGCGTACCGGCCCACCCCCGAACTGGTGGCCAGCAGCAGCGTCAGGCAGCCCGCGAGCCAGGCGATGGTCCGGCCGATCGGCCAGTCGTCGCCGCGCTTGCGCAGCCGCAGCACGCCGCGCAGATACAGCCCGGCCATGACCAGGGCGAGGGTGCCGAAGATCAGGTCGAAGCGCCAGTCGAACAGCAGCCGCGCCACGGTCGGCGGCCCCGCCAGGTTGTAGCCGATCTCGACCTCGGTCGGGGTCGGCACGGTCCGCTGGTCCGGCGGCGGGGTGCGGCCCAGGCCGACGGCGAGGCCGACGGTGGCCGCGAAGATCAGCGCCTCGACACCGGCGAGGCGGATGAGCGCGCCGCGATCCTGCGGATCCTTCTCCAGGTCCGGGATCGCGTTGCGGCGCTGCAGGTAGCCCATGACGCCGAGCAGGATCAGCGCCGCGGTCTTGGCGAGCACGAGCTTGCCGTAAGTGGTCCCGAGCAGTTCCGACACGGGCAGCCGGACCAGGGCGTTGATCACACCGCTGATCGCGATCACCACGAACGAGACGGTCGCCACGATCGAGAACCGGCGCACGGCCAGTGCCGTGTATTTGCCGTCGCGCAGCGCGTAGGCCAGCACCGCGAACAATCCGCCAACCCAGAAGCAGGCCGAAAGCAGGTGCAGGATGAGGCTGTTGGTGGCCAGGTCGTGTGCGCCGCCCGAGGACGAATGCCCGGTCAGGGCCACCGGCAG
Organism: Nocardia sp. NPDC005746; assembly: GCF_040630785.1. Lineage (NCBI taxonomy): Bacteria > Bacillati > Actinomycetota > Actinomycetes > Mycobacteriales > Nocardiaceae > Nocardia > Nocardia sp. NPDC005746. The sequence goes on from NZ_JBEXYE010000005.1 coordinate 442,643, forward strand.
CAGCGAGAGCACCGACAGCAACAGCAGCACCGGCGTCCAGCCCCAGCGCAACGCCACCCGGCACGCGACGGCCAGCACCAGCACCATGAACACGGTGAACCGCCACGACCCCGCGACCTCGACCTGATCGGCGGCCCGCCACACCTGCTCGGGCCGCATCGACTTCAGCAGCGGTTGCCCGGTGGTGTCCGACAGCGTCAGCGGCACCAGCAGCGCCGCCGATCCGGCCCACACCAGCGCCGCGTTCCCGGCCCGCCGCAGCGCCCGATACCCCCCGACGTCCAGCACTCCGCTCTCCTGCGGCGGCACGAAGAACGCCGCGAACAGCAACGACCCGATGGTCAGCGCCGCCGACAGATCCGCCACCGCCCGCACCGCGGGCAGCCCGTACGTGGTCAGCGGACCAGGATCAGGAATCCCCAGCAAGGTCAGGGCATGCGCCGCCGACAACGCCACGACCAGCGCCGCCACCAACGCGGCCGCCGCCCCGCCCAGTGCCGTGACCGCCGCGAACGTCACCCCCGAACCCGACCGATTCGCCGAAACATCCGATCCTGCGGGCGGGTCCTGCACTGACGACATACGCCCAGCGTAGTTCGGAGCGCCCATCCAGACTCCCCTGGGGTTTCCGGTCCTCCGGTCCGCACTACCGCCCCGACGCGCCGAACAGTTGCTAAGCGACGAACCATTACTAACCTGGACGCTCGCTATACTCAACCCGCTGGACACCGAGATCGATTTGGGTCAAGGTGTTTGGAGCCCGCATCACCGCCGATGCCCGCACTGCCTCCGTAGCTCAGTTGGATAGAGCAAGGGCCTTCTAATCCCTAGGTCGCAGGTTCGATTCCTGCCGGGGGCGCAAAGTGTAGCTGACCAGCGAAAACGCTGGCAGTTACACCAATACCCAGACCGTATAACGCTCAAACACCAAGGAACTTTCGCGCGCGGCCTGGTGCCATGGGGCAAGATCTCGACGCCATCGTCGAGCTCCTGGAGGACTTCGTCACCGAGCTTCGACGCGCCAACAAATCCGCCGGCACCATCGACTGCTACAGCCGCGACGTCGGCTACTTCGTCGCCTTCCTCGAAGCCCGGACACCCCCGATCGAGCCCAACTCCGACGCCCTCACCCGCGACAACATCGGCGCATACATCATCGACACCCTCAACCGGGCCAACCGGCGAACCGGCAAACCAATCACACCGGAGTACGCGAACCGCCAGTACCGCAGCCTTCAGCAGTTCTGCAAATACCTGGTGACCGAGGAGATCCTCGAAGACAACCCCTTCGACAAGATGACCCCGCCGTACGTCCCCGAGAAGCCCATCCCGGTACCGCCCATAGAGGATCTCCGAAAACTGTTGGCCGCGTGCGAGGGAACCGATTTCGAAGCCCGCCGCGACACAGCGATCATCCGTCTTCTGGTCGACATCGGCCCCCGAGTCGGCGAGATCGCTGCACTCGACGTAGACGCCCTCGACTTCCAGGAGAACACCGCCCTGGTCATCGGCAAGGGACGACAGCCACGAGTCCTGCCCTTCGGCGACAAAACCCGCATCGCCCTACGCCGCTACCTCCGGATCCGCGCCCGACATCCCAAGGCAGCCAACAACAATCCCGCGCTCTGGCTGGGCAAACGAGGCCAGATGACCAGCTGGGGCATCTATCAAATCTTGGAGCGCCGCGCCAACGCCGCAGGCATCCCCCACCTCCACCCTCACCAACTCCGCCACTTCTTCGCCCACAACTGGCTGGCCAGCGGCGGCCAAGAGCAGGACCTCATGATGCTGGCCGGCTGGCGCTCCCGCCAGATGCTCGGCCGCTACGCCCGCGCCACCGCCGAAACCCGCGCCCGCGACGCCCACCGCAAGGCCCGCCTCGGAGACAAGCTATAGCGCGATTCACACAACCGTCCGGTCCGGACTGGTCAGGCTGCCATGTTATGTTCGCCGGAGGTTTGTACCGCGAACTGAACCAGGGGGGTCTAGCGGTGGCTGACATTCTCGACGTCGACCTCACGACATTGCACGGGTTGGCGACTGAGCTGGGCGGGCAAGCGGACGAAATCAGCAAACTCAAGCTCACCAAAGCGGTGAGCATGCCGGGATCGCCGGTGGCCGCGGTCTCGGAGCAGGTCGGTGACGCGGTACTGAAGGCGTACGGGTTGATCGGCGGCCAGATTCACACTCTGGCGGATCGCGCCAAGTCGGCCGGCGGCTCATACGAGGACATGGATAAGTCCAACAAGGACCAGTTGGACAAGTACGGTCGCGGCGAGGGCGTGAATTGACCACGATCAGCCATGTGCGGGGCTGTAATCCACAGTCGATGGTCGATTTCGCCGCGGACATCGTGGCACAGAACGAGAAGTTCGTGACCAAGGTCGACGCGATGAACAGCGCGGTCGACAAGGCCATGGACAAGTGGAAAGGCGACGGCGCGACGGCGGCATCAGAGCGGGCGGTGGCGCACAAGCTGCATGGCAATCATCTCGCGACCGCGATCGTGGATATCGCCGACCACTACAACACCTATGGTGCCCAGCTCGTCGACACCCAGACCGCGTTGGTGAAGATTCTCGATCATGAGATCCCCGAGGGAATGAAGGTCGACGACGACGGTACCGTGACGGCTCCGAAGATGCCGTCGGACGGATCGAACGCGGTGGCCAACGTGTTGGCCCAACAGGTGCTTGATGGCCAGGCGTCAGGATTGCAGACGCGGATCAAGGCGTTGTTGTTCCAGTTCGGCTTGTCGGAAGTTTCGGCGGCAACGGCGATCACCACCGATCTACAGTTGCTGGGCGGCTACGAGAAGACCCCAGATGGCGCCCCGGTCCGGTCACAGGTGCAGGACATCCTGGACGGCAACAAGCAGTTGCCGAGCGATCCAAAAGAGCTGCGCAACTTCTGGGATGGGCTGACCCCCGCGGAGAAGGATGCGCTCTACGAACACGATCAGTACATCGGCAACCATGACGGACTGCCCACAGCCGATCGGGATCGCTACAACCGCGAAAAACTCGACGACGAGCTCACCCACGCGCAGGCCGCCCAGGACACTGTCGATCAGTTGACCGCACAGCACCCGGATTGGGCAAAGGGAGAGAACCTTCCTCCCGAGAACGAGCCAGGTGCCATCTTCGCTGACCGCACCAAATACGACGCCTGGAAAAAGCAACTGGACGACGCGAAGGACCGCGCGACAGACCTTCCCGACATGCTGAAAGTCCAGGCCGAGGCCAATAAACCGGGTCGGTATTTGATGGTGTGGGACAGCGTAACCGGCGACACCATGCCCCACGCGGCGATCTCCGCGGGCAACCCCGACACAGCCACCAACGTCTCGACCTACGTGCCCGGCACAGGAGTGACACCGGCGAAGATCGACGGCTACATGGACAGAGCCGAACTCATGCGCGAAAGCGCGAAACTAGCAGGCGCAAAGGATCCCGCGGTGATTACGTGGATTGGATACGACACGCCTCCCACACCGGTGGACTGGGGAGCGCATGCCGATCCGACCAACTGGAACATCGATGATGCGTCGAACCGAAAGTACGCCGATGCCGGAGCGCCGGCACTCAACAAGTTCCAGGAGGGATTGCGTGCTACGCACGACGGGAATCCGTCGTACAACACCGTGGTCGGGCACAGCTACGGCACCGCGGTCGTCGGTGATGCCGCAGCTCACGGAAACAGCCTGAATGCCGATGCGGTGGCATTGGTAGCCAGTCCGGGAACGACGGTGGACGATGCCTCGGATCTGCATCTCACCGGCGTTCCGCAGGATCAGGTTCCGAACAAGGTGTATGTCTCCACCGCCGCCCACGACATCATCTACGAGGCTCAGCTGATGGAACCGTTCGGCACCAATCCGGAAGATCCGAGCTTCGGGGCGACCCATTTCGCGTCCGATCCCGGTAAGGACAGCTTTTGGGGGGTGACCACGGACGCGCACGGTCAGTATTGGGACGTCGTCGATGGGAAGCCATGCAAGTCACTGGTCAATGAGCCTTTTTCATCCTCGTGCGGATTGAATCTCGTGGTTTTGCAGGACGTGGATGGCCTTGGTCAGGGAGCCGGCCTTGTGCGGGCAGCAGCGT